>JBKCVN010000021.1:0-5206 GCA_046317875.1 Alphaproteobacteria bacterium | reverse complement strand
TATATTTAATAAAAAATAAATCGTACGCGCTGGAACCCCTGTATCAAAGTCTTTTAGATGTTTCAGAAAAAGTAAAAATTTGCCACCACTGCGGCAATCTAGATACGGCATCCGAGTGTTCAATTTGTGTTTCTGACCGTCGAGATGCTGCCTCTATTTGTGTGGTTGCCGATGTGGATGATTTGTGGGCCATGGAAAGGACGGGAACCTATAAAGGGTTATACCATATTTTGGGGGGCTTGCTGTCTGCCTTAGATGGAATTGGGCCCGATCAATTATCGATTGGAAAACTGATTTCTCGCCTGGGGTCTGGAAATATAACCGAAGTAATCATTGCCCTCAGTGCCACCTTAGAGGGGCAAACCACCGCCCATTATCTGTCAGATAAATTAAAATCTTCTTCTATAAAAGTGACCCGAATTGCCTATGGCGTTCCAGTTGGAGGCGAGTTAGACTATTTAGATGATGGAACAATTGCGGCGGCTTTAAAGGCCCGATTACCCATTTAAAAACAGGAGGAAAAATATGAAAAATAAAGCAAAAACTATGGTCGTTCTTGGCCTTGTCGGGTTTGCTGTTTCTGGATGGGCTTGCAAGAAGCACGACAAAGATGGCTGCGGGCATTTTACCCAGTGCCAATGGAATGACGAGGTTCAACAGTGCGAATTAAGCTTCCGCGGGTTGAATTCAGACGCAGACAATCGCCAATCATCCACCACTTTTGGGGGGGCTTTGGATTTTTTCACCGTTAAAAAATAAAAGAATCATTCATGAAAGCGTTTGAATTTTAAGTACTGTAGGAGAGAAAATATGAACAAATTGTTTTTAGTGTTTTTGGTCACCCTTGTTTCTTTGATTCATAACAAAAACTGGGCCAATTGTAGAAGCAGCTTTACAGAACAAGATTGCAAATCAAAATTCATGTGCGTATGGGACAGTCGTGGATGCAGCGTGGGGTCTCGCCCCCTGGAGGCTGATTCGAAGGGAAACAAAATTCAAGATAATTTTGGTAGCACTTTCAGCTTTAAAGAAGATCAATAGTTTTCATGCTATAAGATATTTTGTCGTAAAAAAAGGCACGAAGGTAGAAGATAGTTGGACAAAGAGAAATCTTCTCTTGCCCCTGAACATATTGGGACAAGAGAAGGTTCTAATCATTTAAAGTTTATAAGAAAGTCCAACCTTAAGGCCGTTTATGTTTGGTTTTATCATGATGGAATTGTCGGAGCTATTTGTTGTGAGAGTAGAAAGTTTGTCATGAGAAAATTCAAGACGAGCTTTCCAGTCATTGTTCATAGAATATTCTGCACCCAGAAAAATTGATGTCCCTAAAATAATAAAATCTTTTCTTTTAAAATTATGCTCTGGTTCATCGTTTTTGTAAGCTTGAATCTTAAATTGACCAGCTGATAACCCAAATCCCCCATAAGGCATAAAATTATCAAACATAACATATCCAAATCTGGCCCTGGCATGACTTAGATATTGAGCCTTGATTTTTATACCATTTTCATCAGCAGCCCCAAGATCTTCTAAGGCTGTTGTTTTTCCTGAAACACCTGTACCAATATCAAGTTCAGCACCATAAATAAAATTCCCTGATGTTAAATTGTGACCAAAAAGGAGACTGCCTCCAAAATTTCTTGTTGATTTAGCTTTGATCATTTTTCTATCTGGGTTATCAAAATCATTGTCACACGTTAGGTCGTACTTTATTGGTTGGTAATTAAGTGTGGCACCCACATAAGGGCCGCCCCAGGAAGATGTAGCGTGGCCAGACAGGTTGGCTCCGGCCAGCAAAAGGGCCAGTACGGATAGTTTTTTATTCATTATTTTACCTCATAATTGTTAGACTGAAATTAAAAAATACTATCAAAAATATTTATTGTAAAATGAAAATCATCTATAAATGACATGGGTTTTATTAAACAAATGAAAATATTGAGTATTTTATTCGAGGTAAAAAATCAGATAGGCATAGCGACCCTAAACCGTTCAAATGTTTTGAATTCTTTGAATTTCGAAATGATCTCGGCTTTGAAAAAACAGCTCTTGGTGTGGAAAAATGATCCGGATATCCAATTTGTAGTCATTAAAAGCGATTCAGAGAAAGCTTTTTGTGCAGGAGGTGATTTAAAAGAAGTTTATCAGGCGGGCAAGGATCATGATTATTCTTTTTTGAAGATGTTTTTTGAAGAAGAATATGCATTGAATCAGTTAATTTTTAATTACCCCAAACCCTATCTTAGTTTCATGAATGGCATCACCATGGGGGGAGGCATGGGCATTTCGGTCCATGGATCCCACCGGATTATCACTGAAAATTCGGTTCTGGCCATGCCTGAAGTTTTTATCGGATTTTTTCCCGATGTGGGGGGCAGTTATTTTCTGAATAAATGTCCGGGAAAAATAGGGATGTTGTTGGGGTTGTCAGGTTATCGCATGAATGCAGCAGATGCCCTGTACACGGGAATAGGGACCCATTATATCCCCCAAAAAAATCTCCCCCTTTTGTGGACGGCCCTTACCGAAACAGATGTAAGTATTTATCCGGCAGGGGGGATTGCAGCCATTCTAGAGCTGTTTTCAGAACCTGTGCCCATGCTGTCTCCACTTCAACAACATCGAGCCCTTATAGATGACTATTTTGATGAAGAAGATACGGGCCTTTTGGTAGAAGGATTGCGTCTTTGTAAAAACTTTTGGATGAAAGGTGTTTTTGGCAAAATTCTAGAAGCGTCCCCCCTAAGTGTGGCTGTTACACACCATTTATTAAAAATGTCGAAAAACATATCTTTTAACGAAGCCATGAAGAACGAGCTGGATTTAGCTTTGAAATTTTTTAATACGGACGAGGTTCTAGAAGGCATTCGGTCGGTTGTGATTGATAAGGATAGATCGCCAGAGTGGAAATATAAGTCAGTATCTTCTGTGCCAGAAGAGTTAATAGAATCTTATTTTAAATAAAACGAATATCGTCGATATAAAATTTAATCTTTTCCCGTCCTTGCCAGATATCAATTTTTAAAGATCCAGCCAGATGGTAAAATTTATCTTCCGGGTTTAAAAGGGCTTTTTCCAAAGGGGTGCCCACGGCGTTAAAAGCCATGGCTTCTAAATATTTACCCCCTTCGGACCGAAGGGCGCAGCTGATATGTTTACCCCCCCTGATCTGGGACCGGGTGATCTGACAAGATGAAACCATAAAAACAGGCGAGGGGTTGCTGGCCCCAAAGGGGCCCAACTGGTCTAACTGACGAATAAGGTCTGTGGTGATACCCTGTAAATGAATGGTCCCATCAATCTCTAGAACGGGGGTGGTGACACCCAATTTGCCTTTTTCATTAAAGAATAACTGGAGGGCTTTAAACTTGTCTTTTTGAACAGTAAGGCCTGCGGCCATGGCATGGCCTCCCCCATTTAAAAGGAGGTCCTGGTGTTTGGCTTCTTGGACCAAATTGCCAAGATTAATCCCAACAACCGATCGACCTGATCCTTTGCCAATCCCGTTCTTATCAAAAGCAACCACAAAAACGGGCTTATGAAAACTCTCTTTTAGACGTCCGGCCACAATCCCTATGATGCCAGGGTGCCAATTCTCCATTCCAATGCAAAGGACAGCATGGTCCTTGAATTCCTGGGCTTTTTGTAAAGCTTCTGCCAGTACTTGGGCTTCAATTTCCTTTCGTTCCTTGTTCAGCTGATTAAGTTGTTGGGCCAAAGGCAGGGAGTGGTCTACTGACTGCGATGTTAAAAGCTGGGTTCCCAGGCTGGCTGTTCCAATCCGACCACCGGCGTTAATATGGGGGCCTAAGATATATCCCAGGTGATAAGCCGTACATGGGCCTTCGATTCCTGCCACATGGGCCAATGTTTTGAGTCCGCAATTCAGTTGTTTGTTAAGAACCACAAGACCTTGTTGCACAAAGGCTCGGTTCAATCCTTTAAGGGGGACCACATCACAGACTGTTCCGAGAGCTACCAAATCAAGAAATAATTTAAGATCGGGCAGCGGGAGGCCTGTTTCTTTTAACTGGGATTGTAGGGCCACCATCACTAAAAAAGTAACACCGGCAGCGCATAAGTATTCATATCCCGAGGAATCGTCCTGGCGGTTAGGGTTTACAATGGCATGGGCTGGGGGTAGTTCTTTTTCAGGAATATGGTGATCAATAACTACCACGTCTAGCCCCAAATTTTGTGCATGCGCCAGGGGGGGGTGGGCCGCAGTTCCACAATCCACGGTAATAACCAGCTGAGTGCCTTGAGAGTGTAATTTATCAAATCCCTCGACTGAGGGACCATAGCCTTCTTGAATACGATCTGGAATATAAAAATTCACATAAGCACCCAAAAAAGTGAGATAGGATACCAGCAAAGACGTAGATGTTGCGCCATCCACATCGTAATCGCCAAAAATAGTTATTTTTTCTTTTTTTTCTATGGCTTGTTTTATACGAGATGTCGCTGCTTCCATATCTTTTAAAAGAAAGGGATTGGGTAATAAATCCCGCAATTTAGGGGCCAGAAAACGTTCAGGGTGAATGGCTTCGGGGCATCTTTGGCTTAAAAGTCGGGCAAAAAGTTCAGGGTAATTATATTTTTGCATAAGGCCCAAAACATCCCGTTCATTGCTTTCTTTCAACTGCCAAACTTTTCCTTTTAGGGATAATTGATCGTTGATCTGAATGGAAGGAGAAAGGCCTAGATCAAGCATTGGTGTTTTGCGAAGACGATGAGCTGGCCCGTTCGGCTTTTAGTTCTGATATTTCTTTTTGTGCTTGTTCTATAGAAATAGAAGGGGGTGTGTAGTTAGGCACGTCTTTGAGTCGCGGATATTGGCTAGGGCTGCAGCCAGCACAAGAAAGCAAAAGACAGAAAGCGTAAAAGAGGAATAAATGCATGCTTTTACATTAAAGGGGAAAGTAAAGAGGGTCAAGGCTTGGAAGAAAAGAAACCAAATATTTTTGGTTTGGATAGATCCATTCTGACCTGATTTAGAAGTAAACCTATAATCACGAGTAGACACCCATAAATGCTGGTAGATGTTAATGCTTCATTTAAAGATAGATAGGCAAACCCAATGGCAAATACGGGCACCAAAAGAGAGAAAGGGGCCACCACGGCAGCTGGATATTTTTTAAGCAATATGCCCCATCCAGTATACCCAAAAAGGCCGGCACCTAGGCTTGCATATAATAAAGAC
>JBKCVN010000020.1:0-22064 GCA_046317875.1 Alphaproteobacteria bacterium | reverse complement strand
CTAAATGCAGGCTTTGGAGTCCTTGGTCATCGGGGTCTAGGAATTGAATGATGTGGAGGATGATATCATCGGGCAGAGCTGAAAAACCAGTTAAAGGAAGGGGGCCATCGATTGGTTCGGGGGGCTCGGAGGATCGGATTCTTTTTTGTACGGGGGGCGATGCTGTGGGATCGATCTCGTCACTGGGGTTGTGGCTATGGGCATTCGGATGGATCAAATATAAAAAAGCGTAAAAGATAAGTAAAAAATATAATTTCATGTAATTTTTAAATATAAAACAAATAAATTAGAACTTATAAATAAATATAAAATATTAATAATGATCAAATAAATCAATAAAAATTATTATTTATTACTTATTAAATAAAAAGAAATATATTTTTTTAAGAAATACGTTGTACGTGAGAAAATGACTGGGGTTTAGGGGCGCTTGCGTACTAACGTTATCCCATCCCCCATGGGCAGCATCACCATATCCACGCGGGCGTCTTGATGAATAAAGGCGTTGGTTTTTTGAATGGCCTGGGTATGGGCGGGGGGATGGGCATGTATAACCCGACCGCCTGATAAGGTGTTGTCTAAAAGAATCAGCCCCCCCACGGGTGCCAGGCGCAGGGCCCATTCGTAATAGTCTAAATAACCGGCCTTATCCGCATCGATATAAGTAAAATCAGCAACAAACCCTTGGGATTCCAAAGTATGCAGCGTGTCATGGGCTCGGCCCTCTTTGAAATGAATGCGAGCCCCACATCCCGCTTGTTCCCAAAAAACCTGGGCTTGAGTGGCCAGGTCTTGATTGATGTCGCATGTGGTCAGATGGCAGTGAGCAGGCATCACCAAAGCCATGGCCAGGGTGGAATATCCAATAAAGGTGCCGATTTCCAAGATGTGCTGGGGTTGGGCCATTTGAACCAGGAATGATAGGACCTGGGCCACCTCGGGCAGGGTGTGCATGTGGTGCTGGGGGTGATTTTGAAAATGCTGCCTTAGTTCCGCCAAAGCCCCAGGTTCCCGATACCCAACGGATTTGTAATAGGTGTACAGATCGGGTGTTAATTGAATGGGTCCATGGGCCATGGGGACATCATGGCATGGGGGGCGGTGGGGGTCAAGCCATGCAAAATAAGAATATTTTTTACGGAAAAAAACCATATTTAATTGAATTGTTTAATTTTTATTACTACATAACAAAAGTAATTAAAAATAAAAAAGGTTTTTAAATGAGTAAGTCTGTAATTCTTTTCAGGGTCATCAGTGTTGGATTGGTGATTTTCAGTTTGGTCCAGCCCTCGGTGATGATGGCCATGAAACAGGGCATCGAAGATGCGGATACTGTTAGGCTAAGAAATTATATGAATGCCCATCCCGTGGAACAAGAAGAGTTCATACAACGGGTCCTTAAAGAGAATCGCCTGAAAAACAAAATACCGGGGCATAAATTTACCGGCCCTGAGGATAACTTTCCCCTAAAAAACTATGAGGTCGTGGTAGATTTTTTGCGCGATAAGCGAGATTTTGCCTTTTTAAATGATGAGGTCAGTTTAGACGCAGCTTTCGGATTAACTAAATTATTGGTAAAACGAGGTTTTTATCCTTTGGCGGCGCAGTGGGAAGGTGCAGTGGGGACATTGGATGAATTTCGTACCGAAGCTTTAGCGGCTTTAAAGGAAGTTATTGATTTTGAAGGCCCAAAAAGTTGGACGTTTCACAGCTATTTGTGGCGTGCCGTTATTAATATGGATGGTTACAAAAAAGGTGTGTGGGGTCCACAAAATGCACCTTTGAATGAGGCATGGGCTGATTTACAAGCAGCTGAAAAGCTGAGGAATGAGTTTAACTTTTCAAAATCGGTTTATTTGTGGATGGCCTTGCTGGTGGCCGAATCAGGGTGTCGTCCTTTGACTTTGATGGTGCCGGCTGGAGAAGATATCGAAGTTTATCATAAAACCAAAGCCCAAGAGTGGTTTGATATTTATACAGAAGCGCGTCCCGTAGCCGCGCAAGCAGTAGCTCCGTTGATGCAGCAAGCCTTGGCAGCTGCGGCCTTGGCCCCGGCACCTATGGCGGTTGCCCCCGGCGTGGCCGTGGCCCCCGTAGCTGCCGCCCCGCAGATTGATCATGAAGACAATATTAAGCAGTCGAGTGCACGCACCGACTATAAGAACGAACTGAAAGATCAGGAAAATAGACTTAAGGCAGCTTTAGAAAATTGGCATGTGCCTTTGGTGCCTGGGGCATCGCCCCTATCTTCGGATTCGGAAGAGGGAGGGGACGAGGGTCCTGATGGCCAGGATGGACCGGCTGGGGCAGGTGCCATGGATGAGTCTAGTGATTCATCTTCGTATTCCCTATCCAGCAGCGAGGATGAAGGGGGAGACGATCAGAATGGTGGACCTGTGGGAAGTGGTGGGATGACCACTGTTCCCGTGGTGATGATGGGGTCCGCGATTTCTCTGCAGACTGCATCTTCATCTGGGGCGGCAGCGATGGACCAAGAGGCTGATTTTTTGAGTGGGGATGAGGATGAACCGGCCCGAAAGAAGCCCGCACGGGCGGAAGCTGATGTGGAAGAAGAAGATGATGAAGCCCAGTACACCACACCTAAGGGAAAGGGAGAGCGAAAAGAAGAGGCAAAGCCTGCGCATAAAGCACACAAAAAAGGGTGGACGTTCGTTTCGACTCCATTGTCCGATGAGGAAATGCAAATCCGAAATGATCTTATTAAACAATATTTAGAGAATAATACAGATGGATTATTGAGCTATGACCAGATTGCAGAAAAGGTGGCGACGAAACTGAGCAAAGAGTGGGGCAGAGAAATTGTTGTAAGTGAAAATGTGATAAACAACTATGTGCAACGAACTGGGTTGAGTACAAAGAAAATGCTTCCCAAAGAAACTTTGGCTGCACGTAACGCCCGTATTCTTGAATTGTATTATGATAAAGCCAAAAGTTTGACCCATGCCCAGATTGCTGCATGGGTGAAGGCTGAACTTGGTTTAGAAGAGATGACGGAACAAATAGTAGACAACACTATCCAAAAGACTAAATCAGAGGGCGAGAAAAAGAAAAGGCTTCCAAGAGCAATTCGGGAGATACGTAACGGCCGTATTCTTGAATTGGTCAAGAATAATCCCAGTGGGTTGACCTATGCCCAGATTGCTGACCAAGTGAAGGCTGAATTTGGTTTAAAAGAGCTGACGGAAACAACAGTAAGGGTACTTGTTTCCAGGGATAAATCAGAGGCAGAGAAAAAGAAAATGCTCCCCAAAGAAACTTTGGCTGCACGTAACGCCCGTATTCTTGAATTGTATTATGATAAAGCCAAAAGTTTGACCCATGCCCAGATTGCTGCATGGGTGAAGGCTGAGCTTAATTTAGAAGAGCTGACGGCAGCAATAGTAAACCTAGTTGTTTCCAACGCTAAAAAAGAGGCAGCAAAAAAGAATCAGGAAAAATAAAGGCTACGGCCTAGCGGGGGCCTTGGGGTGGGGACTGTGGGTCCCCCTCCAGGGCCCTTTTTGTTTAGGGTGTCTGTGTTTCGGGATGCGGGGCGTTTTATAAATGAAAAAAAGCCGGCGATTAAGCCGGCTTTAGAGTTTGGATTTAACGAAAGTTATGGCTGCTTCGGTGGGCCAACGCTCTTTGAAAACCATCCCTGTTAAGAATGCCTGAAGAAGCTGCATACGATCTTTTATATATCAAATATAATAGATATTTCATATCAATATTCTTGATGACAACAAATGTCAAGTATTTATTTTTAAAATCAAATTATTGTTTTTTCTGATTTATGGGTTTGCTTGACCGGGCCCAATAGAATGCCCTGGTTTACAGGGGTTTTCCCGCAGAAGAAAAGGGGGAAGGGGGTACCCATTATAAGGGGGGAAGATATCAGGGTTTGCTGCCCTGGGGGCTTTTGGGGGGGCGCACGCGATGGGCGCCCAGGAGGGGGACGTATAAAAGATGAGTATGGGCTGGGGTTTTCCAACAATAAAGGTGTAGGCCATGTATTTAAAGCAAAAGGGATCGGGTTTAGGGGGAACAAAAACCTTAGTCGGACGCTTGTTCAAGCAGCCTATGGGGGACCTTAATCCCCGTATATTCTAAGTGAAGCACTTTCAACCGGGGCAGCAGGTTTAAATGGGGTTGAAGGTGTGTGAGGGATATGTCTGCCAGGGGGGTTCCACTGAGATCCAGAATTGCTAGGTGATCTAAAACCGCGAGTGACCGGGTTAGGGACTCTAGAATGGGATGGTTGAAGGCATTATGGGCCAGATTCAAAGACATGAGCCCCGGACAAAGAGCCAGGTAATAGCTGAGAATGGATACTTGTTCGTTGGTCAGATGATTGTGGCTGAGATCAAGATGGTGAAGGTGGGGCAGTTTTGATAGGGCCTGACCCAGGGATTTAACCCCATCGGTTTGAAAATCATTGTCACTAAGGTTTATATGCTCGAGGAGGGGGGCCCGACCCAAGGTGCTACTAAGCGTGATGATTTCGGGATCGCGCATATAATTGCTTGATAGATCCAAATGGCGCAGGTGCCCCAAGTGGGCCCACATACCAGATAAGACCTGTAAAGCGGGGGTATGCAAATACCAGCCGTGTAAGATTAAACAGGTGAAATCGGGTGTGGCGGATAGGCACTGTTTAAAGTGCGTAAGGTCAGAGATATTCATTATCCGGGGTAAGGGCGGCTGGCCTTCTGACGTATCTTGGGGATCACACTTGTTATCGGCAAGGGATACGAATGCCACCGATAGGGGACGGGACGCAAAAGTTTGGAGAGATGATTCGTTCGCCAGACCCATGGCCCGAGGAGGGTGGGAGATAAGGAACAAAAGGGTGGCCAAAAGAATACGGAGTTTTTTCATGGGCCAGATCATAAGAAAAAAACAGCCCAAAGAAAAGGGGGAATTGTTTAAGGATGGCATAAAAATTGAAACTATGGGGAAGTGGGAATGGTAGAGGAGAAGGGTAGGTAGAGGACCTTCGAGTATCGCCCTCGCAAAAGCGTGGGTCTAGGGGCGCGTGCTGCACAAGGGGTGAGGGACGAGAAGATGGATTCCCGCCTGCGCGGGAATGACAGGAGAGGGTGCGGGAAATAACAAAAGAAGAAGTGGGAATGATAGGTGAGGAGAAGGGTGGGAATGGAAAGAGGGAATAAGGCGGATTGTTTTGTGGGACCGTTGGTGCTTCGCGCAATGACGGGGGTGTGATAGCAACATGGTCCCCACCAGGGTTACCCTTGTGAAGGTGGGCATCTAGGCGGGTGTACCATTCAGAAGGAAGAGTAAAAAAAGGGGGTGGAGGGAGCTGTCACGTTCCGGCCACCCCCATAAGGTTATTCGTCCGCGTCTTCCACTTCATCCTCGTAATAGTATTGATCTGTCCGGCAGGGATCCACAAGGCGATCTTTTTCATATTCATTATGTACGGGGAATTGGGGTGGGATTTGGGTCATTTTTTTACTCCTTGTTTTACTCGGGATCATTTTAAACAGGCGCCCCCCTAAAAATACAGATGAAAAAAATCGAAAATTCTAGCATGGGTAGAATTCGCACCCCCAGACTTGGAATTGACCGCTGAAAAGTGTTGAAAGGGATTTATATCCTAGGCCTATGAGCCAGCAATAAAAAAGAACTTGAAAAAAGAAGAAATCTTCCTATATGTATTATTAGTTCATATATTACAAATATTTAAGAAATATTTTATGATGAAAAAGATAGGAATGATTGTTTGGTTAGCAGCCCTGGTGGGCTTTGGATATGCCGCTGATGGTTTGTGTGCCAGTGGCGAAGAATCTTTGGATTTGGGGGTCGGAAGCCACCCCGTGGCGCCATTGGGTGTTGAGCACGCCCCAGTGGGTGAGGAGGAACATCAACCCCTGGCCAACTTAGCCATCCAACCATCGGCGGGGGCCTCAGCCGTGGCGACCCCAGGCTCCCTGATGTTCACCGAGCTCCCCCCTGAAATGCTGGACCATATTATTCAGTTTTTGGGCACCAAAGATAAGCTTACGATGCGATTGGTCTCTAAACAATTGAAAAAGATTACGGACAATAATCGGCAGGGTTTTGATATTTTTATAAAAACAGCTGAAAAATTTAACGCCCTGAAACGCTATACGTTTTCTGATTTTTCAGAAGAATCAAAACCAAGGTTTCCTTTTCAAGTTAGGTCTATTAATTGGATTCCAGTGAAGACGCTTCTACAGGACTATGCCCTGCCGGTTGAATTATGGAGCCTGGCTTTGCAGTATGCTCCTTTAGAAGGCATGAAGCATTTAAGAGTTCTCGTTACAAAAAGGAAGATCGACTATTTGTCAGAAAAAGGGTTTCTTACCATTCTAGAAAAATCGTCCAAGAGCTCTACGACCATAGTGTTCACTACTAATAAAATACAAGGCCCTTGCATTTTACCCCTTTTGCGCCACTGGGGCGAGCTTAAGGAAACAAACATAACACGTAGCGCATATGAAACGCACGTATCTTCGGGTGATTATGAAGGGCCTGATGATACCAAAGACTTTTTCAAAGACCTTGATTCCTTTCAGGGAACTTTGACTCGTCTTCAGAAACTAAAGGTTCTTTGCCTGGAAGGCGCCTCTTTTATAGAAACGGACACAAAGGAAAAGGCTGAAGCTTTTGCCGCCGCCATAGGATCCCTGAAATCTCTGGAAACTTTATCTTTATTAGGTACAAATTTAGGGGACGAAGGTCTAAAAGCCTTGGCACCTGTGTTGGCCACCCTGCCCAACCTTGAAATTCTTCAGCTTCCGAAAGCTAAGATGGGGGCAGATGGGGCCATGGTGTTGAACCAACATCTTGCTTCCTATGGTAAGTTGAAACATTTATATTTAGATGACCTTATTGGGGAAGAGGCAGCCTGTGCTATTGCTGGCACCACCGTGGGGTTAAAATCTTTTGAACACTTGGATATATTCAATTGTAATGGACAATTATCCAGATACAGCAGTGTGCCTGTCAGCCCCGCTAAAAAAGAATATTTTAAGGAACTGGCAAAAAAAAAGACCCAACGGCATATGTTCATCTGTTAATTAGGTTCTTGGTGACTAGTTCCTAATCACCCCTTAAGCGCCCTTGGTTTTGAAAAGACCCGGGGCGTTTTCTTTATTGATCTTATATTTTTAAACTTCAGGCGACACATAAACGGTGGCCGCCTTTATGATTTTGTAGGAAATTCATTACTTTCCTGCGAATGACCCTTTAATAACACAACAACTTTATAACCAAAAGAAAGGATACAGAATGTTAACACTGTTGGGCTCAGTTTTGGGCTTTGTGGGCAGTTTGGTGCCCGAAATTTTTAAATATGTGCGCGATCGATCGGATCAATCGCACGAACTGGCCATCCTGGACCGGCAGGTGGATATGATGAAACTGCGCCATGCCCACAATTTGGAAGAGCTGCAGATGATCGGGGAAACCGAGGCCATGAAGGTGTTGTACAAATACCCCCATAAAATGGGCATCACCTGGGTAGATGCTTTAAGTGGGAGCGTACGCCCCCTGATTACCTATGCTTTTTTCATGCTGTATGTGGGCATGAAGGGCGTGCAGCTGTATGGCCTGTGGAAGGGACTTAATAGCACGGGCTGGGACCATTTATTGCATAAAATTTGGCACGAAGAAGACCAGGTGCTGTTTGCGACGGTGGTGTCTTTTTGGTTTGGCCAGCGCGCCCTGATTCGCAAGATGAAAAAGGAGTAAAAGATGAACAAACAAGCGATGAAACTGATTAAAAAATTCGAAGGATTTTCCCCCACACCCTATGCCTGTGCGGGGGGGTATTGGACCGTGGGGTGGGGGCACCGGTTGGGACCCAACGAACCCCGTGGGCCGCTGACCTATGCCCAGGCCAAGGAGTTGCTGGCCCGTGATGTGGAACGATGCGAGCGGGCCATCAGAAAATTGGTGCACGTGCCCCTGGATACCCATCAAGAGGCGGCGCTTATTTCCTTTGTGTTTAATGTGGGGGCGGCGGCCTTTCAACGATCGACCCTACGGATGAAAGTAAACCGCGAGGAGCATCACGATGTGCCCGCCGAATTTCACCGGTGGGTGTGGTGTAAGGGGCGCAAACTGCCGGGGTTGGTGGTGCGGCGCCAGGCCGAGGCCCAATGGTATGGCGGGCGGGGGTAGTGTGCTGACAGGAAAGGGGACTGGATTCCCGCCTACGCGGGAATGACAGAGGCGGCGGCTGGGGTCCAGAGGAATGTGGGCTGCTGGGGAGGTGGTGTGAGGCAGGTTATAGAAGAAAAGAAGGGTAGATTTCCCTTTGCGCAGGAAGGATATAAAAGGGATGGATCCCCATAAAAATTTTGACCCGAGACAGAAAAGGGACCATAATACAGAGAACGTTTAACCGTTTCAATAAAAAATACATGGAGGAATAAGATGAAAAAAATATCCCTTTTGTTAATGGGTATCATACTAGGAAATATGGGATTTTCGGCCCATAAAGAAAATGACGAAACCCCACAACCCACACACACCCTGGCTTCGGGGCAATGGCCGTTTTTATCGGACCCCCTTTTGGATACAACAGACCCCGCGCATAAATTACCTGACCAAAAGCCATTGACGGCAGAAAATAGGGGATCTGATGGTCGTGTACCCTTTTTGGGGGGCAAAGGGCTGGTGGTCAAGGCCAAGAACTTTAAACCCATGGCGTTGCATCCGGCGTCTCAGCGCTCGTTACCGTAAGAAAAAACCAGGGAGGATCATGTGGACTGGAGAACTATTGTTTCTGTTTATTGTGTTGTGATGATTCACGCAGGGATGGGATGGGCAGCCTTCCAAGGCGGGGAAGATGGTGTAAGCCAAAGCCCTTATGGACCCTCTTTTATTTCGGAACGGACGCGTCCCTCTTTGTTGGAGGGAAAGGAAAAAGAGACGTTTATTAGGCGTTGGGTCCAACAGGTGAGCGAACAGAGTTCATCCGAAATGCCGAAGGCAGCAGAAGACCAATCCCAGCCTAAAAAAGCCTGTGAAAAAAGTGAATTGGGATGAAAAAACTTTGGTCAACCAACCCGATAAGCCAGGCCTTAAGGAACCAGACATGGATGCCTTCTGGACCAAATGGGGGGAAAATCCAAGTTCATAAAAGAACGAAAAATTAAAGGATGGGACATGAAAAGGCTGGCCAAGAAAGATGAACAAGAGTTGGAACGGGCTTTGCTCACAAAACAAATGGTGACCCTTGAGGACAGAAAAGCCCACGAGGATGCGTATTTTTCCACAGAGCTTAGGGGGGAAATCCCAAAAGAAAAGTGGGAAAAAAGCGGTCAAGAAAGAGGGGGTGACCGACGTGCCCCATTTTTCTTGGGATGATTATCATGTTGATGGTATTTTAACGGTGGATGGCCTGCATCCCTTCCAAGAACAAGGAATTCTAAGATCACAGGGCCTGAGGTATATTATTAACCCGGGTATGGATATGGAAAAATGGTTCCAGGACGAGAATCGCGCCAAAATTTTAAAAGAGCTGGTTCCTTTGCTGTGGGAAGGGGGGACCTTAGAAAAGAAGCCCTATCAAGATATGAAAAGAAAAATGGAAGGCTTGACGGGCGCGGGGGACGAGCCGCAGCAGGCTTTTGTAAACGTTCGTCTGGCGGTTATGTTGCGCAAACGTGAGCGGGAGATTCGTGTAGAGATGGCCGGTTGGGAGTATGACGGGGCCAAGACCTGCCTGCTGTAAAAGGACAGGGGCGGGAAGCGGGGGAATAGATCACCCTAGGGGTGCCTCCTGGGCCCTCAAAAGTTTTATTATTTTGCTCAAATTTTTGTTAAAGCTAAGATCTATTTCTTTAAGAGACGCATGACCCCCGACATAAGAATCCAGAGATTTGGCACCGGCAGGGGTAATATGGTTATTGCTGAGGTTAAGGGTTTGTAAGGATTTTGTGCCCTTAAGCCCGACCATTAGAACCTTAAGAAGGTCATCATCAAAATCTGTATCTTCCAAGGACAAGTGACGAAGGGTTTGGTTGAGCCGCAAGGCAAGCGACAGGCTCTTGATCCCTGGGATGCCGGGGGATGTGGTTTCCAGCTTCAGGGTTTCAAGGGTTTTGTTCATATGAAGCCCCCGGAATAGAATGTCTATGCCATGGGATTCCAAGGGGTTATCGCCCAGGTTCAAAAACCGAAGAGAAGTGTTTCTTTCCAGCAGCTTTCCAAACTGGATGGCGGCATTAGGCCCCATATCGTTAAACCTAAGGGATAAACTTTCGAGGGCGTTGTTTTGTTCAAGGGCATTGGCCAGGGCTATGCCCCCTTCGGTGCCTATGTAATTACGATCCAAATTCAGGGAACGAAGTGTTGTGTTAACCATCAGAGCCCGGGCAAAACACTCGGCACCCTGGGGCGCCAAGTCATTAAACCGAAGCGACAGGACACGCAAAGATTTGTTGGCACGCAGGACATTGCTAAGGGCCCGAGGAGAAGGATTATGGCGCAGATAATTCAGTATTTGGTACAGGTAATTCTGTGGGAGTACAAACCTGAGCCGTTGAACTAAACCTTCCATCTGGGCCAGGTTGGGGTGGTTCAGGGGGAGTGGCCTGGGAATGGATATTTTTCTTGGACCTTCCCTGAAGCCTTGGTGTGGGGCAAGGAGGGGGGCTGACTGGGTTAAGCGTTGGGCCCCAGGTGTAATGATTTCGATTAGGGTGTCCTGATCCGTAGACCCTGCCCATGCCGCCATAAAAACCTGACCACACACAGAGAGCATACTTAAAATACTTTTTAAATAGGAGTTATTTTTCATAAAAATACAATTAATTCAAATACTAAACGATTATTTAGTCAATAACCAAACATGTGTATATAAAACTTTTACAGGATCATCAAGAAAAAAATAGGGGCATTCCTACTCTGAAAAAACACACCCCTGGGGGATGAGGGTTGATACACTAATCAGGGGCCCATGGGGGGTGTAAAAAAATCCTTATCTTTTTACACCCACGAGGATTGTTTAGTGGTCTTAAGAATGGGGGGTTGGGGAACCCCTTCGCCGTTAGTCTTCGGGGTTAAAGGTGATGCGGGGAAAATGGGCTTTTAAGGTTTCGCGATCAGCTTCTGACAAACCAGTGCCGGTTGTATGCACAGTCCGTAAATAAGGCAAGGCTTCAAAGGCGGCCGTCCAATTGGATAACGGGCTTTTTAATTGTTGATTGTGGCTTACATCTAAAGTTTTTAAATGCAGAAGAACAGGGTTTCCACTCTGTAAAAAACTCAAGCTGGTTAACTGGTTCCTACTTAAATTCAAGTGGATTAATTTGGGGAGTGTGCAAAGGGTAGGCATTAAGTCTTGCATCATGTTGTTAGTTAAATGGTTGCTCCCCAAGTTCAAGCTTTCTAAAACAGTAAGCGGGGCTAGCCCTACTTTCAAAGCAGAGATGTAATCGTTCATATCATGAAATTCTTTATTGCGACTGGTACCCGTTAAATTCAATATACGAAGTTGGGGAAAGTACTGAAGCCCTGATAGCTCAAACCAGAGCATAGTGTGGATCAGATCTAAGTGTTTGAGATGGGGTACATTGAGAGACTTATCCAGGATAAGGATTGTCGCTAAAGGGCCACTATTAACATCTTTGAAAGATGAAGATTGAAGAAATTTAAGATTTGTAAAGTGTTTCAGAAAATCGTAGGTTGGATCATTAAAAATACAGTTATTGAGTACTAGATTTTCTATCTTGGGAATATTTTTAACGATCGTCGAGATGGGTATAGAACCACAGACAACATCTATCCTGAGTCTGTCGCCCTTTAACTCTAAGGTGCGAAGTTTGGGTAGCTGGCCCAGAGCACCAAAAAAATCATCTATGCTTTGGTGTTTTGGGTCGTATGACTCCCAACCATAGTCTTGCACTCCACACCCTAACCTTGAGATAAATAAATTCAGGCGTCTTAAGTTTTGGAAAAGCGGGAGAACTGAAGTAAATTCTTGAAGAGCTGTTCTGTGTAGGTGACATTCCGTTAGATCTAAAACACGAAGTCTAGAGAATAGATCACGATGTTCAATTACGTTCTTTATCCATGCAGTGTATTGGTGTTGGGGCTCGCCTGGGGTCCGAAATCTGGTTATTTGAAGACAATTCACGGATGGGGGGATGGTTTTAAAATTTACATCAGTGTTGACCGACCACCCCTGCAATGGGTTGCAGTCATGCCAGTCTTTGCAGACTTGGTAAGCTGTTCTTAGACTCTTCCCATCTAAGAATGAGAATATATGCCTTAGAACGTCCTTGTTAAGGGCGCTAATAGGGGTGCTAGAAGGCTCTGCAGAGCTAGGTTGCTGTGCGGCTGCGGGGACAACTTGGATAGCCCGGGCGGGGGAAGCAGACTCTTTTTCTGTGTCGGGGGTGTTGCTTGCGCTATGGGCCGTTGTAACCAACATCCAGCTTGCCACTAAAATCGCATATTTATTTTTCATTTCTTTTGAACCTTCTTGAAAAACGCTAATTTTATTGGGGGCCATAATAGGCCTTCCTAGCATATATGGGAAGATAAATTAAAAAAAAACAAGTGGTTATAAATATTTTTTCAGGTTTAATTTATTTGTACCCCCTTTTGAAGGGATAAATCAGGGGGATGAAGGTTAATGCACCACCCGCGTGGCCAGCGTCTGGCGTAAAAGATCCGTATCCTTGATCAGGTCCAGCAAGGTTTCTTGGGCCTGCAGGATAAAATGTTCGTGCGGCGATAGCCCAAGGGTGGCGCCCAGGCCTTCGTCAAGATCGAAATCGTTTTCGGCATCGGCAAAGGGGGCTGTTTTCCAATTTTGGAAGTGATGCTGCACCCATTGTAGGGGGGTGGGGGTGGGAACGGTTTCGGCATGGGGATGAACCTGGGTTAATAACTGCACATAGGTGCCATATAAATGCATGAGGGGGAGGGTTAACCGATCTTCCAGTTCAAAGGGCACGGGGGACATGACCGACCCCGAGGTGTAATGCCAGGGCCCAATGTGTGTGGTCCAGAGGGCTTCGAGGGTGGACTGATGGCTGGGGCCCGGGGGCGTGACCAGCATTTCAAGAAACGAAGCCTCGGGCTTGTTTTTCAGTGCGGAAAATCCAGATGATAGGCATCCTAGCCCCAAAACCAGAGACCCCACATGTATAAGCGATATGATCCCCCCGAAACGCATTTTTGCCTCACCTTCTGTGTGTGATGATTATTTATTATAAGTATTTATAATACCTTATTAGTTTTTATTTTAGAATGTTTTTTCTCCCAGCCGTATCTGCCTATACACAAAAAAGATTGGCCCGAATCAAAAAGTGCTTTTATAAATAAAGAACAACAAAAACAGGAGGCATGATGAAAAGGTGTATGATGATGGGCGTTTTTCTGGCCCACTGTTCGGGGTGGGCAGGAGGGATGGCCGTAGAAGATTCGGGCTTTGAATCTTGCTCGCCTGTAAAAATACAGATGTATGAGGACGAAAACCCCTGGCAAGAAGTGAAACAACGTAAAAAGAAACCAAGTGCTAGAAAAAAGAAAAAAATGAAAGCTTCGCCGTCTGATAAAAAGCAGGGTCGTTCCCTAGACCGTGATTCTAGACTTGGTCCCCCCATTTCAACCCCGGGTGAGGCTGGATGGGGGTCTGATCCATCGGGACGTGCCACCCAAATGGTCATGGAAGAGAACATTAGGATATGTAACCCTAAAGTGGATTTGCGCCGAGACTGGTTGATTCCTTTGAAAATGCGGCGCCACATTGCGGGGACCATTATACCTTTTTTAAATGAGGCGTATGAAGGCCCCTTTCCCCTGAAATCCCAGGAAGAAATTCAAGACCAGGCCGATTTTATAGGGGAAGCAAAAAAGGACATAAATAATCGTTTGGCCCACCAGGTGGGGTTTTCGTTTAGGATGACTGATGACCATTCCATGATGTGGCTGGAGCTGCAGAAAAAGATTAACAGAGGATTTGACTGTTATGAGGAACTAGAAAGGCTGGAGAGTTGGATGCGAACCAAAATAGACGTACCCCATTTGCGAATTCAGTATAAGGGATTCGAGGACTTCTATGGACTAGCAGACAAAACTGTTTAAAAAAACATTTGACCCCCCTTTGAAAACTGTTCATAAAAAAACAAAGGTCTAGCACGATAAAATTGATGATAATGATGGAGGGATGATGCACTTTTTTTACCTGTTGGTGGTACTTGTAGCCAGCACTGTGGTTGGCTGGGGCAGTTGGGATGATGCCCAGCAGAGGCCTTTAAGGCCCCAAATATCGGGGGCTTCCTTGGGGGTGCCATGTCCAAAACGCCCCCAAGTAAAACGCCGTAATCAAGCCCACCCAGGGCCCTTGACCCCGTTAGATGAAGTGCACCATGAAGAGACTTACCCTAACCCCAATGAAGTTCAGGATCATCAAAGGCGACGGGGCGCCCTGAAAACACGGGCCAGTTCCCCCTTGCGGCCCACGAGTGGAGCGGAAGAAACCACCGAAGAAGAGACGGATATTGATACCAGCCCAGATGGATCATCGGTGGAGGAGGGGCAGATGCGTTTGTCACCCCCCAGCCTTCAAGGAAAACAATCGACGGGCGCCAAAAGCCGGCGGGTGCCCTTGTTGCCCAGCGATTTTCGGGGGGGGCGCGGACCCTTGGGCTGGGACCAAGCAGAACAAGCAGAATCTTGGGATCATAATGGGATTTTATACGCGGCAGGCACCCCCCTCAGAAAAGGCTCTTTCCAGCATGCGAAGTGGGAGGATTACACAACCCCGTTAGATAAACAGGATCCTTTTTATGGCTTTGCTGAGTGGGTGCGACAACATCCCCAAAATACCCAACAATATGGGGTGAATGTTCCCTTTTTAAAAAACCTGTTTATTGAGGATGCCATGGCTTGGTCGCTCGTGCGGCAAGTGGCCCAAGAATTTTGTAAGAAGGGGAAACTGAAAGACCATACTGCCAAGCGGTTACAGGATCAGATAGAGGAATTCCAGGGCAAGGATTTGGATGAACATTATAAAAGGTTCATGACCCTGTTACAGACCATTGTTGAGCAAAAAACACAAACCCCGATTCGGGTTGAAATTATGGGGTGGGACTATTCTGTTTAAGATCTGGAATAGGGGGATGACTTTCGTAGGCCAGGCCCTGGGGGTTGTGGTTCTTTTGGGCCTTAGCACGGGGTGGACGGCCACGGATGCCAAGGTAAACGGGCCCTATCGCGCCAGTTTGGAGGCCCGGTTAAAAACCCTGGAGGATAAAAAGGCCGAATTGGAAGCCACCCCTGGTACCTTGGATAAACAACGCCAGTATCAAGCCCGAATTGAAACCCTGAAGGCTAAGTTGGGTCAGGCCGTTTTGCCCTTTCAATTGCCCGCTGCGGCCGCAGAGGAGGCAGCGGCAAAGGCCGTATCAACCGGTCCGGGGGTGCAAGAGGTGGACTATTTCCATGACCGCAGCCAGATTGTGGCGGTGGATAAAATGATCCAAGAAAAGGGCGGCATCCGACCCCAAAGCACCTGGGATGAACCCTTGGTACGGACGAACCATCGGGCGGTATCCAAACCCCCGGCCCACGGGGTGCTTCTGGATGGGGATCAGGGCCCCCCGTTAGAAAATGTGGCCACCCTTATGGCCTTGCCCCCCGTCGCAACATCTGTATCTGCAGAATCAACCCTGGCTGCTAGGGATTCGGCTTTAGTCCCTGCTGGGCCAGCTTCTGCAGTGATTCAGCAGGCAGCTGTTCCATTATCCTTTCAGAACGGAATGCCCCCATCGCAAGCGCCCGGCGCCCAACCTGTTGGGGTAACGTCTCCATCCCCCTGGACTTCAGCCGTGCCTTCGGGATCTGTGCCCTCCACGGGGGTTGTGGTTCCCCAGAATCCTTTCCCACCCCCCGCTGGCACACCGCCGGCTTTTGGGGTGCCCCCCGCCACGGGGATGGGGCCAGGGGTATGGAAGCAGCCGGCGGAAGATCGTGACTATGCTAATAAAGTGGGATGGAGCGTGCCCCCACCCCCCATCACAATGCCCCTGATTCCGGGGCCGGGGTATGGATATGGCCCGGGACGAGCCGCTGCCTATGCCCCGCCCCATGATGGACGATTATCCTTTTCCCCCCAACGATTAATGCATTTATGGCCCGTATGGTAAGGCCCATCCATGGGATTACCCTAAATTTTATGGCCAGTGTTCAATAAAAAATTACCCTTCCTCTGTGGGGTCATCTGGGGCAGAGCATACAAAATCAGTGGGGGCCGAGGGAATGGAAAGAGCCCTGCGTAAGTTGCGGATGACCAATTCCAATGCCGACGGATGGTGGGACAAGGGTTCTTCTTTGGGCGTTTTGGGTTGTTCTGAAATAGGGGGTTCGTTGATCTTCATCTGAAGGGGTGAGGGAGAGGACTGAGGGTGGGCTGTGTAAAGATGATTTGTGAAAAATAATGGAAAAGAACCACAGCTGGAATCGGGGGTTACGAAGGATGATTCTGACGAGCAACTTTGGGATTGGATAGATCTATCCATAGAATCTGGCGTTTCTATATAGTCTTCATCCGAGGATTCCTTGTCCTTGGAGGGATGGGGGGGAGGCGTGTAGGGTAAGAGGGGGTACCCCAGTTTCTGCAGGAGGGAGGAGGCATTAGGATTAAGTATTTTAGCTGAAGCCTTTGTGGGAGGAGACTCTGACTGTGAAGGGGATGGGGGCTCGTCGAACACATTTGCCACACTGGATGAAATGGAAGAAAATTCTGTAAAATCGAAGCTAGAACTGGATTCTAGCCGGGTCTTTAAATGGGTCCAATACTCTAGTTGTTGACGCGCTGTTTCAAGGTGATCCAAGGTGTCCATGGGGGGAGTGATGTCTTCAGGGGAGCGTGATAAAAAGTTAAATAACTCTTGTTCCAGAACGGCAGGAATCAAGGATGAAAGAAGATGCTGGTTGATCCACGTGTTCCAGGTGAAAGACGGTGGATTCAGATGGCGCTGGATGACATACTGAAGGGTGGCACGGGTGACGCCCAGCTTTTTGCTGGCTTGGTCCCGCTCTTTATCCTTCCCTTTTAAATCAGGGCTTTCGGGGTTATGATACTGATGAAGCCAGGTGAGGAGTTCCTTTTTTTGTTGGGTTAGTTTTTCTTCAAAATCCTTTTGAAATGGGGCGCTGAGGGGGGAGGGATGATCCCCCAGCTGAGCCAATCGAATACCCATGCTGACCTTGTAGCTTCTGGTGAGTATGTCATGAAAATGCCGGAAGGATTGCAACATATCCTTGTCCCATTTCTGGAAGGCCTGTGCCACAAAGGCCTGGGCGTGGGGAGACAAAAGGGGAACAAAGGGGATAAACAGAGAATGTTGAATAAAGTCGCCCGCTTCGACCCAGGACCGCGGGTGAACCCGAGTTAGGGGGTTTTGGGGATCCTTATAATCCAAAAAATCCGATAGGGCATACACATCGGGTTTGTGGGACTTTAACAAAGCTTTGATCACTTTTTGAGTTGCTTCTTTTTCTGCGCGTACCGATTGTTCGGCTTTGTATTTCTGTTCGATTGAAAGATAATTTTGCAGGGACTGGTCATGGGCCGAGCGAACCTGGGTGGGGGTATAATAGTGCACACACTCCAGGTCATCATCGTGCCAGAAAACCTGGGGGCTATCGGGTGTGGAGATGCTGCTGGTACTGGTGTGACCCTGTGTTATAAACCCTGCAACTGTGACCAGAACCACCATAAAAAACCAGGGGGCCGCGTACCATGAGGGCAGCGGTTGTGGCGCCTTCCCAGGGTGGATGGAGGCAGATGTACCTAATTTTGAAGACAAAAATCGCCACCGAAGGGGGAAGGGAAAGTTGAAAGAACGGATCATCTTATAAACGGTGGCGATAAAGCGGATCATGGGAACCTCCTGTTTTTTACTTTTTTATTTTATCTAAACCAGGGACCCAAGAAGATGTGGGGCAATTAATTTCCCACTTTTGAATGGATGCCTGCCGTATGTGAAGTGCCTAAAGAGCACTTCTTTTTTTATTTATTGTATATGTTCGTATTCTGGCTCTTAAGAAAATTTAAGCACTTTCTGGGACCCCAGAAAAGATATTTTTTAAAAAATATTCCCCTGATGGGGAACGAAGATGATGGGTTATGCCCGATAAGAAAGGCCTTATTGTAGGGATTTTACCTTAAAGGATTCCCGAGACTTTCGGCACTCTTCTATGGTTTTTAGAAGGTCGGCATTCGCTTGGATCATGCGATCCAGGCTTCTTTGAACATCGGGGGAGAGTTGTTTTCTGGGGGCTGTTTGACTTGCCACTGCAGGGGGCTGGGGACCCTCAGCCAAAGGAATAGCCACCCTAGAAGGGGCACAGGGTTCCACCGGATTAGTGATTTGGGGCATGGGTTTGGCCCCTAAGAATGGGCTGTCCCCCTCCGGAAGGTTAATGGTTGACCCCGCAGAACCCTGGGATAAAACCACCCCGGGCAGTACCGAAAGGACCATATGGGTGGGATTGTCTTGAACGGGTTCCCTGGGCGACCCCCCGTTTTCTTGGGATACCGTCTTCTGTGGGTTGCCCAAGGCTTCGTCTAATAATGCTGATAGTGCGTGGGTAACTGTTGTATCGCCATAGGTGTCCTTGGCTTTTTCAGTTTTTTTGGCGGGGGTGTTATGGGATTTTTTCATGGATAAGAAAAGCCAATCGCTCCATCCCCACCCATCCTGTGAGGTCTTTTTTGTGGGTTCCCCTTCCTGTTGGCGCGAGGGTGCATCCCTAAGGGAATCTTCGGACCCACAAAGGGTGCGATGGGCCCCCAGGGGGGGCACCCATTCCCAGTCGTCTTCTAAAGGGGTGCAAAACAAAGCTGGGGCTATGGCGATGAAGCATGTACATGTGGCTGTGTATAATATGGATTTCATTGTTAGGTTCCTCCTGTATCAACCTTGCGATATTTATATCGTTTTCAAAGCAATATGAGGATTAGAATAGAAACGAAAAATTCAACTGATTAGAGATTTTAAAAAATATCCAACAAAGACATACATCTGAGACACAGAAATCAGAATATATTTCTGCTCTTGGTTATCTTACATGGTTTTTTAGGGGTAGGATGCCCCCCCGGACTCGCGCCTCTGCGGGACTGAGGGGAGTGGGCGGGGGCTAAAACTAATGTTGTATGGCCTCTGACGCCTGGACTCTTGCATTTGATTGCAAATTCAGGTCGGTGAGATGGCTGAGGGTTTGGAGAGCGGGTGCCAAAGCAACAGCGCCTGTGTCAGGGAGAGTGTTGGAAAGATGGAGGAGCGCCAGAGGGGTGGTGATTTCTGGGAGGTCATCCTGGTCGGGTGTATTGCTGGCCGCATATAGGTTGGCCGAGAGCAAAAAAACCAGAAAAGCAGTTTTATAAAAGGTCATGATTAAAATCCTTATATGTATGTTCATCAACAGGGGCTTTTAACCCTTTAAGGAAGATATGGTCATAAAATAATAAAAATCGAATGTTTGTTTTAAAAAGTTAAAAAGAGGGAACACAAGAGTGGATTCCCGCCTACGCGGGAATGACAGGGGGAGGAGGCGGGAATGACAAGAAGGGGGCGCCGCGGATGCCGCAGCCCCGCCCTCCTTTATTAGGAAGCTGTTTATTTCCTAGGATTGCCTTGTTTTAAGAGAGAGACTCTATGAAAGCTTTCTGATGTTCTTCCAAAGCTTTTATTTGTTCTTGCAGAGCGGCAATTCTTCGGTCAATGTTCTGAGAGAAGCTGGAGGGAATCACTGATTCCAACCCCTCGGGGGACGATAGCCTGGAGGCCTGGGGTATGGTGGAGCCACTAGAAGTGGGTGGATGCTGGTTCTTCATCTTCCCCCGATGCGGCTTGGGGGCGGGAAGGGGTCGTTGGGGAAAGGGGCGTGAAAGCGGCGCTGAAACTCTCATCAGGTGAGGAGGACCCACCGCTGCCATAGGCAGAATCTAGGGATTTTTGGGCTCTAGATTTCTTATGTATTGAAAAGATTTCTGAAAAGTTAGGGGAGTCCATGGTTCTAGGTCCTGATGTAATTGACCTTTTTAAAGGTGAAATAGGTGGAGAAAATAGAGAGGCTTGTTCGTCAGAACTGGAAAAGCTGGAAAAGGCAAGGCATAGGGATATTGCCCCCAGGGCGCTTAATTTTATGATCATGGTATTTGTCTCCAACATAGGAATAATTTTTCCTTTACTATATAGAAGTTTTTTTGAAAAATAAATAAGAATTTATAATTACTTATTGATATTTTTTTATAGGGAAAAAATTATTTCTTGTGAAGAAAATATGCAGAAGTATGGTTTTAAGCCATGCTTGCCTGCACCATTTTGACTGTGACTCCCTTGAGGCCCGTGGTGGAGCGATATGAAGGGATGCAAGAATCGTTCCTTCACATAGGGGCCACCCCTGCGGTGGTGGGGGTCCAGGGGATGGATGAAGCTGGCGTGGTGGGAAAATTATTTCTCTTTCGGTTTCCGCATACTTAACAGTGTGATGGTCACCGTCAATGCGCACATGGTCATCAGGTAATAGGCCACCATGTGAACACCCCCGCCGTGGTTGATCAACCACATGGAGAGAATGGGCGCCAGGGCCCCAAAGGCCACCGACGTAAAGTTCCAGCAAAAGGCCACGCTGGTGGCGCGGACGTTGGCGGGAAAGGATTCGGCCACCAGGGGGTTGAGCGTGCCCTCGGTCATACCGATCAGCATGCCCATCAGCAACGACATGCCCAAAATGCCCACCGTAAGGCCCATTTCCATCACATGGATAAAGGGCCTCGACGCCAGAAAAAGCCCCATGGCCCCCGTTAAAATAATATAGCGCTTGTTCACCTTATCGGATAAATATCCAAAAATCACAGTGGCCAAGGTATAGCTGACCACGGTCAGCAAGTTAAACTTGCCCGCCACCTGGTTGGAATAGTTTAAGAACTTGATCATCATGGTTTTTCCAAAAATAAATACAATGAAGAACCCCGTTTGGGTGGTTAGGAAAATGGCAAACAAGTGGGCCAGTGTTTTTTTGTGGTTCTTAAACATCTCGACCAGCGGATAGTGCACCACCTGATTGTTCTTTTGCACCATCACGAAATCGGATGTTTCCAACAGGGTGCGGCGCATATAAAACCCAATAAAGGCCCCCACCACACTGATGAAAAAGGGCAACCGCCACGCATAGGCATAAATGGTTTCCTTGCTGACCCAGGATTCCAACATCCAAATGGTGCAGGCGCTGAGCACCAAGCCCATGCCCACGCCGGTGAGGGCTAACGACCCAAAAAAGCCCCGACGATGGGGAGGTACCGATTCAAACAAGTACACGCACGAGGCGCCAAATTCACCGCCCAGGGCCACCCCCTGGATAATGCGTAAAGCAATCAGCGTGATGGGGGCGGCCATGCCCCAGGTGGCATAGGTGGGCAGGAGGCCAATACACAGGGTGGGAATGGACATGAGTAACAGGGTGATGGCCAGCATTTTTTTGCGGCTGTACCGATCGCCAATATACCCAAAAATAATGCCCCCAATGGGACGGGCGGCCAGGCCCACCGCAAAGGTGCCGAAGGTCATCATCATGGACACGGACCGGTTATGGGCGGGGAAAAAGAGGTCACTAATGACCGTCGCGAAATAGGCATAAAGGGTATATTCGTACCATTCCAGCACGTTGCCAATGGAAGAAGACAGTAATGATTTTGTGGCCAAGGTAGAAGGGGGGGCAGGGCTGCGAGCCGGCATGATGGGGTCCTGTAAACTTTGTTATGAAAAAACTATAAAAGGCCCAGGGGGCGGGCGTCAAGGTGCGGGGAATGAGAAATACACGATTTTTTCTTTCGATGAACGGTGGATATGAAACAAGGCGGATTGTGGATTCCCGCCTGCGCGGGCAGGGCAAGGGTGAGGCGGGAATGAGACTGGGTTTAGGAATAAGGTGGATTGCTTTGTGGCACCCTTGGTTCTTTGTGCCATCGGGAACACAAGACCCATCCTTGTCACCCCCGCGGAAGCTGGGGTAGGAACATGGGAGGGTATGTACCTAAGAGCCCATGG
>JBKCVN010000019.1:0-2503 GCA_046317875.1 Alphaproteobacteria bacterium | reverse complement strand
ATTCAAAGCCATCTAATAATGATCCAGATTGGTTTTGGGTGGTCGGACACGCTGATATACTAGGTTTATCATATTTGCTGTTGATCTCTTGCACCGGAATACTCACACTATCGAATAAAATTTTGATGCTATTCATCACATTAATATTAATACTTCTGATATATTTTATAGGTCAAAACTATTTTTTATATCAGGTTTCTGGTAAACTTAAGCCTAGACTTTTTTATTGGTTTTTTGCAGCAGGCTTTTTGCTTACAATAATTTATAGTTTTTATGCAAATCTAATGCATCCCGTAAAAGATATTGTAATACCATTGTGTCTTACATTTGCTGGAACAGCATATTTAGTTATTGTCAAGTTTTATGGTGACAAAAATGGAGTATAAGCTATGATTGAAATACCTGACATCGAGGTACAAAACGTGTCTATCTTCTATCAGAAAGGAAAGAAAGCTTTTCAAGCAGTCAAAGATGTATCTCTCAATGTAGAAAGAGGAGAAATCATTTCCATAGTTGGACCAAGTGGTTGCGGTAAGAGTTCACTGCTTCGCCTCTTAGCGGGTATTGATAAGCCCAAGATTGGTAGTATACGTATTAATCCCGACCGTGAAAAGATAGGAATAGGGTACACTCCACAATCACCCCAACTTCTGCCTTGGAGGACATTATTTCAAAATGCATTTATCGGAACTGAAATTAGCAATAAAAAATATACTAGGGCCAGCATATCTAGGGTATCTAGGCTTATAGACAATTTTCGTTTGACTGGCTCTGAAGATTGCTATCCAAGCGAACTGTCAGGAGGAATGTCTCAGCGTGTTTCATTAATACGTGCACTACAAAATAATCCTGCCATTCTTTTTTGTGATGAGCCTTTTTCGGCTGTAGATTTTGTTGGTAGATTTAATTTTAATGAAAGATTTCGTACTGAGTGCGATGCTGGTGGCATTACATGTGTTGTTGTTACACATAATATAGAAGAAGCTATTTATTTATCAAATCGAGTTTATTTAATGGGGGGCGCTCCGGGTACTATTTTAAAGCAATATAGTACAAGACATTTACCTAATATTCATGATCCAGTATTATGCCGAGAAACCACAGAGTTCATTTCTTTATTTAAGGAGATCTGGAATGACCTTCAACATGCCACAGCATAAGCGACTTGTAGGATTGGCACGTCTTATTCTTTTATGCACTTTCCTAACAATTTGGGAGCTTCTTGGACAATTAAATCAATCGGCTTTATTTTTTATTTCTTGTCCATCTCAAGTCTTTCCTGCTTTCATGGGCCTTGTCTTAAGACAAAACCTTTTTTCACACTTCATGACTACTGCTGCAGAAGCATTTGTTGGCTCAACTCTAGGTACTTTTGTAGGAACAGCAATTGGACTAACCCTTTGGTATTCTAGCTTTGTTGCTACTGTTCTCCATCCTTTCATACTAGTAGCAGGATCAATCCCACTAATTACCTTGGCACCATTATTTATTGTGTGGTTTGGTATTGGTTTTCAGATGAAAGTAGCTTTAGCATTCTTCTCAACAGTTTTTCTTGCGCTTGCCCAATCTTACAGAGGTGCTCTAGAGGCTAATGCATGCTACTCAGAAGTGCTTTGTGCTATGAGAGCATCGAAGACTTCAATTTTTAAAAGAGCAATTCTACCAGGTTCCCTTAATTGGGTTTTTCAATCAATGCGACTAAATATTGGATTAGGACTTTTAGGTGCATTTCTAGGTGAATTTATAGCTTCGCAATCTGGACTTGGCTACTTAATTCTTCGTGCAGCATCACTTTATGATATGCCGAATGCAATTTCAGCAGCTACTGGTATCGCTATACTAGCCATCATATTTGATAGAATTGCTACATTAATTGAGTCTAATAGCATACGCATAACTGAGGTGTTAACCGTACCAAAAATAATTTGGAAGAGGAACAACCGCTAAATATGTCTTGTAGACATTTTAACTTCTTATTTGTTATAGTTTTAAGGCATTTGTTATCAGATACGGACTACTGAGAAAGCCAAGTCGACTGCTGCACATCTTGTTACCGGCTGTGATATCCGATATACTGGCTACAAACAGTACAATTGACGGTTGCTGTAACTGCTGATCGCTGCATATGTATCGCAAACACCACATCTGGCAGCTCTCAATCTAGGAGTTTCATGTGCCTTTTGGTGGCACGTTAGACCCGGAGAACCGCTGGGTTCTTTTCGCCACGCTGATGCCATCTGACGAGATAGAAGAAGCATATGCCCATCAATTCAGCCCAAGACTGGGGACCCTGCAAAGCCTGCACGCTTGGCTTTTGGGACACTGTTCATCAAGCAGCGACTTCGCTTAAGCGACAAGGAGACGGTAGCGCCCCTTCGAGTGGTGTAACTCAGGAGGTCCTGTGACCCTTTCTGGAGGGTGAACAGGAGCAGTCAGGGGATGACTGCTTGGAGGCTGATGGCTCAGCTCCATTTTGCCATGATAAACCCTAATCGCTGAATGT
>JBKCVN010000018.1:0-3008 GCA_046317875.1 Alphaproteobacteria bacterium | reverse complement strand
ATGTGGTGCTGATGAACTCAGGCAACTCATGGTGCGTCTTCACGTCGACGGGTTTCGGGTAGGCCGCGGTGTGGCAAAAAGACTGCATCACCAAATCAGCGCTGAAGCCCAAACACGCCAAGTCTTTCAACTCATCGCGGGTCATGGGGCCAGTGGTGTCTTGGGAACCCACGGTGGTCATAATTGGTTCACAGGATGTCCCCGGACGAACGCCAATAACACCGCAAGCTTTACCCACCATTTTTTGCGCCAAGGTGAAGCCTTTGCCGGTATCGACGGGGGGAGTGGGGCGCACAAATAACGTAGAGGGAGCAAGTCCTAACGCCTCACGGGTTTTGTCGGTTAGGGCACGGCCAATTAATAGGGGAATGCGACCCCCCGCCCGCACTTCATCTAAAATTGTTTCCGGTTTAATGCTGAAGGTGGTGATGGTTTCCCCGGCTTCGTTGGTAATTTTACCTTCGTAGGGATAAATGGTAATGACATCGCCGGTATTGAGTTGGTTAACATCACATTCAATCGGTAAAGCGCCGGAATCCTCTGCGGTGTTGAAGAAAATGGGGGCAATTTTTCCGCCTAAAATATACCCGCCCGCCCGTTTGTTGGGGACAAAGGGAATGTCTGTGCCAATGTGCCACAACACGGAGTTAATGGCGGATTTACGGGAAGATCCGGTTCCGACCACATCCCCCACATAGGCGACAGGATGGCCTTGTTGTTTTAATTCCGCAATGGTTTCCAACCCCTCTGGCATTTTAGATTCCAGCATGGCCAGGGCATGGAGGGGAATATCCGGGCGAGTGGTGGCGTGGGGGGCGGGGGAGAGATCGTCGGTGTTGGTTTCGCCGGGGACTTTAAAGACGGTAACGGTGATGGTTTCGGGCACTTCTGGCTTATTGATAAACCAGGCTCCTTCGGCCCAGGCGTCAATGACTTGTTTGGCGTAGGGATTAGTGTCGCTTAGGTGCAGGACATCGTTAAAGGCGTCAAAAACTAATAGGGTTTTGCTGAGGGCGATCGCCGCTGTGTTAGCAATATTACTGTCCTTGGCTTTGAGCAATTCAATTAAGGATTGAACGTTATAGCCCCCTACCATGGTTCCCAATAATTCCACTGCGCCCTGGCCACTAATCAACGGACAGGTCACTTCCCCTTTGGCGATCGCCGTTAGGAAACCCGCTTTCACATAGGCCGCTTCATCCACCCCAGGGGGAACCCGATCGCGCAAGAGCATTAATAATTCTTCTTTTTCTGCGTCCGGGGGATTCTTTAATAATTCACACAACGCTGTGGTTTGCTCGGCATTGAGGGGAAGGGGGGGAATACCTAATTTTTGGCGATCGGCGGTGTGTTGGCGGTAGGCTTGCAACATGGGAAAAACCTGACTCCTGCGATATTTCGATGAACGTTGAATATTCTATTTTACGCAGGGGAACCCGATAAGTTACGGGTAAACGGTTTGGGGTCAATTAGTATTTTTGTTTTGCTTTATTCTGTGGAAACGGCGATCGGGTACTTGTTGATAATCATCAGCTAACAGAAGAGTATTCTCCATTTCGATGTTTTAATTGCTAATCTATTTCAAAATAATCAAAGTCAATCCTTTTAATTTTATACTCTGAAACTGTAGAAACACCTAAATCGAAATCGATCATATATTGGGGTGCATCTCAGTTTTGTAAGCAGTTCTTTTTGACTTGTATTTTAGTTTAGTACTCCATTGAGATAGGCACAGCGATGTTTCAACACGTTAGGAACATTTTTGAATGCCCATTGGGCTCCAGTTAGTTTTACTCGTGAAGCAATTTGCTTAATGAGCGATTCCACAGCTCCCGAGCCAATAGATGCCCCATTTTCTTGTCTTGCTTGATAGTCAATGATCCTATGCTGATGATTGTTTAGATAATTAACGAAATCTACAGAGTTGATTATTTTTTTATCCCGAATATATTTTTTGGCTTCTCTTGTTTTTCCTCTCCATAAAAAACTCTCTATTACCTTCAAGTCATTACTTGATGCTGTCATTTTGTGTGCATTTTCCATTAAATGATACCAGTCTAATATTTCTTCTCTTTGCTCACTCATTCCTATTCCAGCGAATATACTCCAAACTCCATCATGACCATCTCCTAAACATCCTACTTTCTTGGCCAATGGTTGAGTGTTTACCCAACTACATAGACTTTCATTATCCTTAAAATAGGCGACTTTTGTTTGCCCATGGACATTTAATCCCTTATACTCCTTCCACTCACAGGATTTTCCTTTCTCTGTTCTTACCCGGATCATTCCCCCATCTAGACTCATTTCTTCATTGGGTTTTTCCAACATTGGCTCTTCCCAATTTGTTCGATGAACCAATCTTTGTTGGGTACTGTGGGATACTTTGATTCCCGTCAATGTCGCAATATCTTCTTCTGCCCTTGCATAGGATTCATTCGCGCTCAACAACAAACAACACTTTTGTAAATACGGACTCTGGCGTCTTCCTTTTTCTAAACCTAGTTTCTCACCTTGTTTATCAGTGATTTTCAATTTACCTAGGATGCTTTGAACGTACTTTTTTCGTCCAGCTTCTGTTCCACTCTCTTTTTTGATAAAAAAATCCCTAGTTTAGGAGTTACGTGTTCTTGAACCAAAGCCCTTACTGTTTTTTCAATACCCTCCAAATCCTTTATCGATTCCTTGTCTGCTTCTCCATGTAAGATTTCGGCCATACGGCGAGTATGATACTCCAATTCCTTTTCGGTTTCAATGTCCATTTTCAAACCTCAGTACTCAGCCACACCACCTTACCTTACTTCCTAATCAACTACCCTGAGTATTAATACTCATTGCAAAACTGAGACGTACCCCAAGAGCTCAGTGACGGACACAAGTAGCTGAAAGTCAGACGAGTAGAGGGTTGCAGAAAAGAGAAAAAGAGGAATAAATGGAGAGATTCAAGAGGAATCAAAAATGACCCAGAAAAAAATCTACACCGCAGTGTATCAGTATCTGAAGGGGGG
>JBKCVN010000017.1:0-4288 GCA_046317875.1 Alphaproteobacteria bacterium | reverse complement strand
GACGATAAGAAGTATGGCTGGGTTGGTAGGCTGAAACGAAGTTTAAGCAGAGATGGTAAGCTGTTACAGGTTATAAAGTCATTCGAGAAGCCCTTACCTTTAACAGCATGACGCCATACAGACCCATCGGTGGTCGTGGTCATAAAGAATCCTACGAAACCAAGGTGATTCGAGTCCCCACGGCAGTTGTCCCATACATCGACGACATTAACGACAAATATTATGATGCCTACCTTGCCTGTAAATCGACATCGAAAGATCCGAGTCATGAAGCATTGAAGGCTCTGGAAAGTGAAAAATTAAACCAGCAGTCAGCAATTGAGGCAGCTTATAAAGTATTGGCGCTTAAGAAAAGTGCTAAGGTTAGTGTCGAGAAGTTGTTACAGGTTATTTACGGAGACGATTCGATAAAGCTGTAACTGGATTACCCCACGGTGGCAGCCAGTAAAAACGGCATCCTAAACTTATTGCCATAAGCAGTTGTTCTCGTTTAAAATGGATTTATCCGAATGGGTTTGCCGTTCCCAAGTCGGACGCTATACGCCGAAAAATAAAGCCTAGTCGCTTGGGGATAAGACCTAACTCTGACTTTCGAGTCGAAGGCTAACCAAGCTTAATGACTAGGGCAAGTATTGATTGATTGTCGAGTGTTGCTGTTAAGTACGTGATCCGCGAAACCTCGAAACCCTGTATCCTATACCCTGTAACGCCTATCGTCCCATAACGACATTTCTGCAAAACCTCCATTCCCCAGTTCAAATCTGGGTGCCACCTTTTTTAGTCTCAGATAGTTGACATGGGTTTTGCCTGTGTTCTACTATTCCCATAAAATTAGATGCGCCTTAAGCAAGGTATAGCACACCTCACCTAAGACGACTTCCACCCATTCAAACGACTGAACGAGGGCGGTTTTATTATGCCAAAAAATAGCCAGATAATCTCAGTCTTGTTAAAAGGACTGAGGGAAGATTATTTTAACGTTCGTGGTGAGACGCCGACGACGTTAGCAACATGGCACAACGACTACGAAAAAGTCTTGAGTCGATTACCCCAAAAACGCAAGTTAACTGAGGAATTATTAAGGGAGTTAATCCTAACCACCGATGCCAACAGTAAGCAGCGTCGTCGCTTTGCCCTAGCGTGTTCCGTCCTTGCAGACTTTGCCAAACTTGACCACAATTTACGGCGGTTGGTTGGCAAGTATTCAGTAACCACAGTTTCGCCAAAAAATATCCCTGATGACCAAACTATCGCCACCGTGGGATTAAAAATTCCTAGTCTTGAATGGCGGTATGTTTACGGACTAATGGCGACCTATGGCTTAAGGAATTGTGAATGCTTCTTGCTTGACCGTTCCAAATTTCCCGTGGTCAAGGTTGGCAAGTCAAAACGTAACGGTGAAAGGTTGGTCTATCCCCTTTATCCCGAATGGGTTGACCTATTCAAACTTGAAGACGACCTATTACCGAAATGTACTGGTAAGTGGAATGGAGATTTGGGAGCAAGGGTAACTCGTGCCTTTTATCGGTATGAGATTCCCTTTAATCCCTATTCCCTACGCCATGCCTGGGCGCGTCGTTCCCTTGAGTTCGGTATGGACTTGTCGATTGCATCCGAAATGATGGGCCATTCAGTCCGTGTTCACTCTGAGATTTACCACGCTTGGCTTAGTGGTGACGTTTTCAGCCGTGCCTATGACAAACTCATTGCCGATCCAAGCCGTCCATTACCGCCATCAGTGGGGTTAATCGTATGAGCAAAGCTGATTTAAATATCTTATCGACGCTAGATGTGCAGGACGCTATCGACGCCCTACGCGACCGCCAATATTTGTTGGTTTGCCTTGACCGTGCAATCGAGTACGCCTATGACCCTGCCATCCCTGAGTTATGCACCGTACTCAATAACCTAGGGACAATCCTTAACGCCTATGACAATTCGGAAGTGACCGCCATCCTTGACCGTTGTTCCCGTGTCTTGAGTGTTGAGCGTAAACGTAAAAATCGGATTAAGTCTTAGTACGTCGTGGGGAGTTAAGGCTGCTGTCCTCCTACCTCGGCAGGTGTGAAAACCCTCATTCAACTCCTATGTGTTGTATGGTTTCCTGTCATCTTCATTTAGCGCCGAAAGTCCCCAGTGGTACAGGGTTTGGGGCTTCCTACAGTTCCCATCCCTTACCGTCATCAGTCTTGTAACGCCGTCCATTGGATTCTATCGCCACCGTCAAGCCTTTTTCTCAATCTATCGCCGCCATAAGTAATCGCAAGCCTGCCAAGACGTGAAGCAACTGTCTTGAGTTTGTGGCGTTTTTCTTGTGCTTACTTCCAGTGACTTTCCCCGTTATTAGTGAGCATTAATTTTTTACTGATTATCGGAATTAGAATCGGTGAAATCTTTGTTTGATAGGCATTGTGGCGTTCGTTATAAGTGAATAAGTAATAAAAAAACGGCTTTGTGGTAGCCGTTTCACTGATTTTCAGTTGGTAAGATTTTTATGCCTGTTCATGAGTTAAGTATAAAGCGTCCGAAAGGTTTACTGCAAACCCTGGTTAACGAGCGTAATAATAATCCCCGCCGATACCATACAGGTTTATCAGGCAGACTATACCCCAACGGTGAATTTACGTTAGGCAAGGTTCCGCCGAAAATTAAGACGCCGAAAGAGGAAGCCTACGACAAGGCATGGGAAGCCCAACACGACTATGTAGAGTGGTATGAATACAAGTACGGAACGCGGATTAAGAAGGTTTATCGCTTCCTAGACCCTAGCCTTCAGGAGAAAGCCCTATTAGGTTTATCACCCCTCACTAACTCTCACAAGCGTGAGTCCGACCCTGGGGATATGGAGGCAATGGAAGCTGAAACCACTGGAGTTAAAAGGAAACCACGAGGACGCAAGGGAATTACCGGCAAGGGAAAGCGTATGACTCGGAATGGGGCGTGGTTGCTACAGAAGGCATTTGGAAAGAAGCAATTAGGTTTTGCTACCGTGACCCTGCCATCGTTCCCTGACGACCCTGTAGCCTTCTTGCTGTTGGTCAATGATTGGTCGGAACTGGTCAGGCAATTCTTTCAGCAATTAACCAGATACTTACGGCGGTCTGGGTTCCAAGCGAGATGGGTAGGTGTGACTGAGATTCAACCAAAGCGACTTAAGGAGCGTGGAGAGGCGGCTCCTCACCTCCATTTTGTTTATCACGCCCATAACGGGGACTATCGGTGGTTTATTACCGCCAATGAGATGAGACGGATCTGGAAGCAAGTCCTTGAAGCTTGCATTAAGAAGTGGACGGACGTGGAGTACAGCGTTGACACGAGTGCCGCCATTGATACCCAATCAGTTAAGAAAGATGCCGGTGCCTACCTTGCTAAATATATGAGTAAGGGAAGTGACGTAATTAAGCTTATGGAGGAAAAGGGATTGGAGGACTTTATCCCGTCCGCATGGTGGCACTGTTGTGTGGAGTTAAAGAAGGCGGTATTGAGTTTAGTTCAGGAATTGCCGAGTGACATTAAGACTGCAATCGTTGAGGGAGTAGACTTAGTTGCTCGTGGTGTGGCGGTTTATCTCATGGAAATCATTAAGGACGATAAGAAGTATGGCTGGGTTGGTAGGCTGAAACGAAGTTTAAGCAGAGATGGTAAGCTGTTACAGGTTATAAAGTCATTCGAGAAACCCTTACCTTTAACAGCATGACGCCATACAGACCCATCGGCGGTCGTGGTCATAAAGAATCATACGAAACCAAGGTGATTCGAGTCCCCACGGCGGTTGTCCCCTACATCGACGACATTAACGACAAATATTATGATGCCTACCTTGCCTGTAAATCGACATCAGAAGATCCAAGTCAGGAAGCATTGAAGGCTCTGGAAAGTGAAAAATTAAATCGTCAGGCAGCAATCGAGGCAGCTTATAAAGTATTGGCGCTTAAGAAAAGTGCTAAAGTGAGCGTCGAGAAGTTGTTACAGGTTATTTACGGAGACGATTCGATAAAGCTGTAGCCGGATTACCCCACGGTGGCAGCCATTAAAACTTCCACCCTAAACTTATTGCTATAAGCAGGTGTTCTCAGCTAAGATGGGTTTACCTGGACAGGTTTGGAAGTCCTGAGACGGGTGCTATACGCCGAAAAATGAAGCCTAGTCGCTTGGGGATAAGACCTAACTCTGACTTTCGAGTCAAAGGCTAACCAAGCTTAATGACTAGGGCAATTATTGATTGATTGTCGAGTGTTGCTGTTAAGTACGCGATCCGCGAAACCTCGAAACCCTGTATCCTATACCC
>JBKCVN010000016.1:0-4782 GCA_046317875.1 Alphaproteobacteria bacterium | reverse complement strand
CGATATAGGTATCAACAACATGCACGTCTCTGGCATCTGTGCCAACCACTTGTTCAAGTCCTTTAGCCAGGTCCTCACCGCTAACTCTGTAGTGGCAGAAAAATCGAACGCAGAAAGATACGACACTCATTTTTCTGCGTTCGATCTTTCTGCCCAATCAGGATTTTTGGTTCTGTTGTGACAAGGTAAACAGGCGCAAATCATGCCACTCACCTGGACATGGAATGGAATGTACGAGTTGCTCGAGGTGGGGAAGAGAAGAAATGGAAACGCAGAGGCGCCGAGAACGCAGACTTGATTCCAATGGTAGTACTTTGCGGCCAAAGCAAGAGTGCACATCACTTGGTTGGCACGACAGATACGAACAACGGTCGAACGATTACCGGTACAAATAGCACTGCACCGCCTGCTGCTAGTTATGTTGGTCTATTAGTCACGAACCAATTGTGGATGGTAGTTTTGCGGATACGCACACCACAAGTTTATTGGGATTACTATAGCAACCAGCATGTCTTTTCAGGATATTATCACGACTGGGATAAAACCCTCTACGTAAACACTCCTGTTTCGCGCTGGTACTATCGATATGTTCCTTAAAGTGAGGATTATTGAAATGAACGAGAAGCTCTTCGTTGTTTTGTTTATTCTATCATCGATCAATTTCGCTCAGGGGCAGGTTGTACCTCAACTTCCGCCTGACTTTGGGCCTCGACTGCCTGGACCTAACGAGCTAAATGCCCTGCAGGATACAGTACTGGTGGAACCTGGTAGGCCATCGGTTGAACTGGCGCTGCGAGCATTTTATCGGTCAATTCAATCGTTTGTTTCCGTACTAGAATCTGAGAAACGAGTTGCGGGTAGAGGCTAGGCCATCGGCAAATCTGATTACGAGGTGTTCAAAAATGCTGTTAGCAAAGCAGTAGAAAAGCGATCGGAGTTGTTTCGTGAAGCCACGGGAATAAAAGAAGAGACGTCGGATGATTTTTGGAAAAAGGTCGTGGACGCGGAGATTGCTTCAGAAAAAGAACTTACTGCGATGCTGGAGCAAGTATTGGATCCAGATCAACAAGAGAGTTTTTTCATTGAACATTCTAGGGACCTCAGTCTAACGATCCTAACTTCTGCGACGTTTCGCGAGAAGGCAAACCTCGATCAGCGAACAGTCGATACTCTGTCGCAGATTAAGAAGAACTTTCTTACTGTGCATGCTGCCATCGTGAACGGCAAACCGATGCCGCCAGGTAAACTAATCTCTGTGTCTAGAGACTTTATTGCATGCTTGAAACCAGAACAACTCGACATCTTCCTAGTGTTGACGGGTAGAAAAGACGCAGACATTTCTCTAGAGGAGCATATCTCGTATCGCATGGGTTCGGAAGAGCGTAAGCATTTTCTGGATGCAATCCCAGCGTTGAAGAAGTTCGTCAAAACAGACGCCATCAGATGAAGTTCAGACCGGACAATTTTGACGCCTTGGCTATTTATTTATCGACTACGAATGGCTCGGGCGGGGTAGTTTTGCGATCGCCCCCTGGTGACTGGTAATATTTGGATATCGACATGTTGAGGATGATGTGCTCATCGCAAGACTCATTTATCATTGCCACATCGTAGGTGGTGCAAACTGCATATGATATCCCTACTTTGGTAAGCTATCGAATACGTTCTTGATTTGTTGAAAGTCGATCGAACTCTTTATTTTGTCTTCCGTGAAGTTGGCCTCATCGAGTAAAGATACATCAACATCCTCACCCTGTTTCCATTCTGTGAACCGGATCTCCCATGATTCTTTGATAACGTTATCTTCTTCGATAAATACGACAACCGGAAGCAGTTGATCTCGCTTTCCTTGCTTTTTCCACAAAATTTTACTCGTTGAATACAACTTCAGATCTAAAGGGTCAGACTTTTTTAAATTAGTCGAGTTTTTGTCGTCGGAAAAACACTCTACCTGTTCAATGCACCACGTTTCTTCCTTGTTGAAAGTAAGGGCGATAGCAGCAGAATTTGCGACATAGCACTTCACATAGTTTCGTCCATCGGGGAGCATCTTTTCCTCGATAATATCTTTGTTTTTCAGTTGGATCGAAAGCATCGATTCTTTATCCCCATCTCTTCGATTACCAACCGCATTCGTCGAACAGACACCGAATGGGTGTTTCCGGCCAGAAAACGTTTGAACCGGTGTAGCCCCTGAGCGAACTTCGAAGTTTATGAACCTTTGATCTTTCGGGTATCGACCGCGGTAATGGATCCCCTTCGCAACGCCGACGAGCTGTGCCTCAGTTAATGATTTATTAACATCTTCCGTACCCAAAACATTCAGTTTTACCGCATCAATTCTTTCGAGGTTCGACTTGCCGTCTCGCACAAATCTTTGGAGAATCCTTTCTGAGTTCAATCTCGAACCGGTGGGAAGAGCAAGCTCTGAAACGCGATATTTTTCAATGAGCACGGAAACTTTTCTCTCGTCCAAATCGTCGCGTTCAAGCTGCAAAAACGCTAGTCTATCCTCGAGGCTATTATCCTGTGCAAACAGGCCATTAAGACTGAACCAATAGGTTGTTAGTATCATGACCTGTAATGACAACAAGACTGCTCTCAAGATAATGATTTCCTTTTTTTAAGGGTCGCGTTAACACGTGTGACATTAATAAATTACAAAATTACGAATAAGCTACGAAACATGACTGCGTACTATATTTTACCCATTTGGTGGCGCTATACCGCAGCCAATTTCGTCTGCTCTCTCGTATTTAATAATCCAGTCTTCGGTCAATGCCCACTGTACGCAGGCCCAAGCTCCTGATTGTTGTCTCCGGCATGGGCAAAAACTGTAGTGATAACAAAGTTGACGATCAACCTCGACAGCAGGTTTGCCCGTTTCGCCTAAGCCCACCTGAGGTGGATTAAAGTAGAATGCATTGGTGTAGTGCTGCCATATCTCAAAATTTATATGTGTGCCTGGGATAACGCAGCGAGTACCGCTTCCTTGTGGCGAACAGGGCCCATCCTCTGTAGGACAACTGTCCCATGGAGACGGTTGCCCCGTCGGACAACTATCTTGCTCCGCAGCTTCTGGATCAGAATCGAGGCAATCCTTAAGATTGACGATGGTTATGTCTGGATCTGGAAACCCACCTGTTCCCTGTCCTCCTCCCTGCTGGGCAGACAACTCATTATCTCCTACCGCTGACAAGAAAACTAGAAAAGAACATACGGCAATCAATCTCATTTTCATCGGATTGTCTCCTGGAACAATTTACATTAATGAAACACTAAACATGAAGCAACAACCTAAAGCCACTTGCAAGCAATATCAACGAACGTGTCGACATTATGCCGATCCACTAAACGCACCATCCAAGCTTCTAAACCACGTAGAAACTGTTTATCTACAATGCTAACTATCAGAACAGCCTTACCCGGTTTGTCCTGGCTCTCCATGCGAAATTCGGCTTTAATGCACCCAGATGGCAACTCAGTTCCGTCTGGTGAAAAGATCTTTACATCAATGTCTTTCGGATCAGTCTTTAAAAAGTCTGGGCTAATTAGTATGCACTTCTGCTGTGGTGAAGAACTTTCGTATTTAAACTGCAATATAGATGGCACCACCCGTGTCTTGACTCGCTCGCCATAACCAATTTCCCTAGAGACTCGGCCACGAACTCCCCGAGTTTCAATATCAAAATCTAAATAAATCCTTCCATCTGAAATAGGTTTAGCGGCCTTAAGCGTTAGTTTTTTTTCCTTCGAATCGAACAACACCTGCAAATCCGGCTCGGAAGACGAGCCTGTTACAGATCTCACTTCAACGTTCTCAGACAGATTTATCGCTATTTCATCTTTTTCAAATCTTCCACCCTTCACCAAGATGTAGCCTTCGGACAATTGCAAAGGATTGATGACTTTAACCTTCAATTCCACAAGACAAGCTACATTGTCCTGGTCAATTTCGACTTTCTTCTCGAAACCTTCCCTAAATCCCCGGATTCGGATCCCCTCGACCAATTGCCCAGACTTTGGTCGAAGAAAAATCTCTCCAGATGCTCGACAGGATTTCGAAAGCTCGCTATCGATAAACTTGACTTGCACACAGTTGCAAACCGATTCCGCTGTTAAACCAACCAGATGCAATTTTTCGGAATCAGTTGCAATTGTAAAAGGAAACCTGTAAGCAAATCCATCGACGACCTCGGCCTGTATAGCAACGCGATCACCTTGGTTGGAAATTAACAAGTCTGCGGAAAGCTTTGAATCTACAATGCTCGGCTGAGCGACTAGGGTTTGGGACAAACCACAAACCACAAACCATTCTCGACAAGATTGCCACCAACAAAACCCTTCTAAAGCGATGTTAGATTTAGTGCGACATAGTCGGGATGCTATAGCCTAAATTATCCAGTGTCAACATTTTTATCCTGCACTTTAGGGAAAATTCTGAGTTTTTCGAAAACCGGTTGTTTGTGACTTCGGTTTTGCTAAACAGCCCTGACAACGAACTAATCCACTTGCGATAGAATTTTAGCCGTTTCATGGGACGGGGGTTGTTCCGTTAAAATTACAGTGCCATTCGTGCGACCCACTTTCCCATGAAGGGCGGAGCTGGTAGAACGCGAATGAGGGGGTTTTCCAATGCCTAGCTGTTACGAGCCGAATTTTGGTCGTAGTCGTCACCGAATTATGACTGTATGGTTTTTGGGATGTTTTCGATCCAGTTGACCAAGTTACTTTGAAAACTAGAGTCCTTTGCGGATAATCTGCGGACGAATTATACTTATG
>JBKCVN010000015.1:0-2633 GCA_046317875.1 Alphaproteobacteria bacterium | reverse complement strand
CCTCCGATGCATCGGTAGTTATCTCCACTTCCTCGACGTGTTCTTTGATTCTGTCATCCCTATAAAGAGTTAGTAAATTAAGTACAGGGGTACCTTCCCTTACAACAGTGGTGGTTCCACAATGGCAAGTATCCATCCATCATCAAACAACCAGCTTGGAGGCGCAGAAACGTTGGAAATGTTGCTTAAAAGAGTTTTAAGTGGACTTGGAAGCCAAAAAGTCCCGATGGTAAAGCTCATGGATTTCTATGGAAGAGTAGGGGAGAGCGTGGAAGATTGGATCTTTAACTGCCAGCAGCTTTTATTTGTGCACCAGGTAACGGATAAAAAAGTCGCTGCTTTATTGATGGGAGCTTCTATGAGGGAAAACGCAGTGACTTGGTATCGAGGACTTAGCGAGGAGACCAAAGGTGACGTTGAAATGCTAGAAAATGCTTTAAGAGCAAGGTTTCACGCGGCCAAGATCCAAACGCAACTAAGAAAAGAACTAAGAAAAATCAAACAGCAAGGTTCAGTGGAAGAGTATCTCCAGAAGCTACAAACTCTTTTTAATGGCGTGACGCAAATGAGTGAACTCGACAAGGTGGACCGCTTCTTGTCAGGATTGGAGCCAGAGTTGGAAGCGAAATTAATTGTCCTTGAACCCCAAACACTGGATAAAGCAATATCTCTAGCCATGAAGCATGAAGCTGCAAAAAGCGAGAGGAATGAAGTGCTGCCAATGGAAGTTAACAAGGCTTTTGAAGGTGGTAAAAAGTTCAGAAAATTCTCTGGTAAGTGCTTTAGATGCAACAAACCTGGACACAGAAAGTCTGAGTGCAGAAGCAGGAAGGTGAATAACATGGAAGTCAGTGAGGATGAATTGGAGGAGACTGAACAACTATGCAATCTTCTCAAGTGGAATAAAAGTGAATTGAAGTACTTAGAGGTGCAGGTAAATGGGCAAAAATTGAAAGCAATGATTGACACAGGCGCAAACTGTTCAATAATGCCAAAGAAGGTAGCTGAAAAGTTGGGTTTAAAATTGGAACACATAAATGCAAACGTTAAAATGATGAATGGCCAGAAGGCAAAAATCACGCAAAAGTCAATCTTTACTCAGGTGCAGTATGGAAAGAAAAAGGCAAAGGTAAACTTCCTAATAAGTGAAACAAATCAGCAAGAACTAATTCTCGGAATGAATTGGATAAGACCAGCAGGTATTGTCTTGGACTTTTCAAAGAAAGAAGAAGAGCTTCAAGTGACTACAACTTTAGTTGAGAAAAGAGATCTCTTGGAAATGTTAGAAAAAAACAAAGACTTATTCTGTACCGACATTACAAAATTGAGGCCTGCAAAAGTCACTCCTGCAAAAATAGAACTCACAAACGAGATTCCAGTCAGAAAAAGGCCATATAGAGTAGCACCGGACCAAAGAAAGGCAATACTCGAGGAAATACGTAAGATGGAAGAAGCGGGGATCATAAGAAAGTCGAAATCACAATATGCGAATGCCATGATTATGGTTAAAAAGAAGGACGGTAAGCTGAGACCGTGTGTGGACTTTAGAGAGTTGAATGAAAAAACAATGTTGGATCCATACCCATTGGCGTTAATTGATGACTTGCTGGAAGAAATGGCGCAGTCAAAATACTTCAGTGCAATTGACCTAAAAGCAGGGTATTGGCAAATACCGCTTTGCGAAGAGTCCAAGAAAGTAACAGCATTTGTTACAGATAATGGTCATTGGGAGTTTAATAGGTTGCCATTTGGGTTGAAAAACGCGCCGGCTCATTTTAGTCGTATGATGGCAGAAGTGTTTGAAGGATTAAGTTTTGTTACAATTTATTTAGACGATGTGACAATCCATTCAAAGTCATGGGAGGAGCATATTGAACACGTCAAAACAGTGTTGGAAAGAATTAGAAAAACTGGTTTGTGGATGAATGAAAGCAAATGTCAATGGGCGCAGATGGGAGTGAAGACTTTAGGTCATATTGTAAGTTTTAGAAAAATCATGCCGGATGGTGAAAAAGTCAGGGCAATCAAGGATTTTACAGTTCCAAAGAACAAGAAAGCAATTAGGCAATTTCTGGGATTAGTTGGTTACTACAGGAAATTTATTAAGGATTTTGCAAAAATTGCAGAGCCGCTGTACAAGTTTCAAGACGGGGCAAAAGAAATCAAGTGGGAAGAGGAACATCAAAAGGCTTTCATTCAGTTGAAGGAGGCAATGCTCAGGGCACCCGTTTTGAGAAATCCTGATTGGAGCAAGGAGTTTTACATCTCGACAGATGCGTCAGACGTTGCATTGGGTGCAGTGATTGGACAGATTGATGAGGAAGGCAAGGAATATGCTGTGGCTTTTGCATCAAAAGTGTTGACCAAGGAGCAAAGGAATTACACAGTCACCGAAAGAGAATACTTGGCAGTGCTTTGGGCGTTGGAAAAATTTAGATACATGGTGCTTGGAAGGAAAGTGAAAGTAATTGCAGACCATGAAGCCTTATTGTGGTTAAGAAATTTGAAAGATCCAAGTGGTAGATTGGCAAGGTGGGCAAGAGAGCTACAGATGTACTCTCTAGAAATTGTGCATCGGCCAGGGAGGAAACATACCAACGCAGATGCATTGAGCAGATTGGTTGAATGCAACG
>JBKCVN010000014.1:0-3450 GCA_046317875.1 Alphaproteobacteria bacterium | reverse complement strand
GCCTCCACCACCTCCACCGCCATTTTTTGGAAATCAATCTGGTCCTCCACCGCCTCCACCACCTCCACCGCCTTTTTTTGGAAATCAATCTGGTCCTCCACCACCACCTCCTCCACCGCCATTTTTTGGTAATCAATCTGGTCCTCCACCACCTCCACCGCTGCCATCTCTTGGAAATTCTAAATCTACTTTAAACACGAGAGTAAATTCTGACGCTATTAATTCTTACAGCAGCACTAAAAATCCCACTGAAAATGCTTCTGGTAATCCAACGGGAATTTTGCCCTTAAGTGATGCTCACGCCTCACCGAAAATATCGTTCAAAATAATTCCTCATGAACCTTTTGATATTAATATCACAAATTATTCAAACGCTTGGTTTTGTCAAAATTTAAATGAATCCCAGACATTGAATCGATTTCTTTTGGATGATATTGATTCGGAATACAGTATTCCTACAAAAGCCCAAAAAAAAGTTAAAGTCAACACCCGCTCTGAAACTACTTCGAACGATTGTCAAAAAAATTCCGCCCAACAGGTTATCCAAAACGATAGTCCTTTGAAAGATGCAATCTCTGCACTTGAACAAATATTCTCCTATGAAGATAAGACAAATATCTCCATTCCACTTCAACGATTAAATAGTAATGAATTGGAAAAATTTTTTGATTGCTTACAAAATATGGCTTCACATGAAAAAATAACTATTGAAACTTTAGGGGCTTTCTTAAAAAATGAGCTTAGTGATGCACTCAAAGAGAATCTTTTGAAATTGAAGAAGTTTGATTTAAAATTCAAACCAGCAAAAACTTTAAACGAAAAAAAAATCGAAATTCCACACTGGCTTTACTCTTTTTACTTGAAAGCTACGATTCCAGATTTTGATAAAAGATTAGAAGCGATGAAAATTGTTATGGAAATCAAAGAATCCATTCAAGATCCTAAAAATGATTTTACAAATGAAATTTCAAAATTGGATCAGATTCGTTCATCTGAAAACATTTTGAATCTTCTCAAAAATTGCGATTTAGTACTAAAGCACATGAAAGACCCCGGCCCTTCTCAAAAGGGATTCAAATTGGAAACGCTCGAAAATATAATCAAATATGAAACTGTAAAAGAACCTAAACAAAAATTGACAAAGGTGATAGCGCTTAACACGAAGATTAATTTGAAACTTCTTGGAGAGGAATTGAAAATTCTTTCAAATATGCCAAATTTCAAGTCCACAGAGTCAATCCGAATTGAAATTGAGAATTTTCAAAAGAGCAAAATATTTTCAGAATCCAATCACAGTGAACCCATGAAAAATTTCATTAAAAGCAGCTTGGAGCAAATCAAAGAGCCTTTAGAAAAAATTAAAAACCAGCTTCAGGAATTTCAAAATCAAGAAATAATGTTAAAAGAATACTTCGTAGTTAAAGATATTTCTGATATACAAAAATACCTCATGCCTTTCATAACCCAGATTCTCGAAGAATTAAAAAATACCAATAAAGCTACAAAATAATCTAAATGCTTCTAGTATTTAACAGATTAATATAAAAGATTTCAACTGTCAAGACTTGATTACACATTTACTTAGTTACATTCACATGATGCTTTAATCAATCATATTTAAGAAATGCTACAATTTTCCTGCTTTTTATGCTTCAATAAATGCGAGCTTTCACAGAAATTTATGATGCAGATTTTATTTCTTGATTCAAATTGTTCACATCTTTGGAGTTTAATAATTCCAATTACAAATATATTCAACTATATTTTATACCAAGAGGGATCCTACATACACGAGGGAATCCTATTGTCGGTACAATTGCCTAAATGAATAAAGGAAAGGGGTGGAACTCCTCTTTTGACTAACGTCGTATCCATTCATCCATCCGAGTAACAAAACTCGGAGTGGTTTATTCAATAATTGGGAATCAAGTAACCTTGCCCTAAACATTCTGGGCCATTACGGATTTTAACCCTTGCAATTTAATTTAATGAAAAACGTGCTGCTTCTAATTTCTTGCTGCCTTTCCTTTTGCTCTGAAACTAAAGCCACTACAGCTTCATTTGAAGAACCGCAATCTTCTCAGCTCTTTAATCGTGTTGATGACATTTTAAACTTCCACGGAAACCCTAACGTTTACACCATTTTCTTTGAACAAGAACCCTGTTCGACGGAGAAAAAGTTAGCCTTCTATGATGGAATACAACAAGAAAATGCGCTTTTTTTGTTCCCTGCTTCCCATGAGGCACTCAAAATAAGTGTTTATCTTTCAAAAACGATTATTATTCCTAAAAACTACAAAAAAATGGCTAAATTGCTTTCTATTTTTTCCAAAAAAATAGGCAACAGCACCTTGGAATCAGATTTACGTCATTTTTATTTCATCCATCAAAATGATTCCAATACCAATGGTAAAAAAGAAGCAATTGAGACAATGAAGAACGGTCAAAGTTTTAGAACTTTTCAAGTGCCTTCCAACGCAGTTTATGAACAAATCAAAGATCATTTTTCGAAAGCTAAGCGGAAATTATCATTTCTAGATTCCCAGGCACATCTTTTTATCGATCTAAAACATGAATTAATACAAAAAGAGGATGTAATCAATGAATTCAATGCTGTTTTGAAAAAACTCACAGATGAATTAATCAATTCATCTCAGAAGCAGTTCAATTTGCATGGATTAATTGCTAATTTTCAGCCTTCCTTGAAACGTGTAGTTTCTGTACAGACTGATGATGCCTATAACATTGAAGGCGAATGTCGGCAAGTTTCACCTTGTAAAGATTCTACTTGGCAGAATCCTTTATCACCTAAAAATGGGTACCAATCTTCTAATACTGTGCAAAAAGAACAACATGCCAATGATTATAATAATCCCTCTGACTCTTTGCGGTCGTATTCAAATCAAGGTTCTTCCAATCAAATCCCAATGAATTTTAACCCAATCGATGCCCCACAGGTAATTGCTACATCTTTCCCACCACCTCCTCCTCCGATGCCCCAAAACTTTTTTTCCGTCGCTAATAAGTCAAGTTCACAACCCAAAGCAGCTCCTGAATCGCAATCAAAACAAAATTTGGAAACTGAAAATTCAAAAAAACCTCTGTGTTTTTTGGATGAAATCAAACAAAAGGGGTTCAAACAACAACCTAATTCTTCTTTATCGGAATCTCAACAACAAATTTCAACTATTCAAAGTCAAAATAGTAATGTGTCACAGTTTGTGCCACCTTCTCCTCCGGCTTCGAATTCAAGTAATCAGTCAAGTACTGAATCCGGCCCGCCTCCGCCGCCTCCACCACCACCGCCTTTTTTTGGAAATCAATCTGGTCCTCCACCGCCTCCACCACCGCCACCGCCTTTTTTTTGTAATCAATCTTGTCCTACACCCACAACGACGCCCCCGCCCATTTTTTTGTAAAACTATGGTGAACCAACACCTACACCCCCAA
>JBKCVN010000013.1:0-146175 GCA_046317875.1 Alphaproteobacteria bacterium | reverse complement strand
TTTATAGTATTATTTTATTATATATATAAAAATATGGGAGTTATTTACTTTTTTTTACTTAATTTGTACCTCTTTTATTTTATTTTTTAATTCTTTTTGCTTGGTTTGGTCCAACCATCCGAATGGGAAAGAATCACCTGTCTTGACGTCAGACTCAGAAAACGAAGATAGCCTGCCGCCTTTAGTGGGGCCGGTCAAAGCCAGAAAATGGTCTTTTTTCAGGCGTGCCCATAACGTGGCTCCCCAGGCAAAACAAGAAGGGGCATCACCTTCGGGGTATCGTCGCTTTTCCTTCAATACGGGGCGGCCAGGACCCACAAAAGTTATGGTATTGCCGGCTGATTCATCGTTCTTGGCGCCCCGGTCCTATTCTTGGTCGCGTGAGGAAAAACCAAGATACGGGTCTTCGGACCGCTTATCGTTGCCCCAGATTAGGGAGGTCTGTTCGTCGGGGCCCTCTTTATCTGGGTGTGGGGCTCCGGTACGAGGAGAGGGGGAAGATGTCTCCCATGTTCCCACTGCACAGATTAAGGAATCTTTGGCCGCAGCAAAAAAAAAGCTGGTGCCCACGCAGACGTTAAATTTTAAGACTGCAGCAGAAAAGGCCCTGTTATGGGTGAATGATCAACACATTTTAGTGTTGGATGACACAACCTTGAAAAAGTTTTTATCGAACCAGGCGAGCACGGGGGCTCGATTTAAGGCTATTTTGGTGGATAGTGGATTTGGACATCTGACCGAAACACAGTGGAAAAAATTTTCAGAGGCTTTTCGACAGTTGAACCTGGATGAAGTACAGGAATTTGTGATTAAAAAACAGCCCAAAAATTCGGTATTCCTAAAATTGTTGCAAGAGCGCAAGCAGGATATGCCCCTTCTGCAGGCAGTGGGGTTTTCTGAGGGGGTTCTGGACCGTGGCAATGCCAAAATCCTGAAAGACATTCTGAAGAAGATATCCTCGTTGAAATATTTATCCTTTGGTCAGATGGAGGGGAATAAAACCGAGATTAGGGCTTTGTACAAAATTCATGATGGAAAGGGGCTGGTGGAATTTACCGGGGACACCTTGCGTGAGGCCTGGTTTCCACGGTTGCGCACCATTTTAAAATCCTGAGGTCTGTTTTATTGATCCGTGAACAAAAAAACCTCCCCCCACGGGGGAGGGAGGCATGGCTGATTTTTATGGATTAGGGCTGCTGCTGGGTAGGGTCCGTCTCTTGTGTGCGAGCGGCCTGGGGATTTAACTGTTCATCCGTCTTGTCCATGGTGGGAGAGGATGATTCCACAGGGTCAGGGTCGTTGGTTGGCGTAGATTGGCTGGATTGAAGCTCTGAGTTGGGCTCGGTGGAGGGGGACAGTGTTTCATTTGGTATGTCAATAATGACAGAGGGGTTTGATTCTGACCCTTCTTCTGAGAGCTGTGTAGGGATGGCAGCAGCGACAGGATCGGTCGATTCTGTGGGTTCGGACTGGGGGGCTGTTTTTGGCTTTTTTGTTGCGGCCAGATGCTTTGAAAAGTTATTAATCAGAGCATTAATAGAATTGATCTTTTGAATAATTTCTATGGGGTTTGGATGAAGTTTTAAGGTTTCCACTGATTGAACAAGCTGGTGGGAAGCCTGGGATAAATAATCATGCTCGGCCCATGTGCGCTCTAATAAGGACATAATGCGCTGTGTTTCATCTTTTATATCCTCTTGGGGCGGAAGGGCGAATCGGGTGGGTTGCTGCAAAAGCGGGAGGATGTTTATAAGACTAGTGAGTTCATCGCTGACCTTTTTTAGTAAGGGATATTGATTGATGGTTTGCACAACATCAGAGGGGAGCGTCCCCATTTTTACCATGCTTTGAACCGTCGACTTGATCTTTTCTTTTGTTTCTCCGGTCGGGGTGTTTGCGGGTTTTGCAAGAACCATAAAGTTCTCTTTTGCTTGATTTAAAAAGCGAATATAAAGCTTATGATCAATTTTCTTGTTTATCGCTTCTAAACCATTGTGGGCCATTAATAAGGTTAGAATGAGGGGATCATATTGAGGATGCTCAAAAATGGTATGCTCAGGAGATTTGATTAGATCCAAAATCTTTGAAAGGTAACCATTCGTCTCGGCTGCTTGGACCACCATCCAGGCTAATGGATAATCGTTTTGGAAAGAAGAGGGCAGGTTTGAATTGGGCAAGGGTTCCGAGTCGGCGGAAGAGGGCAAAGGGGCCAATAACTGAGATAAACCCTGATTTAAAATAGAGAATGCAGTGTGGAGGGGTGACACATCGTCCTCGAATGAGAGGAATGTGACAAGGTGTGGGTTTAAAAAGCACCTGATTTTATTGGGGGATAATTGAAATTCGGTTGTTAATCGTACAAACACCTGTTCCTGGGGGCTAATGTCCTTGGGGAATTGAAAACCATACTGACCCGGTTTATCTGAGTCGGGCATGAGATGGGGAATTTGTTCAAAGGGAATGGACCTATATTGGACCTGGGCCAAGGGATTGGGGGGAGTCTGCTGCTGTTCTTGGGGATTCGGCATTTCAGGATGGGAAGCGGCCCCATGCGCCATTAGGTTAATTAATATGGCACCCGTCACTGTAACTACAAAAAATAGAATTTTATACATGATAACCCCATCTGTTTTTATGAATGATTTTTTATTGATTAGAATCAGGATAAAATTTTTTTAGAAATCTGGCAATATTTTACTAAGGAAGGGCCAGGGGCGGTTGGGATCACGAACAACCCCTGGCTGGAAAACCCACAAGGGTCAGACTATATTTGGGATTCGTCCTGGTGGGGGACTAGGCTGAGTAGGGTTTCTTCCACATCCTGCATGATGTCTGCATGGGTTTTTGCATGGTCCCTGGCGGTTAGGAACGGGCACGACCCTTCGCGTGAGATGGGGGACCCAGGATCAGACCTCTCGTCAGTTGAACGAGAAGGTGATCCCATGGCGGATGATAGGGCCGAGGAACCTTGGGCGGTGGGCTTTTCCCCCGTATTATTCCAAATCCCCCAGGTTTCCATTTGTTTTTTGGCCCACTCGGCGGGAGAAATTTCGAGTGATGCTGCTTTTTTCTCGGGGCTGAGGAGCGGCAACGAGGAGGCAAGACCATTAAAATCCACCGATCCCTTGAAGGGTATCAGTGAAGCTTTCCGCTGCATTTCATCGTAGGATAATAAGTCCACTTCACCTGAGTTAGAGGGTTGGGGAATGAAGGGGAGTTCGTATTCCGATTCATCCTCGGGTATTTGGGATAGTTTTTTATGGGGTTGTTGTAGGGCAAATTTTTGTTGGTGCTCTTTCAGTAAGGCCAGAACTTTTTCAAGGCGGTCATTCCATTCCCCATGGACAGTTGCGACATCTTTAAAGGATGGGCTGGAGGACGAGGAAGCCTGACCAGCCTGCACTTCGGCGTCCCTTTCTTTTTGCTGCTGGGCGGCCTTTTGAATATCTTGGTTCATGGCGGATAAAAAGGCCTTTATTTTTGCAGGGGATGTAAAATGGCTGGTTTCTTTATAGGTTTTGGGGTCCTTAAAATGCATCAAGGCGGTGGGCGCAGTGTGCATTTTGAAGGGGCAATTTATAGTAGAGGGGGGGTGGACAGGTCCCATTCGAAGGTGATCACAGGTAGAAGCCGTGTTGGGATTGCAGGCGGCGCCACTGTGTAAGCTGAAGGCAAGCACCAAAAAGGCGGGAATTTTAGTAAGGGACATGATGTTATACTCTCTTTTTTTGTTTATAAATCGTATCAATAATATTGATTATATTGGATATTTTCTATCAAATTGCAATAAAATTATTTTTTCTGTTGAACCGATAGGGTCGCTTGGGATATGGATGATCCAAGCCAAATCAAGCTAAGTCTAGAAAATGACTATGCTTATAAAAGAGCTAGTTCTTCTAAAGGCCTGGCTTTATGTAATAGAAGATCTGAAGCTTGAGCCCGAAGGGAAATTAATCGATGTAAGTCTTCCATCAAATGGGGGATCCCTGAGGCATCTAAACTATCTTGGATCTGTCTGAGGAGTTCCTGGGACTGGGCCTGCTCTTCTTCTAGGGCCTGCTTTTGGAGCAATATGGCGTTATATTCCTCGGTTGCTATGGGGACTTGGCGTTGGATTTCATCTTTCCAGAAGGCAAGGGGAAATTCAAGGCTGGGCAACTTTTCCTGGGCAATACAGCTGAGGCATTGGGAAAGATCTAGAAAGTCTTGGTATTCAAGACGTGACCCCCCATCTCATAGTTTCAGAATCCCTAATACAGACCCAATAATCTTTAGATTCTGAATTCCCAGCTGCTGAAAACCAAAGAATAGACCCTGGCAGAATTTCATTCTATTCAGGAATATAGCTAAGCAGTTCCTCCGTAACCAGACCTGAGGTGTGTGCAAAAATAGAAGAAATCCCAAATACCTTGGCACCAGGACAAAAATTAACTTTCACTGAATGGAGCACAATATTATTAGATGCTAAGGTGATCATGAAATATGATTTAAGAGCTAAAACACCATTAAGAAGATTACTAGAACAAAAAAAATTGGCTAAAGGAAGACATACAAAAAAAATATCACGCGGGAGATTATCAGAAAAATAAATGAGATTGGAAAAAAATTAGGAGAGGGGGGCAGATTAAAAAGAGACCAGTGGACGAATTTATTTCTAGCAGAGAAGTTGATTACTCACCAACAGTATCATAATCCCCAATTCAAAGAGTCTATCAGACAATTTGTAACCAGAAGGAAGAGATTGGCCAAGCTAGGCGAGGAAACAGTGACAGACATCAGCGTCCTTCTTGGTAAACCAAGTAATGGGGCGGGTGGGTTTGCAGTCGAAGCTGGGAATTTAAGGGTAACCCACTCAACAATAAACCCATTAGAAGAAGTATGATATGGGGCCGGAATAAAAAATTCAGGCGCTGACCCATTGAATGCTGGGCAATTTATTTTTTATTTGATACATATATTGCCTGATCACATTTAAAAAAATTGCCTGGTTCCATCCTGAACATAAGGGATACCCTTTAGATCTATACTTTTTAGTTCATATACAAAAATATATGTTAAATCTAAAGTTGGCTTTTATAAGGCCGTATTTTTTGTTCTAGTTTTTTCCGATGGGTGATAATCGTATCCAACGTTTTTCCTATGGACAAAACATGTTCCAGTTCTTCTAGGGAACGATCGGATAAGAGGTCTTTTCTTAGTAATCCGCGAAGATGCTGATTGATAAGGTGGGATTGTTCTAGAAGCCATCGACTGGTGTTTTCGGCTGACGAGGGGGTGTGTTTTTCCAATTCTTCAGAAGAAGCCGTGGGATTGAGGATCTTATGAAGATCAGAAAACGGACCGATAAAAGGGAGAATATCTTCCGGTGTTAACAGGGGGAAAAAGGGACTGGAGTCCAACAGCCGTTCCACCACGTCTGGGTTAATCTGGAATTCCCAGGTTTTGATAAAGAGAAGAAATTCTATAGGATTAAGGGGATCTGTATCTTGATCTAAAAAGGGAAACTGACATCCTTCTGGCAGGCTGCATTGCTTTTGGCAATAGGGAATATCTTCGTTGGGGATGGGCTGGTAGATAGAGGAAGCCTTGCGGGATAGGGACAAGGAATCGAACTGGGCCGCCAAGGCGGAAGACGAGGAGGCGGCCTGTGTATTAAAATGATAAAAACAAATGAACAGCAAACTGCTGAGCCAGATATGAAACATGATTTTTCCTTTAGAAGGGGGGCAAGCCCCAGTTAGACGCCCCTACCATAGAATTTTTAAAAGCCCATTTCAAGATGGGAATGAAAAATTATAGAAAAAAGAATAATCATGATTTTCACTTTTATTTTTTGATGAAAGCATGCGTAAATAATAAAAGAGAGCAAATAATAAAACCAATTCAAGAGGCAGGGAATGAAAAAATTTTTCATACTTTTTGGACACATTATGGGAGTAACTCTGTTTTGTATCAAGTTTGCGGAGGGGGCAAGCGGTGATGACGATTTTTTTGAGGGCACTGGCTTTTCTTGGCCCCTGAGTGGTACGAGCAACCCTTGTCACCTCCATTATTGCCAGATGAGGAGAGCGCAGGGGGACATGAAGAATTCTCGGTGGTTCCCGTGTCACTTATGGGGGGGTTTGATCCAGAACTTGCAGGAATACATCCGATGTTCCCTCAGGATGATTCTCTTTTCCATACCCCGAGCCGACCCGAAAAGGCCAAAAAAAACAAACTGCCCATCCTTACCCCCAATCCGTACAGGCCTATCACCCCTATCAGCCTGTATCACAAGCAATGGATGAAAAGTCAGTGAGATTAGGTAAAAGAAGGACACCAAGGTTTTACGTGACCGTAAAAATCCAAAATGCTATTCAGGATCAGTTAAGCTCAAAGGCGAGCGCGAAAAAATGGAAGAGTTTGACTTTAGATGAATGTTTGGCTTTTTTATTAAAGAAGAAATTAATAAAAAAAAAATCATTTGACAGATGAACGTTTTAAAAAAAATTTTTCTATTTTTATAAATGCACTAGAGGCCCTTAATGCTGGGGATGTGAACCACTTGGGTGTAAAAAAGGGGCTATGAAAGCCCCTTTTTTTGAACGGTGCCTATGTGGGTTTATGGTTTCCGTTGCCGTAGGAAGGTGGGCACATCCAGATCTTCGTCCTCATCCATGGATGGATCCTGGCCCGTAAGGGGTCCGGGGCTTTGGTCATCATTTTGGCTGAGCACCAATTCGGGACGGGGGGCTTCTTTGGCTTTTTTTAGACCAATACGTTCCCAGAAGGACCCTTTGGGCGCTTCTTCTTCGGCTGGTGTGTCTTGGGCCAGGGTTGTGACCAGAACCTCTTCTTCTCTGGCAAGAGAAAGAGGATTGGTGTCGCTGGGAAGATCCAGTTCTTCTTCGAATTCTAATTGGGTTTGGGGCAGGGCGCTGCTGAGGAAATCCTTGGCACCCTCGCGGCCCATGCGGCCATTGTTGGCGCTGGGACCCTCGGTTTCAATACCCGTGGCCACCACGGACACACGGATGCGTCCTTCCAAGCGTTCATCAAAGGTGGATCCAAAAATGATGTTGGCATTTTTATCCACTTGTTCCCGAATATAGTTGGCGGCTTCGTCCACCTCGAACAGGGTCATGTCCATACCGCCGGTGATGTTGATCAAAACGCCATGGGCGCCCTTCAATGACACTTCGTCTAACAAGGGGTTCGCCACGGCTGCTTCGGCGGCGGCAATGGCCCGGTTTTCACCTTCCGCTTCACCGGTGCCCATCATGGCCTTGCCCATTTCGCTCATGACGGTGCGCACATCCGCAAAGTCCAGGTTAATCAAGCCCGGCATAATCATCAGGTCGGTCACGCCGCGTACACCCGAATACAACACGTTGTCGGCCATGTTAAAGGCATCGGCAAAGGTGGTTTTTGTATCGGCCAGACGGAACAGGTTTTGGTTGGGGATCACAATTAAAGTATCCACATGTTTTTGCAGTTCTTTCAGGCCTGCTTCGGCCGCGCGCATACGATGGGCCCCTTCAAATAGGAAAGGTTTCGTCACCACACCCACGGTTAGAATGCCCGCATTTCGGGCAGCCTTCGCAATAACGGGGGCGGCCCCAGTGCCCGTTCCACCCCCCATACCGGCGGTGATGAACACCATGTGGCTTCCCTTGATTTTGTTTTCGATGTCGCCAATGGTTTCTTCGGCGGCGGCACATCCCACATCGGGTTTGGATCCGGCGCCCAGCCCCTGGGTTAATTCGTATCCCAACTGAATTTTGGTGGTGGCCAGCGATTGATGAAGCGCTTGCGCATCGGTATTGGCAACGGCGAATTCAACCCCTTCCAGATTGGAACGGATCATGTTGTTCACAGCGTTACCACCGGCACCACCCACCCCAACAACCACGATCTTTGGTTTTAAATTTTCAAAATTTTGTGACATTTTCTTACCCCTTAAAAATTCTCTTTTACCCAGGCGATCATGGATGCCCAAGTAGAAGTGTGTTGTGTTGACGTACGGCGGTGATACCAATCTTGGTAGGCAAAATCCAGTAATCCTGCAGCGGTGGAAAGGGTAGGATTATTGGGTGAATCTTGAGCTCCTTTCAACCGGAGTGGATGACCGAGGCGTACTTGTTTCCCTAAAATCTGGGCCGCCAATATTTTTATACTTGAAAGCTGGCTACAGCCCCCTGTTAGCACAATTCTTCTTCCTGCTATTTTATACATGTTCGTGGATTCGAGTCTAGTTTTTATTACCTGGAACATTTCTTCCGCACGGGGCTTAATGACTTGAGTTAAGTATTTTTTCTTAACGGCGCGGGCATCGGGTTTTTCATCCCCTTGGCGGGAAAAAGTCATCACGACTTTGTCATCTTCTCCCGTTTCAAGGGCACTTCCATAGACCGTTTTAAGGCGTTCGGCTTGGGACAAAGAAGTGTTGAATCCGTGCGCAATATCGTTGGTGATGTGCAGGCCGCCCAAGGGAATGGACAAGGTGTGGATCACATTGCCTTCGTAGAAAATCGAGATTTCGGTGGTGTCTCCGCCCATATCAATAAGGGTCACCCCCATTTCCATTTCATCCTCCGTCAGGGTGGCATACCCCGAGGCAATGGAGGACGAAATAACGGATCGGACGTTCAGGTGACAGCGATGAACACAGTGCAGAATGTTTTTTAGGGCCTGTTGATCAGCGGTGACCACATGCATCTTGGCATTCAGCGTGCGCCCCATAAGACCCCGGGGATCCTTAATCCCCTGGGTGGCATCGAGGGCATATTCCAAGGGGAAGGCATGCAGGACTTCGAAGTTGCTTTGGGCATCGACTTGGCTGGCGCGATGGATAAGGCCATTGATATCATCCTCGCTGACCACCTGGGTGGGCAGGGGCGCTGACAAGGAAAAAAGTTCGGAGAGCAAATGCTTGCCGGAAATATTCACCACCACATCTTGGATGGTGGTGCCGGCCATTTTCTCGGCTGAATGCACAGCATTTAAAATGGCGTTTTCCGTTTCATCCATGCTGGTAATCAGGCCTTTTTTCACACCACGGGATACATGGCACCCTGTACCCATAATGTTAAACTTGTGGGAACGGGCATCGTATTCGGCAATCACACAGGTAACCTTGGTGGTGCCGATATCCAGTGCTGTTAATGTATCCGTGGCCATTTTTACCTCATCACCATTTTATGGGGCAATCGCAGGTCGATGACCTTTTTTGCCTTTTCAAAAATTTGGATTTTTGTTTGTAAGCCTTCTACTGTTTTCAAGCTTTGTTCATAGTTTTCTTCGGGAAGCATCAGGGTGATCCCATTTTTAAGCCGCAGATCCCACCGTCTTTGACCAATGCGGGTGGCGGCGCTGACTTCGGCTTGGAGCAGCGGGTGCTGTTTCAGGGCCTGGATCAAGGCATGGGCCTTTTGGGGTGCACCGGGGCCAATCACCAACGGAAAATGGGTATAATTATCCACTTTGGACGTTAAAACTTCGCCTTCTTGGTCCACCAACACCACCTTTTGGTGGTATTGCCACAAAGCCGCGGGGATGCGTTCCTTCAGGTGCACATGAATGGCATCGGGCCACTGCCGTTGAATAATAACCGACTTGACCCAGGGATGCTGGCTGAGCTGACTGTAGGCAATTTCCAGATCAAAGCGGGAGAAGGGATCGCCCAGGTTAATTTCAAGACCCTTTAAAATATCGTGATGGGGAATGGTGCGGCGCCCATTGATGATTACTTTTTTAACCTGGAGGCCCACCACCAGCTGGATGTGTTCATACCGATGGACAAGGGCCGTGTAGGTACGGCTTAAGAGACCAGAATAGGAAAACCAGGCCAACAGGACCGCCAGTGCCAAAAAACCCGCCAGCCCCAATTTGAAGAAAAGCTTCCATTTGGGCAGGGATTGTTTGCGCAGAGGGGGGCGTGTGGCGGCTAGGCGCGACATAGACCCTCCTCGATGAGGGAATAGACCAATTGGTCGTATGAAATGCCCCGATACTGGGCCATTTCAGGGGCCAACGAGAGCGGGGTAAAGCCAGGAAGGGTGTTGATTTCCAAGAACGCTATTTTGCCCGTGGCCGCATCATATCGGATATCACAGCGGGTGATTCCTGCACATTCCAAGGCTTTATGAGCGCGTTCCGTATAATCCATAATCTTGTTATAAACCTCTTGGGGGATCCGGGCAGGCATGTGATGCTCGGTTTTTCCATCCGTATATTTATTCGAAAAATCGTAAAAACCCTCTTTGGGCGCCAGTTCCAAAACACCAAGGGCTTGGTTTTCGATGACGGCGCACGAGAGCTCTTGTCCAGCGATATATTCTTCCACCAATACATCTTCCCCAAAAGACCAATGAATTTGGTCTTCCAGGGGCTTGCTGGTGTCATGAATAATATATACGCCAACGCTAGACCCTTCATCTATGGGTTTTACAACATAAGGCGCATGCATGGGATGCTGGCTTTTAATGTGGGACCATTTATACACGCCCCCCTTGGCCGTGGGAATGCCCATACTTTGGAAAATCTTAAGGCTGGTGGGTTTATGCATCCCTAAAGCCGAGGCCAAGGCATTGGACCCCGTGTAGGGAATTTGTAGAATATCCAGAAGCCCTTGCAAGCGACCATCTTCAAAAAACAAACCATGAAGGGCATTCATAAAAACGATGTGGGGTTTGGGGCTCAGGAAGGTGATGAGCTCGTGCATGTCCCGCTTTAATTCCAAAACCTTCACCTGGTATCCTTGGCGTTGAAGCGAGGCCAGAATGCCTTTACCCGACATGAGGGAGACTTCGCGTTCGTTATTCCAACCGCCCATGAGCAGGGCCACGGTGGTTTCTGCGGGCACATGCCCTTTTTTAAGATGAATAGAGGCGGTCATGAGGGTACTCCGATACGTTTAATTTCCCATTCCAGGGAAATGCCTGTTTTTTCCAGAACACGCTTTTGCACTTCGGTGCCCAGCGCTTCGAGATCGGCCGAGGTGGCCGTGCCTGTATTGATTAAAAAATTGCAGTGTTTTTCCGAGACCTGGGCGCCCCCTTTTGTAAGGCCCCGACAGCCCGCCTGGTCGATCAGTTCCCAGGCCTTGTGGGGAAGGGGGTTTTTAAAGGTGCTGCCCCCCGTGCGGCTGCGGACGGGCTGGGTGGCTTCCCGTTGGTGCATAATTTCCTGAAGGCGGGCATGCAGCAGCGCAGGATCTTGGGGGGTACCCTGGAAGGTGGCAGAAATTACAATGTCATGCTCGGATAATTGGCTGCTGCGATAGGCAAACTGAAGATCGGATGGATTTTTTGTGAGCCGTTCACCCGTGCGGGTTAAAACTTGGCACGAGATCAAATGGTCTTTGACCTCTTGGCCATAGGCGCCCGCATTCATTTTAACAGCCCCCCCTATGGTGCCGGGGATGCCCACCAGGTATTCAAAACCGGCGAGACCATGATGCGCACTTTCCAGCGCCACGGTCCGGTCAAGGGCGGCGGCGCCAGCGGTGAGTGTGGTGCCTTGAACAGTAATGTCGTTAAACCCTTTGCCCAGTTTAATCACGACGCCGGGGACACCCCCATCGCGGATCAACAGGTTTGACCCCACCCCAATAACAGTCACAGGAATGGAAAGGGGGGTGTGCTTTAAAAAATGTTGTAAATCATCTTCATCCTGGGGCTTGAACAAAACCTGGGCCGGCCCTCCCGTGCGGAACCACACCTGGGGGCCCAGGGGGCTATGGGGTTGATACCGCCCCCGTATTTTGGGTAAGAGAGGAAGAAGATCGGTGACCATGGCTACCTCGACAGGGGTTTGATCTGGGTAGGTAAGGCATGGGCCCATTGGCTGATGCTGCCGGCCCCCATAAGAATGACATAGTCATCACTGTGGGCCATTTGGGCAATCAGGGGCGCCAGTTCGCTTTCGGATTCGATGGTGTACACATCCCCTGAGAAATGGGTTCTTACGGCATTGGCCAGTTCTTGGTGGCTGATGTTTTGAATGGGGGATTCTCCGGCTGAATATACTGGCGCCAAAATTACGGTATCAGCATCGGTGAAACAAGTTGAAAATTCTTGAAATAAATCACGAAGGCGGCTGTATCGGTGGGGCTGCACCACGGCGATCACCTTGCCCGAACCCACACCCCGGGCCGCTTTTAACACTGCCTTGATTTCGGTGGGGTGGTGAGCGTAATCATCGATAAAGGTGATGCCGTTTACTTCGCCCACTTTTGTAAAGCGGCGTTTTACACCCCCAAAGGAAGCCAATGTTTTTTTAATGGTATCAGGGAATATGCCCAGCTTGACACCCACCACAATCACAGCCAAGGCATTCAGCACATTGTGGTGCCCATGAAGGGCCAGTTGAACATCTAAAATACTATAGTCTTGGAAATGGGCATCAAACCGCATCCCCTGGGTCGAGGACTGAATGTTGGTGGCGTAACAATCGGCATCCGATGTGGTGCCATAGGTAATGTGGGGCTTGATAATACGGGGTAAAATTTCTTTAACCGTGGGATGGTCCAGACACATCACGGAAAACCCATAAAAGGGCACGCCATTGGCAAACTGAACGAAAGAATCCTTTAGATTTTCAAAACTGCCATAACTTTCCATATGTTCGGGTTCAATGTTCGTAATGATGGCAATGGTGCTGGGGATTTGAATAAAGGTTTTATCCGATTCGTCGGCTTCGACCACCATCCAGGATCCGTCCCCCGCATGGGCGTTGGAGTGCAGGTCGGTTAAAATGCCCCCGCTGAGAATGGTGGGATCAAGGCCGGCATGTAATAATAGGGTAGCCATAAGGGACGTGGTGGTGGTTTTACCATGGGTACCACTGACAGAAATGGTGGCCTTATAGCGCATGATCTCGGCCAATAATTCGGCCCGTGACAGCACTGCAATGTTTTTATCCAGGGCTGCTTTCACTTCCACGTGGGTATCGCGAACGGCCGAAGAACGGATAACGGTGGTGGCGTTTTCTATGTGGTCGGCTTTGGCCCCGATGAAGATCCGAATGCCCATTTTTTCCAGGCGTTCCGTGTTGGCATTCGCCGACTGATCGCTGCCCTGCACATGGTGGCCCAGGCGGTGAAGGACTTCTGCAATACTGCTCATACCGATGCCACCAATACCGATGATATGGAGCCGGCCAATTGTAAGGGGGTGTGTTTTCATTTTAAGTTCACGTTATATGTATCTTATATTTTTTTTATTTTATAGCCCCTCTGGGAACTTTTTCTTTGCGTGCGATAAAGAAGAGGAAATCCCAAGTAAGCAGTCCCTAAATTATATATAACCTTATTTTTCAACAGGAAGCAGAAGGGTTTCCACCACGTCTGCCAAAAGTTCATCTGCTGTGGTTACTCCTACAGCATGAATGTTTTCTGCAGCTTTTTCAAGCCCTTTTATATCAACTAGTATTTTGTTCAGGGTTTCTGCCAATAGGGGGGCGGTGAGTCCATTTTCATGGACCATCCATCCCGCTTTTCGATCCACCAGGGACTGGGCATTGTGTCGTTGATGGTCATCCATGGCCGTGGGCAGGGGAAAGAAAAGGGCGGGTCGACCAATAACAGCCAATTCGGTGACCGTGGACGCACCAGCCCGAGACAGGATCAAGTGGGCTTTTTTATATTCGGCCGCAATATCTTGGAAAAAGGGGGCCAGGGTCACCTTGACCCCTGCTGTTTTATAAAGGTCGGTGGTGGTCTGTTCAAATTCAGGGCGGCACTGTTGCACGATGCTGAGGCGTTGACGCAAATCGGCTGGCAGCAAGGCAATGGCTTGGGGTAAAAGGGTGCTGAAGATTTTGGCCCCCTGGCTGCCCCCCACCACAAACAGGTGGATGGTTTTTGAAGGGGCTTTATAGGGCATGTTCCGAAGGGCTTTGATGCTGGGACGAATGGGGTTGCCGGTCAGCACGATTTTGGAGAGATCGGCGGGACGCACCCCTTTCATGCTGGGAAAGGTAGAGGTGATTTTTTCTGCAAAGCGAGCCAGCCAGCGGGTGACACGTCCCACGTACGCATTTTGTTCATGCATCATAAAGGGAATGCGTTCAACTACGGCGGCGGCCAGTGGGGGAAAACTGGGATAGCCCCCAAAGCCCACCACCAAAGCGGGGCGTTTCCATAGAAACAACAAAGACACGGATAAAATTCCAGCGGTAAGACGAAGGGCCAGGGATATTTTGTTCATCAACCCGGGGCGATAGGGAGGGAGCTTTAACACGGCCATGGGGACGCCCGCAGGTTTCGCATGATAGGCGAGTCCCCGGGTATCGGTCATATACAGAACATGGTGACCCCGTTGGTGCAGTTTTTCCGCCACGGCCTGGGCCGGGAAAATGTGGCCCCCCGTACCGCCGCCCACCACCACCACATAGGGTTTTTTCAGGTGTTTAAAGACCTTTATCATCCAAGCGCCTTTTGGTGAAGCCCATTACCATGCCCATGCCCAAGGCAATGGCCAATAAGGAAGATCCCCCATAACTGAGGAAGGGAAGGGTCATTCCCTTGGTGGGAATCAAATGAAGACTGGACCCCATATTGATCATGGCTTGCAAGGCAAATTGAAAGGTGATGCCACTGATGGCCAGGGTCATGAAAAAATTCTTTTCTCGGCGGGCATGCCATAAACACCGGCCCGTAATAAATAAGAACAGGGCCAGGATAAACAAACAAAAGAAAAACCCGAATTCCTCGCCCGCCACCGAAAACACGAAGTCTGCGTGACAGTCGGGCAGGTTCTTTTTAATAATGCCTTCACCGGGGCCTCGTCCAAAAATGCCCCCTTCCCGAAAAGCTTCCAGCGAGCGCGTGATTTGATATTGGTCGCCCGTTTGGGGATTCATAAACCGATCAATACGGCTGGCCACATGGGGGAAGACGAAATAGGCCGCGGTCACCCCCGTGACGGCCAACCCCCCCAGCAAATACACCCAGAACAGGGGAAGACCTGCCAGATAAAACTGAAAGAACCACACAAAGGTAATAACAAACACCATCCCAAAATCGGGCTGCAATAAAATAAGCCCCACCACCGTGAGATACAAAAAGATGGCAATATTGGTGGCCGACAGGGCGTGTTGGGTTTTGGGTTGGGACAAAAGCCAGGCGGCAATCACCGCAAAGGTGGGCTTAATAAATTCGGAGGCTTGGAGGGAAAAGCCCATAAAGTTAATCCAGCGGCGGGCCCCCTTGGTTTCAAGGCCAATGAAGGGCGTCAGCACCAAACACATGACGAAAAAGATAAATAGCCCCCAGGCCAGTAAACGAATTTTTCGGGGCGACAGTAAGGAAACGGAGACCATAATGACCATGGCGGGGATCAGGAATAAGACATGTCGCCGTACAAAGAAGAAGGAATCGAGCCCAATGCGTTGGGCCACGCTGGGGCTGGCCGCAAAACTAAGGAATAGGCCTGTGATCATCAATAGAAGTAAGGCCAAAAATAACCATCGATCGATGGTCCACCACCACTGGCCCAGAATACTGCGGTCGGTGCGCGCAAAAGATTGACCTAGCATTTTTTAGAATCCTTTTTAGGTTTAGACGAGGGCTTTTTTTGCCCTGAACTTTTCTTGTTTAATAGGCTTGCCACCAGCGTTCGAAAATGGTCGCCCCGTTCTTCAAAGTTTTTATATTGATCATACGAGGCACAGGCGGGGGCCAAGAGAATGGTGGCTTTTTTCCCCCGGCTTTGGGCATCGGTCCAGGCCGCCTTGAGCGCCTGGGGCAATGTGGTGTGGGCCTGGGTGGGAATATGGTCTTTTAATAAGTCATAATAGGCCTGGGCCGATGACCCCATGGTGTGGACCTGATGAATATGGGTGAAAAAGGGACGGATGGGCGGAAGATCTACCGAACCCTCTTTGGCTTCGCCGCCCACAATCCAGTAAATATCGAAAAAGGCCCCCAGGGATTTGGTGGCCGCCTCGAGGGTGGTGGCTTTGCTGTCGTTAATAAAAATAATGCCATCCTTTTCACCCACCCATTCTTGGCGATGGGGCAGGCCTTGATAGGTATGCAGGGCATGGGTGAACGTTTCAACAGAGATGTTCCCCTGAAGCCGTGCCACCGCATAACTGGCCGCAATATTTTGGTGATTATGGGCCCCCTTCAAAAAGGGCAACGAGGGCAGGTGTATAATTTGTTGGGGCAGGGGACCCAGATGATCGATTAGCCATCCCTGATCCACGTAGACGCCTGTATTAAGCAGGCGCTGGCCAGAAATGGGAATGGTGTGGGGGCCTTCAAGGGATTTATAAATGGCGTCCGTCAGAGGCGAATCCACCCCGATAATCTTTTTGCCCTGGGGTTTTAAAAGATCGAAAATATGAAGTTTTGCCTGTTGGTAATGAACCATATCGCCATGCCGGTCCAGATGATTGGGGGAAATGTTCAAAAAGACGGCCACATCCAAAACAGGCGTATGGATGCGTTCCAGCTGAAAGGACGATAGCTCCATCACATGGATGCCTTTGGGGCCCAAACTGGGAATATCAAAGGCGGGAATGCCCAAATTCCCCCCGGCTTCGGACTTGATGCCCGCAGCTTTTAAAAGGTGGGCCGTCAGGGACGTGGTGGTGGATTTCCCATTGCTGCCCGTAATGCCCACAAAGGCCTGTTGGGACCGGGATTGGAAAAAAAGATCCACATCGCACAGAATGGGAATAGTGTGCTGTTGGGCCAAAAGGGCCGCCGGATGGGGGTGGGGCAAGTGGTGGGGGATGCCGGGGCTAAGGACCAGGGCATCAAGAGTATGCCACGGGGCGTCTTTAGGGGGGGTGGCGGGGATCCCCATGGTTTTTAAATCTTTTTCAGGAAGGGTTTGATCATCCCATGCCCACAGCTGGGCACCCCCCTTTTTAAGGGCATGAAGTGTGGACAGGCCCGACTTCCCCAGACCCACCACATAAAAAGATTTGTTTTTAAAGGTCATGCCGTTTGCCTGCAGGTGTTACCGTAATTTAAGGGTGGCCAACCCCACCAGGGCCAAAATGATGGAGATGATCCAAAACCGAATGACCACCGTGGATTCGGACCACCCCTTTTTTTCGAAATGATGATGGAGCGGCGCCATTAAGAAAATGCGCTTACCGCCCGAGTATTTAAAGTAGGCCACCTGAATTACAACCGAAAGGGTTTCAATCACAAACAGGCCCCCAATCAAGGCCAGCACCAATTCGTGTTTGGTAATAACACCAATGGCCCCCAAGGCGCCCCCAATGGCCAGGGAGCCCATGTCGCCCATGAAAATTTGGGCGGGTGGGGCGTTGTACCACAAAAAGCCCAAACTGGCGCCCACTAGGGCCCCGCAGAAGACGGTTAATTCCCCACTGCCGGGCACGAAATGTAATTGCAAATGATGGGCAAAAACAGCATTTCCCACCAAATAAGCAATTAACCCAAAACAGGTGGTGGTAATAATAGAGGGGCCAATGGCCAAACCATCTAATCCATCCGTCAGGTTCACCGCATTCGAGCTGCCCACAATGACCAACACCGCCAGGGGCATAAAAAAAAGACCCATATTTAAAAGAATATCCTTGAAAAAGGGAAGGGCCAGATGATTATCCAGGTTGGTGGGCAAATACCGCGTAATGAAATACGAGGCCGCAATCCCCACACATAATTGGCCCATGAATTTAACTTTACTGAGCATGCCCTTGGGGTTTTGTTTGCTGACCTTCATATAATCATCAAAGCCGCCCAACAGACCCAGGCTGAGGCACACCAATAATACAATCCACAAAAAGGGGTTGGTGAGATCTCCCCATAATAAAGTGCTGAAGGTAACGCCAATTAGGATAATGCTGCCCCCCATGGTGGGCGTGCCCTTTTTGGTGAGAAGATGAGTTTGGGGACCTTCGGCCCGGATGGGTTGTCCCTTGCCCTGAATTTTCCGCATGAACGAAATGATGTGGGGGCCCATTAAAAACCCAATCAATAGGGATGTGAGCGTGGCACAGGCCGTGCGAAAAGTGATGTATTTAAAAAGGTTAAAAAAATGAATCTTTCCAGCCAAAGGATAGAGCAGATTATACAGCATGTTAAAGTCCTGACTTTATTATATTTTATTGTCTCTTGAGCCTATCATAATCCAGTTTTATGAAATTGTCATGGGGAGGGAGGCGGAAAGTTTTAGGGGATTTGGGGGGATGGGGAAGCAAACAGTTGGGGGTTGTTCATAAAAAAGTGCCTGTTATGCGGTCATGCCTAAGAAACACCATATTTTTGGCTTTTTTTCTTTATTTTACTTAATATTGTTATTTACGAATATCATCCGTCGCTTATAAAAATATTTGACATATCTGATTTTACTGGTTAAACAGGGCAAAAAATAATCAATAAAATCAGAAAGTTATAATATGAAAAAAACTAAAAAAAATAAGTTTGTTTTAGTGGCTGGTTTGGGAATAAGCGCGTTATCCTGTGGATGGAGTGCGGCGGAATCGGATTTTGGTTTTGAAGAAAAACGTGTTTCTTTTAAGCCCAAAATCGAAGGTGCGGCACCAACCTTTAAAAGGAAAGCAACAGACCCTTGCTCTGAGCGTTTTGGGGACCCTTGTGAAGCAAAAGAGATAGATACTAAGCGTTCCAGATTGCAGCGCAGCCCTATGGATGTATGCGTTGGGGCAACCCCATTTTCTATTGTTTCTCCATTAGAAAAACTCAGCTTGAGTGCTGATGAGGTGCTGGGTGAGCAGGTGGGTTCTTTAGCTCTTGAATTTCTAGATGGTATGGACTTTTCTATGGCGGAACCTGAAAAGCCCACAAAAAAACATTTTGTTCCAGATTTGGTGGAAGCAGAAGCCCACCCCATGGAGGATCCGAACCCTGTGGTTAAGGGAAAAGGTAAGGCTAAATCGCGTATCGCAAATTCATCGCCTGTGCCTTTTTCGGGAGCGGAAGGGTATGAAGAATTTGTTGATCCAGTATCTGATATTTACGGCGCCCCCGCGGCCCCTAAAAAGCACAAAGAAGATCGCCCAAGGGGGGTGCCTTTCCCATCCCTAGACGCATCGGTTTCGGAAGAAATGGCGGGATTTTTTCAAGGAAAGAAATAATTGACCGTCCACCTTGTGGGGTACTTAGTTATAAAAGGGGGGGTATAAAAGCCCCCCCTTTTTTACTGTCACACCCGCAAACGCGGGGGTCCAGGGAGGCATGCAGTTGGCGTGGTGATGTGGGAAAAGCAAGACAGAGAAGATGGATTCCCGCCTCCGCGGGAATGACAAGAGGGAACGCGGGAATGGCAAGAGGAAGACACGAAAAAATTGATGAAAAAAGGCCCCCTAAGTGAGGCCTTTTTTATTGCGGGCAGTTTACCCAGCCATCGGTTTGAATTGATTCAGGATGGCCTGGGCCACTTGATTCAGGTTCACCGAATTCGAGGCCTTAATAAAAACCGCATCGTGGGGGTTAAGAACATTCATCACCGCTTGGCTGAGGGATTCCAGGTCTTGGAAGTGATGGGTGGTAAGGTGGGGAGCAAGGGCCTGATGCAACGCCTCCATCTCGGCCCCATATGTAAACACCATATGGGGATGGGTGGCCAACACGGTCTCTTTTAAATTTAGGTGATAGTCCCGCGATTCCCGGCCCAGGGCCCGCATATCGCCCAGTACCAATATTTTATGACCCGAAACGGGATGGGATCCAAAGGCCTCGAGCGCCGCCTTCATGGATCCGGGGTTGGCATTATAGCTTTCATCAAATAATAGAATGCCTTGGGAGAGGGGGATGATCTGGCCCCGACGATCGGATCCCTGGAATGTTTGCAGGGCATCGATGGCGTGGGGCACGCTGGCCTTGGCTGCATGAATGGCCCCCAGTACGGCCAAACTGTTCATGGCATAGTGTTTGCCCAAAACGGCCAAGGTATAGCTGTATTCCGTGCCGTGTAAGGAAATTTTCACCTGGGCTTGGGTGGACTGGGGTTGGTAGGACGCTAACCGAATTTGGGCCGCCGTCGATTCCCCAAACACCACCACATGGGCCGCCGCTGATTCATGGGCTTTAGCCAACAGAAGGGGGGTGTGTTCCACATCCCCTGGCACTAAGGCCGTTCCCGTACTGGGCAGGCCTTCAAAAATTTCAGCCTTGGCCCGGGCAATATTTTCAAGCGACCCAAGCTCTTCCAAGTGGGCAGGGTTGATGGTGGTAATCATGGCAATGTGGGGGCGGGCCATGTGGGTTAGGGTGCTGAGTTCGCCCCGGCCGCTCATCCCCATTTCTAGCACCACAAATTGTTCATCCCCTTCACATTCGGCAAGGGTTAGGGGAACCCCCCAGCGCGAGTTAAAACTGCGGAAATTAGCGTGGGTTTTTCCTTGGGCCGATAGACATAGTTTCAGCATATCTTTGGTGGTGGTTTTGCCCGAACTGCCCGTGACACCAATCACGGTGGCTTTTAAATGATCGCGTACGTACCGACCCACTTGAAGAAGGGCCTCTTCCACATTAGGCACCAGCACAAGGGGGGCATCAGAAGATAGGCTAGCGGGAATATGGCTGACCAGGGCGGCCACGGCCCCATTTTGCAGGGCTGAATTAATATAATCATGCCCATCTACCTTTTCGCCCTTAATGGCCACATAAAGTTGTCCCGGTGTCACTTGACGACTGTCATGCGTAAAGGTGGTGGCTGTCCAGCTTTGGGGCCCCTTTAGCTGACCCTGGGTAATGGATTGAAGAAGGGATGAAGTCCATTTATTTTTCATGATGCCCTGCCTGTTGAATGGTTTCTAAAATCACCCGACTGTCTAAAAAGGGTTCGGTGACCCCTTGTACGATTTGCCCATCTTCGGGCCCTTTGCCCGCAACAAGAATAATATCATCTTTTTGCGCATGGTGAATGGCATGGGCAATAGCCTGACGACGGTCGGGAATTTCGTGGGCCTGGGGGGCCCCTTCCTTAAGTTTGGCCCGAATGGCCGCGGGGTTTTCAAAACGGGGGTTATCGTCCGTTAAAATCACATGGTCTGCATTCTGGGCCGCCGCTTGGCCCATGGGGGGGCGTGTGCCTGGATCCCGACCACCGCCTGCGCCAAACACAATCCATAAATCCTTTTGGGTATGTTTTCGAAGGGCTTGTAACACGGTTTTAATGGCGTCTTCCGCATGGGCATAATCTACGTACACTGCGGCCCCTTTGGGGGTGTTGGCGATGAATTCAAGCCGGCCTGCAGGGGGGCGAAGGGTTTCAAGAGCCCGTACAGCTTTTTCAATGGGAATAGACGAATCACTGAGCACCAATCCCAAAGCGCAGAGGGCATTGTAAACCTGGAATTCGCCCATCAGATGCAAATTAAGGGTATAAGATGTTCCAAAAACAGAGAGGTCAACCCGTTGGCCATGGGGGAGAGGGGTGATCTTGTTAATATGGAAGTCGTGCCCCTGCCGGCCATAGCTGATGACCTTCAATCCTTGTGATAGGTGGACTAGGGGCTGGTATTCGGGAATATCGGCGTTCAACACAGCGATCCCCTGGGACGATCGAACCAGGTGTGAAAAAAGGCGACCTTTGGCCTGAAGATAATTTTCCATGGTGCCATGATAATCAAGATGATCCCGGCTGAAACTGGTAAACCCTCCAGCTTTTAAACGAAGCCCATCCAGGCGATGTTGGGAGAGACCGTGACTTGAGGCTTCAAGGGCCAGATGGGTGATGCCGGCCTTGGCAAGGGCCCCCATTTGCCGGTGCAGGTAGACTGGGTCTGGGGTGGTGAGATGCTTTTCGGCTTTGAACCACTGGCTTTGAATGCCCAGGGTGCCCAGGCTGGCTGATTTAAGGCCCAGGTAATCCCATATTTGTCGGGCAAATTCCACGGTGGAACTTTTCCCATTGGTGCCCGTGACCGCCACAATATGAGCGGGGGCTTGGGGATAAAAAAGGGAGGCCATTTTGGCCAAACACAAGGCGGCATTCGAGGTGGTAATAAAGGCAACATGGGGAAATTGATCACTGTATTTTTCATAGGCGTGATCCGACGCCACAATCACCACCGCGCCTTTTTGGATGGCTTCGGGAATAAAATTTTCCCCATTTACGGTGGTCCCGGGAATGGCCACAAATACGAACTGGGGATGGATGTCTTTCGTAGAGGCGCTGAGGCCCCTAAGATCCGTCTCAAACACCGAGGAACTACCCGGCCAAATGTTGACGGGATGAAGGGATTGAAGGTGATGAACAAGCTTATTGAATTGCACGAGAAGACCCCCTTGTTATGTTCATAGCCGATTGCAGACGAGACCCCGATTCATCGACGGGAAGGACACCCAGTAAGGGGGCCGATTTTTCGATGACTTCTTTGGCGATGGGGGCCGATACGACGCCCCCCGTGGCCACGCCCACCTCGCGGCTGTTTTTCGGTTCATCCAACATGATGAACACCAAATATTTGGGATTTGTAATGGGGAAGGCGCCAATGAAAGAAGATCGATGCTTGCCATGGGCCACATATCCCTTACCATCGTCATCTTTTTTGTTGGCGGATCCTGTTTTGCCGCCCACTAAATATCCCGCTGCATTTCCGCGATACCCTGATCCTTCTTTAACCACTAGGTGCATAAGACGGCGCAGTTTTTCGGAGGTGGCGGCCGAAATAATGCGGGTGTATTCATCGGGGCCCGATTTCTTTAATAGGGTGGGCTGGCGCAGAACACCCCCATTGACCAAAGCCGCAATTCCGTTGGCCAAATGGATGGGGCTGATGGCCAATCCATAACCATAGGAAATGGTGGCCACCTGAATATCTTTCCAGGTGCCGCGGGGGGCCATGGGAATACCGTTTTCGCCCACTTCAATTTTCAGGGGTTTTAGGAATCCGATTTTCTCGAAGAATTTCTTTTGACGTTCGGCCCCTACCTTGAGGGCCATTTTGACGGTCCCAATATTTGACGAGTACATGAAGATTTCTGGGATAGAAAGCCACCGGTTTTTGGCATGGAAATCTTTAACACGGAACTTGCCAATATATAAGGGACGGGATGTATCGAAGCCGTCTTGTAGACTGACGGTTTTATAATCCAAGGCCATGGCAAAGGTGAAAATTTTAAAGAGGGACCCCATTTCATACACTCCCAGGGTGTTGGTGTTGAAAATGGCTTCACTGGTTTTGGGGTGGTGGGGGTCAAAATCGGGCAAAGAGACCATGCCAATAATTTCGCTGGTATTGACATCCATAACAATTCCACTGCCTTTCTTGGCCGAATGCTTTTCCATGCCGGAAAGCAAAGCTTCCCGTAAAATATGCTGAACGCGTAAATCAATGGACAGTTGAAGGGGGGTGTTGTTGCCCTTAAGTTGGGTATCAAAATGGCGCTCGATCCCTGACAAGCCTTGGTTATCCACATTGGTATAGCCTACCACATGGGCCATGAGGGTTTCATGGGGATAGATGCGCTTTTGTTCTTTTTGGAAATCAAGACCCACTTGCCCCAAATATTGCACCATGAGCTTTTGCTTGGGGGTCAAATTCCGTTTGATCCACACAAAGGGACTGCGGGCAGTGAGCTTTTTATACAGATCATTTTCCGATAGATCGGGAAATATCCTTACCAGTTTGCGCGCCAGGTCTTGGGGGTTGCTGATGTGCTTAGGGTTGGCAAACAAAGAAAATGTAATCAGATTGGTGGCCAGGATGCTGCCGTTTCGATCGATAATATCGGCCCGTTTTACCAACTGGGTTAAGGCAGGGGACGAGGGGGTGCGCGTATGGGATTGGGACAAAACCATAATCCATAACAGGCGGAGGCCTATGATTAAAAAAATCAGAAATATAAGAATCGAGGCGGTGGTAAAGCGGGTTAAAGGGGCGTTGGCCCCTTTATTGTTTTTTTTACCCTCGAGAAAATCCCGCATACGCGAGGGAGGAGCGGTAATGCCATCATGCATTATGTGGGCCTTCTGTAGGCAACCATAATGCCTTGGGTTGCCCGCTGGTTAAAGGTATTCAGTGAAGCAATCTGCACGGCCTTAACGGGTTTTAATTGAAGATGCTGACTGCTGAGTTTAGCCAGCCGTTTGGGGCTGGTTAGAAACCCCCATTCTGCCTTCAGCGTGTGAAGGGATTCTTGGGTTTCCAAAATACGAATTTTCGTTTGGGTCAGTTCATAGGCCGTATTAGAAACACAGTGTTTAAGATGATAAAGGCCGACGCCCATTAAAAGACTGAGTGAGACCAGAATGAATGAACTTTTTCTTAGAAAATCATGCGATAACATTTAAAAATATCCTTTTGAAACCGCATGAGAGGTACGAATGGCCCACCGTAAGCGCGCTGACCGGGCCCGGGGATTTAAGGTGACTTCTTCATCGGAGGGTTGTTGGGCCTTGCGTTCCAGAATTTGAAAGGACGGCAAGGGGTTTTGTTCCGCAACCATGGGTTGATGGCGGGAGGGGTTAGGGGTATTGCCACTTTGGTGACGCAAAAAATTTTTAACACGTTCATCTTCCAGGGCATGGAACGAGACCACCACCAATCGTCCGCCGGGGGCCAGCATTTTTTCAGCGGCCTCCAACCCCTGTTCCAAGGATTTAAGCTCGGTATTGACATAAATGCGTAGCGCCTGGAACGTTTTGGTGGCGGGATCAATTTTTTGATGGGGTTTCTTTTTGATAATCTTATGTACAAGGGTGGCCAGGTCAAGGGTGCGCGTAAAGGGTGTTTCTTTTCGACGTTCCACAATGGCTTTGGCGATGGACCGGGACTTGGGTTCATCTCCGTATTCCCAAATAATCCGGGCCAATTCCTTTTCCCCCAGGGTATTTACCACATCGGCGGCGGTTTCGCCCTTCTTTTCCATGCGCATATCGAGGGGTCCATCCTTTTGGAACGAGAACCCCCGTTCGCTTTCGTCTAATTGGGGCGAGGACACACCCAAATCAAACACAATGCCATCGATGGCCGAGATATTGGCGTCTTTTAATAGTTGTTCAAGATCAGAAAAGTTTCCTTCTAGGATGGTAAAGTTTTTATTCTGGGCGGCAAGCTGTTGGCCCCGTTGAATGGCGTCAGGATCGCGATCAATGCCATAAACTTTGCAGTCGGCACTGTTCAGAATGGCCCGACTATATCCCCCGGCCCCAAAGGTGCTGTCCACATAGATCTTGCCTTTTTGGGGATCAAGGGCCCTTAGGACTTCGTGTAACATAACGGGCTGGTGAATCGCAAAGGAGGTCATGCGGACTCTCCCTTCGGCGGTAGTTTTAGCGTGATTTTATTGGCACGGATACGGGCACGGGCTTCTTCTTGGTGTTTTTCAAATTTCCCAGGGTTCCACAATTGAAACGTGGGCCCACGCCCCACAAAGGCCACGGTTTCTTCGATGTGAGCAAAAGCCCGGAAGGAATCGGGAATCATGATGCGGCCTTCTTGATCCCATGTCAGCTGTTGGGCATCTGCGAAAAGGGCCGCGGCTAAATCTTCTTGGCTTTCTGAAAACAATTCCATTTGGTCGAGGCTGTCACTGAGGGCCTGCATGCGCTCCATATGATAAGCCTCGAGGGCGGGCAGGGTGTAGGATTTGAAAACAATGACGCCCCCATTGGGCTGAGTGGTCAGGGCCGCGCGAAAGGGAGCCGGTACCGAAACCCGCCCTTTTCGATCGATTTTATTTATGTATGTCGATAAAAATAACGACATTTTTTCGGCCCTGACCTTTCATGTTATGCCTCTCTTATGGGATACCATGGGATAGCATGGGAAGTCAATGAAAAAATAGGCCTTTTTTTGTATAAAGTTTGAAAAAAATAACAGTAAAAACAAATATTTTTAAATAATGGATAAAAAACCATATGAAAAAACATAATGAAACCCTAGAGGATTAAAGAGACAGAGAAGGATTGATAATATGTGTATGATTTTTATGTAAAAATTATTTTTTTTATGCAAATAAGGGTTGGGGAGGGGATAAACGATGTCCATAAGGGGTTTTAAAATATGGTTTCTCATCCTAAAAACAGGCCCCAAAAACAGAAAAACATTTTTATAATCAATTGATATTTTTGAATAAAATATTCAACTTTTACTTTTTGAAATAAAGGGAGTAGACTGAAAAGAAAAAAGCCAGGGAGAGGCCATGTACACGCGTTTATGTAATAAGCAGGTTTTCCTGCTGGGCGTCAGTTTTATAATCAACACGGGGTTTGCGGTTCAGTCCATTACCCATCATGTTGACCAGACTTTCCATTCTGTTCATCGATTTGTGGCCCCATTTTCCAAGAATATGTCTTGTTATGTCAGGTGTAACCAAAAGGTGGGCACCCAAGGAGCCCTAGCGCTTCAGTCTTACTTTAAGGCCCATCCTTATCACCCTTCGGCTGAGGTTGTGAAGTTACTATATGGCCAAACCATTGCGGCTAAGGGATCTGACGCCTTAAATCAAACCTTTGCTTGTCTGACTGGATGTGGGGCACCTGTGACGGTGCGATTTTTAGCCACTTTTTTAAGCGAGATGAAAGACGAAGAAGTTGTACGGGCTGTGGGTGTTATTTTGGGTAAGTCTTCTTATCGGGTGGGATCTATTTTAAGGGACATTGCGGCTGAGCATGGATCTGAAAGCAAGTTGCATGGCCTGCTGTTTAAAAAGCCTTTGCAACGGGGATGCCTGCGCGTTCTGCGGCATCAAAAAGAAAAAAGAATTCAATTTAAGAAAAACTTGGACATTCTGCGCCAGATATTTTTCGAGATGTATGGCCCGGTGCCAAAGGCTGAAGAATATGCTAAAGCCCATGGGTTGGGGTAGTCTTTCTACCGAAAGCTCATGGACCCTAGCTGAGTTGGAAAGAATTAAATCTCCCAGAAAATGATATATAGTGTTATCTTTGGCTCTTTTCAAGAGTGTAAGTTAGAATAATTATTTTTCTGCCCCTGTGAAAGATTCTAATGACCATTTGAAATGTTTTTCAACTTGAGAGCGCATATTGTTTAAGGTTGCTGGACCTATAAAATCCCGCCCTTCATGGGGTTGGTGAATATAACATTTGTTATTATTTTTATTCAGGCTGCGGCGAGAACCATTTCCATTTTCTAAACCAAAACCAAGATGGTTCAGGAACAATTTTATTAAATCATCCCAGTTCATGCTACTGTCGCTCCAAAATTTGCACCATAGATTATAGCCTGCCTTATTAAGCATTTGAGGAGTCTGTGTATTTTTCAGGTCAGATGGGGATTCTTCCCTAAAAAATTTTTCCTTTTTTTTACTTTGATGAAAGGCATGTAAATCTTTAGGTTCCATGAAATATTCCCTTTGTTCCTCTTCTGATACGAAAACGCCCTTGCCTTTATCAGAGGGGGGTCGTTCACTTGATAGTAGAGATGAATTTTCTACGGCACTTGCCCCCTGGTCCGTAAGTATTAGAGGTGTGGATGATTCTGTTTCACCTAATTTTGGTGATAAAGTGTCTTCTGTTGCTGCACCCTGCGGCTGAATTTCTTTTAAGATCTCTGATTCTTCAGGACCCACGGCTTTTTTCGCAGCTTTTTGTCGTTCTTTTTTAAGGCGTTTCTTTTCTCGTTCTTTTGTTCATCTTTTTTGGTCCTCTGGCGAAAGCTCAAGATGTGATTCTTTTGAAGACGAAGAGGCCTCTGATGCTTTTAATTGATAAGGGTTCAAGGCTTTCATAACTTCAGTTTCTAGCATTTCGGCATCCCTAGCAAATGTGCTTCTTAGAAAATATTGACGGCCATCAGAGGTGCTGGGGTTGATTTTATAATATGAATAAAGAAAGTGCTCTTGTGTGCACAAAGTATCAGTAAGGCCTAAAAAATACGCTTTCAAACACATGTAGGTGCTTGAATATACATAGGGGCCTGTATAAATTTTGCGGGATGGTTTACGCGCACTGTGGATGATATACCTCTGAAATAGGTCTTCAATAGCAGGCTGACTCAAAAGTTTGCTAAATAATTTAATGCTGTCCACCCACGATTGCCAGCCCTTGTAATTATCTTTGTGGACTTTTTCATTCGTAACCGAAAACATATCCCCAGCATCTATAGCAAGGATACATTTTTCTAAGAGTCCTGCTTGTTGAGTTTTAACTTCCTCTAAAAATATTCTGACCTGCTTTTCTGCAAACTCGGTATTATGGACTGCATCATTATTTATTTTGGCCCATAGTGTCATATTATGGTTGAAGCGGTCAATATTTCTTGAACAAACACCAATTAAAGAACCTAATTCTTTAAGAATATCCAATTTAGAAAAATCGTATGGGTAATGAGGATCACAGTTAAAATGAAAACGAAATATTTTGATATCTTTTTCTCTGTCTGTATTGACTTCAATTTCTTTATTTTTATACCATTCTATATTATCTTCGTTATAAGCAATCATAGATTTACATATTTGAATTCCCTCTTCTCTAATTTGAGCAAAATCAACTGAGGCCTTAGCAGAAAAAGAAAGAGTCAGGAGGAACAAAAAAACAGGCATAAAATAATTTATCATTTTTGGTACTTTCAATAAGTAAATGTTGGAGGACTCATGAAATGGTTTTGTTATAAAGATGTCTGTGGTTTGAAGGATTCCAATGACCATCCGAAATCTTGTTTTAATGCTTGGCGTAAATACCCTATGGTTTTATGGCCTAAGGCTGAAAATTGACCATGGGGCTTGTGCACCACCAAATGTTTGCGACCTGTTTGGCTGGGGAAAGTTTGGGGATATAAAATACGATGAATAGATCCTCCATTTGGTTCAATACCAAAACCTGTTTGGGTAACCATGGGCAAGAAATCTGTCCATTCCATGGTTCCGTTGGTATAAAACTTACACCACAAATCATAAGTTTCCCTTTTTACCGAAATAACCGAAGGGGCTTCCTCTTCAGGGAGCACTATTTGAGATGGAGAACCGGTTTTTTTCTTGGGGTAGGCTTTCCAAGGTTCTAAATCTAGTTCTTCTTCCAAAGTTTCCGCACGCTCTTCTTCCTGTTCGGATTCTTCTTCTGAGGAAGACTGAACCTGAGCTGTTGAAGATGGTTCTTTCAATGCGTGATCACCTTCAGCTGGACCTTCTAAGGGTGTGGCGTTGGCACTTGACACAGCACTTTTAGACTTTTTCTTTTTTTTCTTCTTCTTCTTTTTCTTTTTAACGCCTGATTTTTGGGCTTCCTTTTTGGCAAGCTCTTCTAAAAGGGCTTCTGCCTTTAATTCTAATTCGCCCACTTCTTTCAGTTCATTAGATAAAAGTTTGGTGGTTTGATCAATTACTTCTTTTTCGGGCCTTAATAGATCACTCTTTTTCTTAAGAGGAGCATTCTCGAGAATAGTCTTTCTCTTTGCTTCTGATGTTTCTAGCTTATGCTTATGAAGCCTATAAAGATAATGGTCGGGTAAAGGGGGAGTCTCTATTAAACCTAGTACATAAGCCTGTAAAGTTGCAAAGTGTCCTGCAAATAAATAATCTGAAGAAAAGGGTGCAAAAAACTCATTAATTTCGGAATATGAAAAAGGTGAACAGAGGATCTTTAAAATGGCACATTCATTGGCCCTTTGCAGGCGAGACGTTTCTGCCATTTTTTGTCGGTGGTCCGTTTCTTTCGCGCTAAGTTCAGGGATAGTCACCGGAATTCTAGGATCAGATTGCCGAGTTTCAATGATTGTTCTGATGTCTTCAAGTGAAATAGAGATATGATTTTTCATCTCTTTCAGGCTCATAAATTCAATATCTTTTTTGACCTCTTCTATGTTTAATAAGTTTGATTGTGTCCTTTCCATGTTTTGATCGCACAAAGAAATAAGTAGCTGCCTCATCTCTGTACGCGACCTAGGCTTAGGATTTAGAGGAGAATAAGTTTGGGCTTGTTGATATTGAATCAAGATCTCCTGATCATCCGTGTCTAGAAAAAAAGTCTTTTTCTCGCTCCAATAATCCAAACGATCTTCGAGCGAGTGTGTTAAGGATTCATAAATAGAAATGACGTCTAACTTGGATTGTCTGAACTGTGGTGATTCCAGCTCTTCGCTAGAGGCGGCATATAGATTGATGCTCAATAAGAAGAACAGGGCAGGCATCAAAAGGGCCCGAAGAGATTTTAAACTTTTGCACAGTTTCATTTTTATATCCAGTATAATTCATTTAATTCAGGGTATTAACATATATAATGCTTTATGTTTTAATTTCAAGTGAATAAAACTTTTATATGGGAAGTACTATACAAAAGGACGGTTGCGTCATAGGACAGGGTCTTTTAAGATAAGGAAATGAACCAACCTTATTTGCAAAAAAAATCATTTCGGTTGTCGGGGCATGATACTTCGGTGGCCCTAGAGCCTATTTTTTGGGAACAGCTGGGCCATATTGCCCGGGAGCGTGGCGTTTCTTTGTCCCGTTTGGTGCATGATATGGATTTAACCATGCCCCCCAATTTAGCCAGTGCCCTGAGGGTGTTGGTGGTGGAGTCGCTGAAGAAAAACCCCTAGTGAAAGCTTCCTAAAATCTTGGGACAAAAAGACACGGATCCATAGGACTGTATAATGCTGTCTCCGTTTAGGAATAAATCTTGCGCTGTGGTAACAGCCAAGTTCATGAGGGGAGTATCCGCATTTCTTTCTTCTTCAGCTTTAAGCCTTTGGAACAGGGAAGGGGTCACCTCGATCACAATATCCGCCCCAGGATTGATCACCCCTTGATCTTGGGGGCTGGGGATACGGTAGCCCACCACCTGAGACGAGACAATAAATGCTTCATCCCGCAATGGGCTGTTTCTAACGCAGTGTAAAGAATAGATCATGCCCAAAACACAAAAAAGCCACGGAAAGTTAATCATCTGAACCTCCTTTTTATGGATTATATTTATTTAGTTTAAAAGAAGGGCGAAGAGGCTGTCGAGGGGGGGGAGTATAAAAAGATTTAAAAAAAGAAAATTTTAATCCAGACTTTGGGTGCCCGTAGGGTTGCCATTTCCATCAAAAGTAAGTTTTTCAATTTTTAATTGGGCCTCTTCCAATTGTTTTTCGCAAAACTTTTTCAGTTGGGTGCCCCGCTCGTACAATGTAATGGAGTTTTCCAGCGAGTCCTGTCCCGATTCTAATTTCCGGACGATGGTTTCCAATTCGGTCATGGCTTGTTCGAAGGTTGAAGGAAGGGGTTTTGGATCACTCATTTTTTTCCAGGGGTTTGATGTAAATTGTTGTACCTTCTATGGATACCACACTCACTTTTGTTTTTCCAGGGCAATCGGGCCCAATCAGGGTATAGGTGATGCCTTCTTTTTCAAAGGTGCCCTTGCCCTGAACGATGGGTGCCTTAAGGGTGAAATGATCATTTTTATTAAGACGTTGGGCTGGGGGGCGCTGGTGCACAAAAACCAACCCTAGAATTAAAGTCCCTAAAAAAAACAGAATTTGCACCCCTAGGGAAAAGGACAAGGGGTTGAAAAATCCATAAATAAAACTGAAAAGGCCTGTAAAAACAGAGGCGGCGGCCACAAGAAAGGGAATGCGACGAGGCATGAAAAAAGAAAGGGTCAAGAAGATAGCTGCCAGCAAAAGCCAACGTGAGGGATTAATAACGATAAAACTGCCATACATGGCCGAAGGTTCCTTTTATTAAAACTGATTGCAGGGCCATGATAAAGTTTTCTAGGGTGCGGGATCAATCTTTTTTTCCGAAAGCTTTTCCCCTTTGGCAGAAAAGGTTTCTTCTTTAAAGGGTTTGCCTTCGTCATTGTAGGTTACCCGACGTAAAAGGGTACCATCTTCCAAATATTGGTTTTGTGCGCCTTGTACCTTGTTGTTTTTATAAATAGCTTCTTCAAAAAGTTTGCCGCTGGGGTAAAAGGTTTTGCACGGGCCTTCTAATAGGCCGGCCTTATAAGCACACTCTCGAATCAGGTTTTTCTTGCCATCAAAGGATTGGAAGGGACCCTCGAGATGGCCATCTTTATAATGGGCTATGGCGTGGACCATGGTATTCGGACCATAAAATGTGGCGATTCCATTCATTTTATCCTGATCATAGGTTATTTCTGAAGTGATGATCCCCTGATGATAAAAACGACACAGGCCCTTTTTTTCTCCGGCCACATAGGGAATCTCTTGGGTGGGTTTTTGGGCATCATCATACATAATGACTGTTCCTTCCAGGACACCCTTCACATAGGGAAGGCGGTGGGTGAGCTTTTCTGTTTCGGGACTGAAAACTTCCATTACGCCTTCTATTTTGCCATCCTTAAAGGGAATGCGTTGTAAAAGACGACCCTGGTCATCTTTAACTTCCTGCACGGTGACGCCTTCGGCAGGCGGGGGCGCGGGTTCATGGGCAGGTGCAGGAGAGTCTGCGGCCGCGGGTTGGCTTGCTGCCTTTTCTTTTTGTTTTAATTGGGCCAGAAAGGCTGAGGAAAAGGGGTTAGATGACATTTATCCTCCCAGTAATACAACGGGCGCAGATACGGCCGCCGAGGCGTTGCTTTGTAACACGGCACTGGCGGTGCCCACCATGGTAAGCGTGGCATCGGCCTTACCCGTAATGCTGGCCGACTTTAGCATGATAGAGGCGGTGCCTTCGGTCATCACATTCAGCGCTTTTAGGTTCATCATGGTTTGGGCTTGTGACGTAATTTGCATCGCCTGTTCGGTGAGATTACCCGTGATTTGCACATCACAATTCCCCTGGGCCTGAATCATGATATTTCCCGTTACTTTTAGGGTCAGGTTTCCCCCCACGTCTAAATCATAATTACCACTTACTTTTGTTTTGATGTTGCCCGTAACATCGGTGGTTAGGTCCCCAGCGGCCAATGTAATGGTGCGGTTTCCTTTGTCCAGTTGGATGGTCTCATTCCCTTCGTTCAGGGTCATAAGCCGATTCCCTTTTTTTAAGGTGAGGGTGTCATTTCCCCCATCGCCCCCCGCATTTAACAGGGTGCAGGTGCGGTTCCCATTAAAAACCTCGGTATCCAGATCTTTTTGGGCATGCATATAGATTTGCTCGCTATCTTTCAAATCTTCAAACCGTAACTCGTTGAATCCTTCGCCGCCTTTGGATGAATTGGTCATGATGGTACTTTTGGTGGGGGTGTCGGGAAGATAGGGGGGAAGATTATCACCATTATAAACACAGCCCGTGATCAGCGGATGATCGGGGTTGCCATTCAAAAAACTGACCACCACTTCTTGCCCCATGCGGGGTGTGAATAGAATACCCCAGTTTTTGCCTGTCCATCCTTGGGCCACCCGAATCCAACAGGATGTCTGATCGTCTTGGGTATCGCTAAGATCCCAATGGAATTTTACCAAAATACGCCCGTACTTATCGGTCCAAATTTCTTCGCCCGCTTTACCCGTTACAATGGCTGTCTGCGTGCCATAGATTTTAGGTTTGGGGGTTTTTAGCGGAGGCAAATAGGACTGGGTCTTATGAAAAAACGTAATGGTATTTGTATATAAGGATTGTTCTAAATCATTATTACTTTCGGCCTGTTTGGCCTGATGAGTAATTTCGTATAAAACAAATTCCTTATTGTTTTCTGTCTGGCGGGGGCAATTGGTTAATTTAAACAAGGAACCCACATTCAAAACGGGGATATTGGTGATACCCGTACAATAGGCAAAAGGAAATTCCAGGCTGGTAAGACGGCGATCTGCAATTTTTGTGCCATCCGTTTGAACTTTATAATCACCCGGATAATTATAAACTTCCTTATCTGTTCCTTCCCCCTGGGCTGTGGCCGTAAGGGGCGAGGTGGGCTTTTCGAAATCATAATCATGGGTGGTATAAATGGATGAGACGAGTTCTTGGGATACTTTTAAATCAAAAAGGCCGGGCAGAAAGGAACTGGGCTGGCTGGCATTTGAAATATTTGACACCACTTCAAAATCACTGTTAATCCCAAAAGGTTTCGAGTTATCACACAATACAAAGGTGTGAGCCGAGGGGGCATGGGTGAAAAAGTAATAGATGCCTTCTTCTTCCATCAGGCGAGAGATGAATTGAAAATCACTTTCGTTATATTGTACGCAATACTCTCGGACGGTTTGACCGGCGGTGGAGGTATTATCGGTATGATCGATGCCATGTTCCCCCAAAATATCTTTGATGATTTCTAGGGTTTTTTTGTTTTGAAAAATACGGCAATTCTGCCGCAGTGTGGTGAGCCACAGCTTGGGGCGCAAGGTTAGGTAATAATACGTGCGTTCGTGATGACGATAGTTTTCATGGTCTGTCACGGCGACTGTGGACCCCTGGGTAAACCGCGTAATGATGCCACTGAGATGTTTTTTGCTGTTTTGAAAACGAATTTCAATGGTGGCTTCCGTTTGGAGAAGGCTTTGAAAGTCAATATCATTATTGGCAGCATTAGCTTTGTGTGTGGTATACAACTCAAGCTGGAATTGAAAAAGATCGGAAAAACGCTCGGTCCCCTGAAACTGGTTCAGGATAAAAGCATTTGGGCCCGATGATGTTATAAGGCTGAGATAAACGTTTTCACTTGTGGTAAGTGGGGGATTCATCAAGCTTTCCTCTGTTAGATTCTAATAGTAGACGAAAATATGCCCTGTTTAGCAAGGGGTTTTTTTAGGGAAAAAATATAAAATTCAGTTAGGTGAGTTGGTTAATATCGATTAAAATAATCGTAATTAATATAAAAAAATGACAAACAAGGGGGTGCCATGAAATCGTATTTCTATAAGTCTATTATCTTTATATTCAGTTCTTTTTTCTTGGTGGGGTATAGGGCCTGTTTTTCAGCCAGCATGACGCCTTTCCTAGGGGATTTTACAGAAGAGTTATCACCCCCTTCGTTATGGGTAAAACCAATCCCTCAAGTTCAGACCCTAGAGGGGATAGGGGAAAAGAAGAAGGCTTCCCCTAAGAAAGTGACGTTTGATTTAGATCGGAACACACTTCATCAATTTATTGTGGAAGAAGACCATGAGGAGATTTCATCTGCATCAAATATTTCTTCAGATCCAATTACAAGTCAGTGTCCTTCCGAGTCTTTGGTAAATATTGAACCCAGCTGGCGGGATATTTTGTCTCTTTCTGAATTTTCAATGCCGAAAATAAACGAAAAATTGACAAAATGTAAAGATATGTTAGGGGGCGAAGACGTATATAGTTTAGAAGATAGCCTTCAATATCTTTCTTCTAGGGTGGGGGGTGAGGCTGGAATATCTATTCTGGAAAGTTTGGAGACCTTCTTACAAGCCGTCGATAACCTAACAGTTTCAAAAGAGGGGATTACGGTTATTAAAATTCCTACCTCGTCAGCGTTGCATATTCAAACAATAGACCATCTAACCCACGTGTTAATAGGGCGTGCATATGAACCCCCTAAAGTATCAAAAGAGGTGGTTTTACCGGTCATGCCCCTTCGTCCCAAAAATGAGACCAAAAAAAATTTAATCAGAATGTTGAATATCCATCAGGGAGATACTTTAGAGAGTCAAATATTAAAGTTAACGAACTTAATAGGAAATTTTCCAGGGCACGAGAGGATTATAGAATCAGTCGAATTCTTCTTGAACGATATTAATTCCCGATTAAAAGGTACATTTGATCGGGTGATTAAAATAAGCTCTAAGGTAGATCATTTTATGATGAAACTAGAAAGGTCAGAAACTGAGGAAAACTCTCTGAGAGGCTTTTATGATAGATTCTGTAGATCGCACATGGTTTATGACTATGATCTGTCAGAAGAAGAATTGAGAGCGTTTCATCGTCTTTGTAACCCCAAGCTTTAAAGGTGTAGAAACGCCTTAATAGATTTTAAGATTTGGCCTAGTTTTTCTTGAACCAATTCTTTAAATTCTAGCGCTTTCCAATAAGGCTTCAGATTCTGCTTATGCTTTAAATAAGAGTCATAAGAACGCCGGAGTTTCGCAGCCATGTCTTGCAGGATTTTCTCTTCTTCATCTGTTAAATGGTCATCATTGATAAGCAAAAAGGGCGGTATTTTATTGCCAGGAAAAAGTGGGGCATCCAGGAACGCTTTTAACCGGATCGGATCCTGGGCTATTTCAAACACCGCATCAGCCGCCGCTTCAAAAGTGGGGTACTGTTTTATATCGATGAAGGCATTGGGATTGAAGAAACGACGGGCGAGGTCTGCGTCCCCCCAATAAATGGGGATAGAACCGGCTTCAAAAACATTCGCGATTTTTTCAGTCAGATATCCCTTGCGGTCATGGTTTTCCATGGCCAGGCCAAAGTTGTACTGTTTATAAATACCCTTCAGGTCGAAATAGGTGCCCTTTGCTTCGTAACCAGGGGTTTGCAAGCATTTGCCCAAAGAAATGGCCTTGTCTTTAAAGCGATCCCGCAACAACTGGAACATGGTGTTACGTTCCTTAATGCAATGTGAGCTGATATAGGCCACCTGAAGGGGGCGCACTGAGTTATTTTTCCGTTCGATGATTGCTTCGGAGAAAAGCTTTCTAAGGTTTGTTTTGCCATACACAATATAGGGCATGAAAATGAAATTATCCCCTTTCTTTTCATGGGAGGTGATTTCCATGAAGGGATAACCAGAAGGCAAGTATCTTTTCCACCGCAGGTTTTCTTGTTCGCCCGAGTAGGCAAGATAGGGTACATGGGCATAGTGAATATTATAAGTGGGGGTATAATATTCTTTCAAACTGAGGTGAAACTGGGGGGCTTCTGGGGCAAACACCACTTTGTATTCTGGGAAAGCCCGGATAATCACCCGTTGCATGGCCCGAGGGCAGCTGTGTTTTACATAAAAATTTTGCCCCTTTTCGGGCAGCTTAAAGTTCCAAGGCGTAAAAAATTCATGAAAGGTGGCTTTCAGGAAATATTGATAGTTGTGGGCCCATTGGACCAAAAAAAACAACACTACGAAAAGGCCCATAAGGCGGAAGAAACGGATTTGGATGATCATAATTATTCCTTTAAATCATGGAAACTGTACAAGAAAGAGCATTATTCTTCAAAGAATTTTAAAAGATTTTTTATTCAGGATGTTTTGGGCGTCGTCCGTCTGGGGATCGGTATTATCCCTATTAACCCAACTTGTCCAATGAAGGGCCATACCTTGTCCTAGACGGACAGAGGGGACTTCTTCTTTTTTAAGAATAAGGTTTAATCTGAAATCTTGATCTTCCCCACAAAAATAGGCCACAAGAATTTTAAGGGATTGGTAGGCTTTTCCAGGTTTAAGAAAGTTAATATAATCTTTAATACCCATCGGCCCCACATGAATACGAATATAGGCTTGTTGTTCCCAGAATCGATCCCCTAGAACCGCCGTTTTACCCAAGGTTTGAAAGCGCCCTTGGGCCCCAATCACCGTTTGTTGGTTCGTGGGAATCGAGATCCATCCCCCATGGAAGGGTTCAATTTTAAAGGGGACATTAAAATAGTGGGTGAGTAGTTTCTCGAGGGCGATTAGTGACCGAGGGTGTTGCCAAATAAGCCCGGCATAAAATAAAAGAGAACGATCTAGGGTTTTTAATCGTTTGTCACCCTGTGTAATATTGCTGAGCCCCAAAAAGCTTTTAAGGATACGACCCATAAAGGTATTTTCAGGGGGAGAGGCCGAGACACCTACCCAGTACTTTTTCCGGATACGGTGAAGGATGGACGTGAGCCGATGATTAAATATATCTAGGAAAGAATGGAACGCCGTATCTTTTTGACGGTCCCGTTCAATCACCATTTGAATATAGGGTGGGGGCAGGGGGCCTTGAATGCCGGCCACATTAAAAAAGTTTGTGGTTACTTCTAAAGGACTGTCTTCTTGTTGCTGAAGCGAGACGATATCAGTCGAGGGAAATTCGAATCCAATGTGTGTTTTGATACGCAGAGCCTCAGCGTCAGGGATGGGGCCTTCTCCCAACGGGGTGGCTTTGGGATTAAGACGTTCCAGCACCTTCACCAGGGCATGAAATTCAAACTGTTCAGCTTCCTGGGACAGGGCATCCTTGAGTGATTTTTTTAAAGAAGGACTTGGGCGCCCGTTCGTGCTGGCCATGTTTTTTTAATTCCTTCTTGGTGAACACTGTTCAGGGTTAATTCGGTGAATGAGTTAATTTGGGCGTACAATCCGAAAAAACAACTGAGAACTTGCGAAAATAAAAGGGCATTCATGCCCCCATGGGGATCTTCCTCATCAACCGTGAGGGTGATTCCTGTGCCCTTTACGAAGCCTCGCCATGCTTCATTACCCATGCGTCTTACCAAGGGTTGAACAGATAAATCCTTTAGACAATTAATTTCAAAGTTTTTGGATTCATTGCCTGGGAAGTTAAATAATCTCAATATTTCCTTAAGAGCCAATAAACTTTCCCGGCCACTGGAAAAAGAAAGGTAATTTACAGATAGGCTAGAAATCAATTGCCATTGCGTTTGGCCTGCCTCCGGGGGATAAAATGTATCTGTGGGTTGATGAAGGCATGTAATCGAGTCCATAGGCACGGCATCATGAGCTTTCAATATGGTGTTGGCCGTGACTAAGGATGCCAATTGTCGGTTAGTACATAGCAAAGAAGCATAAGCGATTTCTGCAGGGGGCAATTCAGGCTTTAGATCCCAATTTACAAACGTCATCCACACATCGGTACCAGGAATATTGGGGTTAGTGGTGGGGATGCGTCGGGAAGACCAGAAGCAAGAGTGTGATTCTTGGGTTGAAGCATGATTATACGAAAAATAGGGTTGTATTTCCTTTACATCCGTACTGGATACGGAAGACATAAAGACCTTTTCGATGCTATGAACTTCGGTGGTCATTTCCCGCCGATAATCGGGCACCAGACGGTATTCAATTTTTTTATGATCAAACCGCACAGGTTCGGATGTTTTTGAAAAAAGATTAACGATGGGAGTGCAGCCTAAGCGAAGCAAGTTTGAATGAAAATTAAGGGATTGGGCAGCTGATCGATCCATCATGGGAATATAAATAACAACGTCCTGATCGGCGCTGTGGAGGTCCAGATTAACCAAATCAAAAAACATAAATTTCCGGGGAAAAGCAAAATATTCCTGCAAAAGTCCGTAGGCTGGATGGGCGTTGCCTGGGCAGGGTAATAACTGGTCTTTTAAATCAAATCCCACCGATTTAATGCATCCCTTGGGTAAAATGATAGGGGCTTTCTTCGGGTCGCTTTCAACGGCAATGGGATAGTCTTGCTCGAACAACAAACGATAAAGCGTGCTTTGTTCAATGGATGTGCCATTAATGTAAAATCGCAAGGATTTAATATTTAATTTGTTGAAGGGCGTTTTTAAGGCCTTAAGGCTGATTTTCATCATATACGCGTGGGGAGATAAAAAGAAATCCACGCTTTCTGAGTTGATTAACTGAATATTGGTAATTTGAATGGGCCACACTTCCGTTTCATAGCCTGTGCGGAAATGACACACATCATTGGTGACTGACGTGCTGTAGACCGAGAAATGCTGGGGAATGATATGGCTTTCAGTCATGGGTTTGGAGGAAGATGGTTTAAATTCGGCAATGCTCATGGGGGGGATGGGGGACATGAGATGGGGATATAAAATGGAAAGCAGGGCACTGGAGAAACGTGGTACCTGATTTTCGATATCCTTTTGCAGATAAGAGGTTAAAAAAGCAAAGGATTCAATAAGCCGTTCCGTATGGGGATCGGACCCCTCTTGATCCATGAAATTAAGACGACGGGCAATTTTGGGGTATTTTTGGGCAAAGGCCTTGCCCATTTCACGTAAAAAAGAAAGCTCGCGGTGATAATAGATAAGGTTAGGCTTAGACATAAAGCCTCCAAGATGTAACAATGACCCGCTTAATGGGTGGGTATATGAATATATGGGCACCCATGCCGAGTATGCCTCCTGTTCCTGTTTTATTTATTGTACGGCTATTTAGGGATATTGCCAAGTTCTGATCAACTTATCCTTAGGAACGGCTGATTTGAACCGGAAAAACAATAGAATCTACCATTTTTCCAATTTTTAGATCGGCTTTGATGGAAATATAGGCTTTTTGGTTGGATTGGTCGTATTTATCAATGGTGACTTCTATATTCTGAAGACGCTTATCAAACATTCCCAAAGTGGTGGCGATAAACCGACACAGTTTTATCTGATCTTCCGACCGTGAAGGGTCGGCATAAGAGGAATCAAATAAACCATAAAGTTCGGGTACGCCGTAGGTGAGGGAAGAGGGCTCCATTTCATCATATATTTTATAGGGTGTTTGGCAGCGTGTATTCAAAAGGGCGCTGGCCTCGCGAATGATGGATTCCACCAGCTGTTCTTTTGTGTAGTTTAGTAATGATATGGCTTCTTCAGGTTCGTCAGGATGAAGGTCGATCAATCTGTCAAATAAAGGGACTGGACCCCCGAGCGATTCCCACTTTTTTGGAGGCAGGGTCATGACGACCTTTCAGCGTTATGCTGGCGGGGTGTTGGTGTGGACGTTAAAGGCGGCTGCCACGTTTCCTTGGGCTGCACCCTTTTCATCGTAGGCAAAGTAAGTCCATGTATAAATATCCCCCACAATATCCATTTTGAAGGCTTTAACCACATGATCGGGGGTTGATAAATCAATATTGGGATCCCTGAGCGAGGAGACTTTGCTGCCTTCTTGTAACGTAACCAAATGGTCCACATTTGCGGTAACTTCCACAATTTTAGCATTCGCAATTTCTAAGCGGAAGGAAGGTTTTCCGGTGCTGCCTGCCCCCGTATTTTTAAGATTAAGCAAGGTAATTTTATCAAAAATCTTGCCTGAAAAACAAAACTGAGAGAAGGGCTCGGTATAACGATGGTCCATGATAATGGTAAGGGACCCGAATAAAACACGGGCGCTGGCATTCAAATGGCCGTTATAGCTGGGGATTACGGGTTTCCGAATATCCATGGCATAATAGTAAACTTCATGGCCTTTTTGAATGGTATCTGAAACCGTCTCATCGCCTGGAATTTCTGCACACATCAAATAACACAGGCCCGTACTGGCAACTTGGTTAGATCTTGTTTGTGTGTTTCCTAATGATGACATAAGTCTCTCCTACTATTTTTTAACTGCCTGCCACGTCGCTAATTTGCTTGCCACGGCTGAGTTCACTTCCTTGTTTACCCACACCCTGGTCTTTGGCGTCGTAAATGTTTCTAATTTGAGTCAAGGTGTCATAGGCCAATATGTAAGTGGCCACAAATCCTTCCGAAGTGGCTTCGTCATGGGCCACGTCGAATTTAATACGAACTTCCACAATAAAAGTGTTAGATAGAGTGATTTGGGATAAAACTTTAATTTGTCCGCCACCTGTGGTCATTTGATAAATGGAAAGATCCCCAATGTTGCTCCCGGCAGTGACGCAATTGAAGGCAGAAATGGTGCTTTTATCAATGACCGTTTCACACTCTACATGAAAGAACTCGGGGTTGCCCGAAGCATTACTGCGGCTTCTTGATTTATCTGCTTCATTTCGTACAGTGATTTGGGGCATCCGGAGAAGGCGAATGGCGTGACTCATGTCCGCATTGGGGACGTTCACCTTCACACTGCCCGAGAACAGCTTGATCCCTTCGTCCGTATTCGGTTTTAAGAAGACTAAGTCTTTATTTGCTTGGAGCGATGACATGTTTTATTCCTTCTTAAGTTCCTTTTATTTCGCTGGTGGGGGTAGCTCGGCCACTAAACGAATTGAGGCGGTTAATTCTTCCAATTGGAAATGCGGCCTTAAGAATATGGTGGCACGATATTTTCCAGGATCCCCGGGCACATCAAATACATCGATTCGGGCTTCACGAAGCGGGAACCGAGCTTTTAAGCTTTGAGGCGCTTCATCTGTCAGTAGTACATACTCGGAAATCCAAGTTTGTAGGTACTTTTGAACTTCGATGCGGCTCATGAAGCTTCCCACCTTATCGCGCATGATAACCTTGATGTAGTGGGCAAACCGAGATGCGGCCATGATATAGGGCAAGCGGGCCGACAAATTGGCATTGGATGTGGCCGTATTGAGGTTGTACTTCTTTGGTTTCTGGCTTGTTTGTCCACCAAAGAAAGCTGCTTTATCAGTGCCTTTGCAGTGACAGAGGGAAATGAACCCAAGGTCGCTGAGTTCTTTTTCACGACGGTCTGTGATTGCAATTTGAGTGGGGCACTTAAGGGCAATATCGCCCTCTGTGGTTTTAAAGGTATAGGAGGGAAGGCCTTCCACCAATCCACCGCCTTCCACACCCCGGATGGCTGCTGTCCAACCATACAGAGCAAAGGCATTATTTATTCTTTGCGCCATCATATAGGCTGGGTTGCCCCATACAAAGGTGCTGAGTGTTTTTCCATCCACGGATTCTTCATAATGAATTCCTTGAACAGGAAGCGTGCTGGGGCCATAGGGTAGGCGCATCAATACCCGTGGTAAGAAAAGGGCCACATAACGGGAATCTTCTATTTCACGGAAGGATTTCCATTTAATTTTATCGGCACTTTCGAAAATTTTAGCCAAGTCGCGTGGTTTGCCCAGGTCTGCGTATGTATCTAGGTTGAACACCGAGGGGGCTGCAGCGGCTAAAACAGGGGCGTGGGCGGCGGCACCAATGCTGGCCAGCTTGCCCAAAAGGGACATATCTGGAGACGTGGTGTCGAAATCATAGTCCACCATTAGACATGAGTATGGATGACCTCCGAATGTGCCGTATTCTTCTTCGTATACTTTCTTGAACAGGGCGCTTTGATCAAATTCGATGGCTTTTTCCAAATCTTCCCGCAGTTCATCTTTTTGAACGTTCATAAGACGCAGCTTAAGGTGTGTGCTGGTCTCGGTGTTCATCACCAAGAAAGAAAGACCCCGCCAAGTGGCTTCCAACTTTTGTAATTTTTCGTTATGCAGCAGAATATCTAATTGCTTCGATAGCAATTGATCCATCTCGTTGATGCGCTTTTGAATGAACGCCACAGGGTCTTTGCCTGCGTTTGCCCCCGCCGCCAAAGCTTGGGTTACAAATTCATTCAGCATGTCCAGGGCGTGGGCCTTGTGTTCCAGGTCCCGACCTAGCTTGCCATCTTCCATGATCTGATCAAAGATCGGCTTTTGTGGTGCTGTAGCTGCCATTTCTTTATGTCCTCCCTTAAGAACTTATTTTTTTGCCGTTCCGGCGGCTTTGTCTAATTCGGCTTTTGCCGCAACAATTGACTTTTGAACATCTCCCATTGCTTTGGGGTCGGCGATAAGTTGGGCCAATAACTTAGCTAAGGTATCGTTACCATCTACTTTTGACATCAAATCATGCATCAATCGACGAGAGCCATATATGCCGGCGGTTGTTGGTACCTGGTTTAGAATGCGTACGGGATCAAAGTCATCCATATGAGCAAATTGAAGAAGCACATTAATTTGGGGAAGTGTGCCATCTTTTGCCGGAGCTGCCGTTACATCATCTGCCTGGAACGTAACGCGGGGTTTGATATCCGACATAATGTCCATCAAATTATCGCGATCAACTTCGGTAAATTTACGTTCCTTGAACGGATGAAGGGGTTTTTCTGGATCCCGATCGCCTGAAAGATCTGCGATAATACCCATCACGAAGGGCAGTTCTTTCATTTCAATTGCATCACCAATTTCAACATCATAAGTGATTTGGACGCGGGGAGAGCGGACTCTATCCAATGTATGTTGGGTACTTTCTGTCATACCGAAGGCTCCTGTTAAACTTTATTACTTAATTATCTTATAGTTTTAGGATGCCAGCTTATTTTTTAGATGTAAACAAAAAAGTAATAGGGGGGAGATATGAAGAAAATAATGGAAAGGTTCACGGAAAAAGTGTGGTTAAAGGGGATAGGCTAGTGGCATCAAAAAAATAAAAGGAAAAGATAGCGAGTTAGTTTTTATCGCGTTTAAAAAACCTAAAAAATTATAAAAAGTTATGAAAAACAAAAATTTAAATTGTTTTTTATAGTTTTGATAATTATGTACAACTTAGGATTAAGTTTAACCAAATTAAGGAAAGATTAAATGAAGAAAGTTTTTATGACTATTTTAGTATCAAGTATCGTTTGCGCAGGTGCTTTCTCGGCCGCTTCGTCTGCTGGGTTAGATGAGCAAAGAGAAGCGTTTGAGTAAGCTGTTCGATATTTCCCAGTGAAAGGTCAAAAACAAAGAAAATTTCTTGTAGAAATTGATGATGACTTAGACCGCCTGCTCATCAACAAGATGCGTGTTTCTGGTGAAACGACGAAGGCCAGCCTGCGTGCATTACAAAAAAGTCTAAGTGTACTGGAGGCTTGGGATGCAGCCCATGCCTCGTCAATGGCAAGCGAAAACCGCCCTATCAGTAATGCCAGTAACCCAATTTCGTCAATCTATCAGAAAATTTCTGATATTCTGAATGATCATGCTGAAAAACATAGGGTTACTTTGGGGCAGTCTTGTTTGTCTTTAAGGCTGGAAGAATTGGTACAGAAAGTCAGAGGTGGAGGTTATTGGCTAGAATTATAACATTTTTTAGTTTAAAAAATAATTTAAGTAATTTTATAAAAAAGGCAGGAAAATTTTTTTCCTGCCTTTTCTTTTTATAAATTTATAACAAACCAGACTAGTGATTAGGTGTCGTGGCAGGCCAGGCAACGTGGGCATCCCTGACTTTGGCTTTTAAATCTTTGACTTCTAGGCGAATGGAGGCTTTATCCGCAAAGGAGAGATGAACGTACGGCGCCGCATACCGAAGGGTGAGCAAGGAAAGGGTTTGGGGATGGGGTGCTTTTGGATCGAGCCCCGCATATTGGGCTTTTGTAACGCCCTCGAAAGAAAGGGCAGAATGAATACGGCTGCCCTTGTGGGGACTGGTTTCATCTTCCCATCGATAGCGATGCAACAAAAGGGTAAACCTGTTTTGAGCCTTATCGTACTGAACTTCCTTAAGGGGAACAAGGCTGTCTTGCAAGCAGGCCGAGAGAATTTTTAGATCTTCCGTGTCATGGGCTTTAAGCTTCAACAGCCGAGTATCTTCCATAACATCGGTGGTTCCTTTTTTATGCAATTCGTTCAATTTTTGCCCCACACGCCTGTAGTTTCTTTTCCATGGTTTCGTAACCACGATCCAGATGGTAAATGCGGTTCACCGTGGTGGTGCCTTTGGCCGCAAGGCCCGCCAGAACTAGGCAGGCCGAAGCCCGCAGATCGGTTGCCATTACAGGAGCGCCCACCAATTCTTTTTTGCCTTTTACAATGGCCGATGATCCATGGATCTGAATATCAGCCCCCATGCGGGCCAATTCTGCCACGTGCATAAAACGGTTTTCAAAAATGGTTTCGGTAATGGTAGAGCTGCCATCGGCAAAAGCCATAAGAGCCATAAATTGTGCCTGCAAATCGGTGGGAAAGCCGGGATAGGGTTCGGTAATCATATCCACACTTTTTGTTTGCAAAAGGTTTTTATGGTTATACACCTTAAAACCATCGGCCGTGGGTTCAAAACAAATCCCAGCGTCTTCGGCCAAAGATTTGAAGGTAGGTAACAACTCTAATGACGTGTGCGTTAATTCGAGGCAGCCTTTTGTAATGGCGGCGGCTACAATGTATGTGCCCGTTTCAATACGGTCGGGCAGAACACTGTGGGTGGTGCCTTTTAATGAAGGCACCCCTTCGATGGTAATGGTATCGGTGCCAGCCCCAGATATTTTAGCCCCCATAGAAACAAGGCAGTTGGCCAGGTCCACAACCTCAGGCTCACGGGCCGCATTAATAAGCCGGGTGGTACCTTGGCCCAAGGTGGCGGCCATCATCAAATTTTCAGTTCCCGTTACAGAAATTAAGGGAAAGGCAATATCGGTACCCCTTAATCCGCCTTTGGGGGCTTGGGCGCGAATATAGCCATCTTCCAGGGCAATGGTGGCCCCCATTTTCTCAAGACCTTTAATATGAAGGTCCACGGGACGGGTCCCCAAGGCACACCCCCCCGGCAGAGACACTTCAGCTTTGCCATGCCGAGCCACCAATGGGCCCAAAACCAAAATCGAAGCCCGCATTTTGCGCACCAATTCATAGTCGGCATGAACGCTGTTGAGGTGATCGGACTGAAGGATTAGCTTGTCAGCAGTGGAACCTTCTGAAATAAACACGGAAACGCCCAAGGACGTGAGAACGCCACCCAGAGTTTTAATATCGGATAATTTTGGAATATTTTCCAGAACCACGGGCTGGTCTGTTAAAAGGGAGGTGGTCATTAAGGGAAGGGCCGCATTTTTGGCGCCGCTGATTCTGACCTTGCCGTTCAGAGGAATACCCCCTTCTATTTGTAATTTATCCAATTTAATTCTCTAAGACTGTTATGTGTACTTCATCATTTTGGGCAAAGTTACGCCTTCTTGGCCCATATATTTCCCAGCGCGATCTTTATAAGATGTTTCGCAGGGGCCGGCACCCTTAAAGAACAGGAACTGACATACCCCCTCATTCGCATAAATTTTGGCGGGAAGCGGGGTGGTGTTCGAAAATTCCAGTGTTACGTGGCCTTCCCATTCGGGTTCTAGGGGGGTAACGTTCACAATGATCCCACAGCGCGCATAGGTGGATTTGCCCAGGCAAATAACCAAAACATCCCGCGGAATACGGAAATATTCCACCGTTCTGGCCAAGGCAAAGCTGTTGGGGGGCAAAATACATACGTTTGTTTCACGGTCCACGAACGATGTGTGTGAAAAGTTTTTAGGGTCAATTAAGGCGTTGTCCACGTTGGTAAAAACTTTGAATTCGTTGGCAGCACGCGCATCGTAGCCATAGGATGAAAGACCATACGAAATGGTTCCCTGTGCTTTTTGTGTTTCCACAAAGGGGTCGATCATTCCCTTCTTGGCCTGTTCCCGAATCCATGAATCTGGCATTATTCCCATAATTTAGTCCTCCGATTGTTCTTCCTGTTTTTGATCTTGTTTTTGCTGGCGTCGCTTTAAAAGGTTTTCACGCAACATCTGTGCCAGACGTTGGGCGTGACGATCACTGTAGCTGTTTTTTGGTTGTTTGATCATCATCAATTTCTAGCACAGGTTGTGGGGGAATTCTATAGATTTTGCATACAATTTTATTACTTAAACATACTCCTAATAATTTGGATGGAAGTAAGTGCCACTTCTTTTTCGGGCTGATTTTTCAGATCTGTGGGTTGAGTTCTGAATTTTTTTATGGCAATGTAGGCCCGATTCCAAAGCCGCCGCTGTGGCTCAGTGGTAGAGCGTACCCTTGGTAAGGGTAAGGTCGAGAGTTCGATTCTCTCCAGCGGCACCACTTAAAACTAATGTCCCCATACTTCTGTGTCCCGAATACACCAAGAAATGCACAGGTGTTGCACAAAAACAACATGACTATGAAAAATATGAAGAAATTACGGGGGGGGATTGCAAATATGATGGGTTTTGTCAATAAGTGGGCCATGAGTAATTTTTTAGGAGAAAAAATATGACAAAACAATTACTAGGCGTAGCATTATCTGCGCTTCTATTTGCAGCAGCTGCTGAAGCGAAATTCGAAGGCGGATTCGTAGGGGCTGCTGCTGGTTATTCTTGGCAATCTATGAAGTTCAAGAGCACAACCACAACAACAAAAGCAACTAACAAGCCAAAAGGCTTTAACGTAGCTTTGAATGCAGGATACAGCGATAAGGTTGGTTCTGTTCTTGTTGGTGGAGACGTTCGTTTTGGTCTTGGTTTTGCTAAGCATAAAAAAGATGCGACTTTGAACGGTGCAACTGCAAAAGTTGAAGTTAAGAACGACTGGACTGCTGGTCTTGGTTTGACCGTAGGAACTGAATGCGCTAGCGACTGCTTGGCTTTCGTTCGTCTAGGTGTTGACTATGATCACTACAAAACTAACGGAAACTCAACTATTGCCGGTATCTCCAGCAAGAAGTTCAACGCTTGGTCTTTCACACCTGGTATTGGTCTTAAGATGAAGGTTGATAAGGACTGGAGCGTAGATGCTATGTATGAATACAAGCACGCTTTCAAAACTAAGGATGCAAGCAGCACTGTGAAGTTTGACAAGAAACCAACTTCTCATGGTGTGAAACTAGGGGTAAGCTATTACCTTTAATTTTATAGCTTAACTTTTTAGTTAACCTATTTAAAAAGCCCGGCTGAACAAGTCGGGCTTTTTTTATTGTTTTATATTAGAGAACCCATAAGTCTGAATACAGCTATCGGCATCCCTTTAAATGATTTTTTATCCTATCAATCGGCGCAAGTGAGGCTTCGGGTGAACTTTTTTAAGCTGTGTTTGAGGCATAAGGATGTTTAGTGATGGCAGGGTTGTGATTTATTTAGCGAATTCATAATGGCGTCCCCAACGGGATTCGAACCCGTGTTGCTGCCGTGAGAGGGCAGTGTCCTAGACCTCTAGACGATGGGGACATTCTGGATTCCTTTTCATACAAGGGCTTAGTTTTTTTGGCAAGCTTTTTCTTGATTCTAATATCAATAGAAAAAACCATTTTTATTCAATTTTTTATTCTTTTTTTTCAGGGCTAACATGGGAAAATTTCGGCCATCCTTTAAAGGTATGTGTTTTCTGCATATTTTTCAGGGAAACTTTACTGTAGAAAATTCGTATATATGAAAGTAAGTATACGATAATAAAAAATATAATTTAGGATGTAACATGAAAAATAAAAGTTTATACTTATCACTATCCATATTTTCAGCTTTCTTTTTGGGCACTGTGGGTGCCAGCACTTCTTTTGCCACCATTCCATCTGATAAAGCGAAAGAAGCATTTTCTGGCTTTTATGTCACAGGGTCTGTGGGCCATTCTTATTTGTCTGCCAAGAAGGATTCGTCTTTTTCAACGCCAGGATCATTCATAGCAGGAGGCAGAGATATGTCTTCTAATTCTTTTTTGGGATCTTTAGATATTGGAGCAAGTCAACTTCTAGACTCCACTTACTTAGCCCTTGAGGCCACCATTTTTCGGGATGGGCACCGAGCTAAGTCAGTCTCTTCTAGCATATATATGCATGGTCGACCAATGATTTTTACAGAGAGATTAAATCGACAATATGGGATTGGGATCAGATCAAAAGCTGGTTTTCAGATGACGGATCATTCCATTTTATATGGCAGCTTAGGTATTGACTGTAGCAAGTTTTCTGTTCATGGAAAATTGAATGGCTATGAAAGTAAACTTTCTAAAAAGTTGTGGGCAATTACCCCTGGTGTAGGGATTAAGACTTTCTTATCCGAAAAGTTATCTTTGGATCTGAACTATAGTTATTCAATTTATCAGAATTTTAAGAACATGGCATCTGTTGGGGGCGCCCAATTAGCTATGAAAATTGCTCCCAGAGTCTCTATGGCACGTATCGGTCTTTCCATTAAGTTATAAATTTTAGGTTTGGATTTTTATTATGAAACACTTTTCTGCAGCTATATCTTATATTGCTATTCTTTCCAGTCTCTCATGGTCGAGCGCTTTTGATGCGGAGTGTGAAGCTGATTTAAAAAAAAGATATGCCCAACATATCCACACAACAGAAGAAGTTCCCGTTTTTATTCCGGTGTCTAGTCCTTCTAAAAACACGGCATTAATAGACGAGGGCAAGCGGGCTTTGGAAATTCAGTTGGCGGTCAAGCAAGCCTTGGCCGACCAAGAGACTGCTGCAGGCACTTTGTTGCAAGAACAAGAAAAAATTTCCGATGATCTGAAGCGAAAAAAACAAACCATTCCATTGGAAGAATCACAAATAAAGGGTTTATTAAAAAAGATTGAATCTTTAACAACAGATTTGGAGTCTACCAGAAAAACTAAAGAGAAATTAGAGAAAGAGAAACAAGATCTAAAATCTGAGAAGATTAAATTACAAGCTTTGCAAATGATTGCAGATACTAAATTAAAGAATTCTTCTATTGGTCAACAAGAACATGCGGCTGAAAAGCTGAGATTAGAGAGCGAGCTGAAACGCATACAAGAAGCCCAGAAAAGAAATGAAGAATCTTTGAGGGCAGAAGAAGAAAAAATTGCCGATTTAAACAAACAGTTAATCTTGTCTAAAAAAGATAAATGTAGTGCTTTGAAAGCCAAAGAAGCTTTGGAAAAAGAGGTGGCTGATTTGGAAGGAAAGCTGAGCGATATTAGGGGTAATTTAACTGGAGCCCATGCCAAGGTTGCCGAGCTTACTGAAAATCTGCGTCAAGCCCAAGAAAAGCAAGACTCTATGGTAAAGAAAGTATTCGATGCACTGGGGTGCCACCAGTTGGGAGAACAATTTGGTGAACATTCTTATCGTTCTTCTGTTTCCTTAGCAGACCTTTTAAAAGGGGCCCAAATTGATGAATTTTTAGATGCGGTACAAGAAGATATCGCTTCTAGATTCCAAACAGCTTCTGCTCGCTTGGCCCAATTAGAAGGGGAAAACAAACGTTTAAGTCAGGCAGCCTTGGCACAAAAAGAAACCTTTTTAGCCCAAGAAGAAGCCCTGAAAAAAGAAGGGAAGGCCAAACAACAAAAGATTGAACAATTAGAGGTTCGCATTTACGAATTAGAAGAATCTATTCAAAAACAAGAAAAAGAATATCAGTTGCTTCAGGGGCAGTTGAATGCTGAAAAAGAAAATCTTGTGAAGGTGAAAGTAGAAAAAGAAAAGATCTTAAAAGAGCTGGAAACTTTACAAGATCAGCATGCAAAAACTTTTTCCCAATTAGCTGAGACAGAAAGACAGCTTGATCTTACTGCACAAGCCAAGGCAGCTCTTGAAAAAGATCATACTTCTTTGAATGATCTTCTGAAAAATGCGCAAAATATGTTGAGTGCGTCTGAGGTTAGGAATGCCGAGTTGGCCTCAAAAATTGAGGCCCTAGAATTGGCCTTAAAACTTAATACCCAAACAGCAGCCACAGAAAAAACAGCCCTAGAAGAACAACATACGGCACATATCGCCTCGTTAACCGTAGCCCATCAAAAAGCCATTTCTGATTTAGAATCAAATATAAAGACTCATCAAACCATTATGGAAAAGCTGAGTCAGGAAAAGAATCAGCAACAGCAGGTATCCAGAACGGCTATGGACGATTTGAATGCCCGCCTTCAAAAAGCCCAGCAAGAACTAGAAGAACAAAAGAAAAGTGCTGATGAAGAAATACAGCTTTTATCTTCAACCTATGAACAAAATTTGAAAAGCCTGAACACCGATTATAGTTCTCGTTTAGAGGTTCTGGAGAAAAAACATCATATGGAACAGGCCCAGCTGGAAGGACGGTTGGAGGAAGCGCGCAAGACAGGGGCGGAAGGCATTCAGCTGTTACAGGCCCAGTTGGTTGAATCCCAAGCGAAGGCTGAAAAAAGCTATGCAGATTTGCAGCATGCCCATACCCAAAAGATAGATGAAATTCATGGGTCTTATACTACAGAATTGAAACAGCAAAAAGCGACGTTATTGGCTAAAAAAGAAGGGGCAGTTCATGCCTTAAGAATAGAAATGCAACAGGCAGAGCAGGCCCATGCATCCAAAGAAAAGGCGTTGACGGCCCAGCTAGACGCAGCGGAACAGGCCCTGGTTCAGCTGCAGCAAAAAGCCCAGGCAGAACAAGCTTTGCTTTCCAAAGAGTATGAAGAAAAAGTCTCGAACCTTCAAACTGAGCATGAAAAAGCCATAAAAGCCCATGAAGAAAAGGTGGCTGGTTTAGAAGCTGACCTGCGACAAACCAAAGAAAGCTTGATCCAAACCCAATCCCAATCCCAAGAGGAGGCCCTGGCCCATTCGCAAAAAATTAAAACTCTTCAAGAACAATTTATGGCCGAAAAAATAGCCGCAGAACAACGCCAGGCTCAGTTAAAAACTTCGTATGAAGTTATTCTCGAGGCTCAGGTAAAGCAGCATGCCGAAGTTATGAAGCGTTTAGAGGACCAGAAAACCGACCGCGAATCTTTATTAAAGGAGACGGAGGCTAAATTAGATGGAGAGCGTCACGCATTAGGGATTTTTGTGTCTGAAATGCAAGATTTACAAGGAAAACTGGATGAATTAGGCACCACACTGGCAACCCATAGAACAACGATTGCAGGCCAGGAACGAACTATTCGAGAGTTGGAGTCTGAAAAATCTAAAATTATGTCCCGTAAGACAGAGGTGGAACTGGAACAAGAAAGTCTGAAAGAAGATATAGTGACTTTAAAGAAAAAATTCGAAGAAAGTGAAACACAAGTACGTTCTTTAAATGCAGAATTAGAGGCCACCAAGTCTGACGCCAGTGCTGAAAAAATCTCTTTGCAGAATCAATTAAGCAAGGTCATTGAAGAACGGGATATTCTTTCCAGAACATTAGAAGCTAAGGAGCAAAAGAATAAAGAATTCATTCAGCAACTGGAGAAAATGGGAGAGGAATCTCAAGCCCTTCAGGCTCGGTTAAAAGCAGCGACGGATAAGCGTGACATTTTAGAGAAGGAAAAGATCGCCTTAGAAGAACAATCTAGAAACCAAGAAAAGGCCTTGAGCGACCTTCGAAGAAAGTCTAGCGAAGCGGATACCAAGAATGACTTCTTGTCTTCAGAGCTCAGAAAACTAGAGGAAGAGGTTCTGAATCTTCAGCGTCAAAAACGCGACCAAGAAGAAGCTTTCCAAAAAGAGAAAAGAACTTTGGAGCAAAACTTAAGGAAATCTCAAGAGGAAGCTTTAAGGATCCAAAACCAGCTTACAGAGTGCGCAGAAACGTTGGCGGATATATTGGCTGGGTCTGGAGTTTCAGAATCTTCAAACGATCTGGTGGCTTATATGGGCGCTGTGCGCAAGCTGATTGTATCTTTGAACAAAAATAATGATACTTTAACGGGTGAGATCTCGAATCTTGAAGATAAGGTTGTAACGCTTACAACAGAAAAAGCTAAACTTAAACAGTCTTTGTTAACCGCGGATGAAGCAGCAAAAAGCCAGAAAAAAAATCTGGAGGATGTCGAGTCCAAGTTTAAGATTGAATCTGAAAAAGTAATAGACCTAGATAAAGAGATTCGGCAAAAGCAATCCGAACTGGACCAGGCAGAAGAAACTCAAAAAGGATTGCAAAATGAAATTTTGTCCCAAGCCCAACGAATAGAGGATCTTAAAAAAGAGGTTATATCACTTAATGCAGCAAAAGATGACCTTGAATATACGATTGGCGAGCTGAAAGATACCCTTGATGAACAGTCAAGTACCGTACTGGGGGCTAGAAATGAAGTGGAATCTTTAAGCAAGAAGTTAACCCAGTCCACCAGAAAATTAAGCGCGGCAGAAAAGGAGATGAATGAAGTTGAGGAGAGTTTCCGTGAACATGACCAAAAAATAAATGAAGAACGGCAAAAAAATCATTCTTTAGAACGGGAACGGGACGAGTTGAAAGCAAAAATCATAGCCCTGGAGACAGACTTTAAAACAAAACGGGATCTTGAAAAACAGGACTTAGAAAAAGACCGTGCTCAGATAGAGAGCCACTTGCGTGGGTTAGAAGATGAAATTTCAGTGCAAAAAGAATCTTTGGCCCTAAGCGAAGAGGAAAGAAGAAATACCCTGAACCGTCTTGAGGAGCTGAAAGTGTCTTTGGAAAAAGACCGTGCAGAATATCATAACCTTCGCCAAGCTTATGAAGCTGCGGTTCAAGAAAAACAAATGGCGTTGACTGTGTTAGAGGAGACGAAAACAGAACTTTCTGCCCTGAAGAAAGACAAATCTTCCATCGACACTTTATTGGCACAAGCAAAAAAACGTCAAGAAAGCCTGTCGTCTGAATTGCAACAACAGAAAGGACAGGTCTACCATGCCAATAAAGATCTGGAAGAAGCCCGCGCCCAAATTACCGAGCTGGAAGAAAAAAACGACAGCTTAACTTTTATGGTGGATAAGCTTAAACGGGAAAGTGGTGAACACACCGGAACCACCACCTATCGTGATTCTTTTGGGGGCAAGGAAAATGGCATTTCTCTTTCGGTAAACAAACAAAGAGATATGGTAGGTGAGCCCAGAACACCTGTGCGCGAAACACGACGGGATTCAGGTATGGTAAGCCCCGGCGGTATGTTGGTGGGCCAACAAACACCTTTTGCGAAAAAATTGTTTGCTCAACTGAGTGCCTTGGGGACGGTTGGTCCGGATCAGTATGAAGCCATGATGAAAATAGTGGTGGGAGCCTTAAAGGATAAGGGTCATGATCTAAAAACAGTCCCCGATATGCCTATTTCCCAGAAAAGGAAAAAACTAGGGGAAGGCTTAACGACCCCGCGCAGCCGAAAACCTTTGGGGACGTTAACCAATAAAACACCCTCTGCCTCGGTGGTTAAGGCGGGACCTGTTAGAATGGAAGATCAAAGGTTTGTGGGTGGTGTTCCAAAATTGAGGTTTGACGAAAATGACCAAGAAAACCCAATTTTTGGATAATCAGGCCCCTATTTAAAGGCTTTCTTAGGAACATTTTAAAAAATAGAGGATATAACAAAGATTTATATCCTCTATTTTCTTTTTGTTTAAGTTTTCAATCATTGCATATCTTTGTAACATCTACTACACTTTAAATAAGGGAAAAAAGTAGATGAGATATAACCTTTTAGGGTTTTTTTATGGGGCATGGCTTTTGGTGATGGGTGGAGCCCATCTTTCTGTAGCAACGCCTGCCGCATCGCCGGTTGATTCCTATAAGGTGCAAAAAGAAAAAACCGATAGATATGAGGGGGATCTAGATGATGACCCCTTTGAAGTCATCAATCGGAAAATATTTGCCTTTAACGAAGTGGTGGATGGTGTGTTGATTGACCCTGTTGCCAACATGTATCGTTTAGCTGTGCCTTTAGATGTGCAGATGATGATTTCCAATGTCCTGCACAATACATCGGAACCCCTGATTTTCATTAATGACTGTTTGCAGAAAAAAAAGAATAAGGCCCTAGAAAGTTTTTCAAGATTTTTCATTAATACTGTGTTTGGTATATTCGGGTTATTTGATGTGGCTAGACACCTGGGCTTAGAAGCCCATAAAGAAGGATTTAATACCACATTGAAGCATTGGGGGGTGCCCCAAGGCCCCTATCTTGTGCTGCCCATCTTTGGTCCAGCCAACCCCCGTTATATTGGTGGGCTGTTGGGTGACTATATTATGGATCCTATCAATTACCATGCGCGTCAACAGGATAAGGAATCGTGGCTATATTGGCGCACCAGCTTGCAATTCCTAACAGCGCGGGCTAATATCACCGAGGATATTAAAAGCTTCCGCGAAAATTCTTTGGATTTTTATGCGGCCATGAGAAGTTTTTATAAACAATACATGGATGCCAATCGAATGGATGGTAAGGTTCATTACAGCAGGCCATCTGTGGATGAATTTATGTTTGATGATGATATGGAGCTGGATGAAAATGTTTAAAAATTTAATCTTATTTTTTGCTGTGGGATTGTTCCCTGTACTTTCTGGCGTAGCCAGCGTGTCGCAGAAGGATTTATCTGTGAGCCAAGATGGTAAAAAAGCTGAAAGCTTCATTCAGGACCTGGGCAACAAAGGGATAAAAACCCTGACAGGCAAAGAATTAAGTGAAACGGAACGTCGCAAAAGATTTGAGGAACTGTTCGTAAAGGCTTTTGATTATGAACGGATTGGTAAATTCGTTTTGGGTCGTTTCCGCCGCCAAGTGAGCGCAGATGATATGAAAGAATACCTGTCCTTGTTTAAGGACATGGTGGTTCGTGTGTATGCAGCCCGTTTTGGGGAATATAATCAGGAAACATTCAAAGTCGAAAGTAGCCGGGTGGTGGACAAAAAAATAGACACCATGATTGTATCCAGTAAAATTATTCGCCCAAATGATTCAAAAATAGCCTTGGAATGGCACATGTATGCCACAAAAGTGGGAGACTTCAAGATTTTTGATGTGGTTGTAGAAGGGGTCAGCATGGCGCTTACCCAACGTTCTGAATTTTCTGCCATTTTACAGCAGGGTGGTATTAAAAAGCTGATTGAAAACTTGAAAACGAAAAAAAACAAACCCCAGAAAAAAATAGTTGAGGCTTCTGCAAGCAGTGCCTCTAAGAGTTCCACGTCCAGGCGAAAGTAGTGGAGAAAAAAGCCCTCGGAAATAAAATATGACTTTTTTCCGATCCATCGCCACCGTAAGTGGGTTTACTCTCCTTAGTCGACTGTTGGGCTATTGTCGGGATGTGATGATCGGGTCTATTTTTGGTGACAGTGGCATTTCGGACATCTTTTTTCAGGCCTTTCGACTGCCTAATTTATTTCGCCGTCTGTTTGCGGAAGGGGCTTTGAATTCGGCCTTTATTCCCCTGTTTACCCGACTAAATGAACATAAAAATAAAAAAGAAGCCATACGATTTGCCTCTAGTATATTTACCCTTTTGGCCTTAAGTCTTTTTATCCTGATTATTATATTTGAATTTTGGATGCCTGAAGTCATGGGAATATTAGCCCCTGGCTTTAAAAGTATGCCGTCTAAGTTTGAATTGGGTATCGAATTGTCCCGATTGGTATTTCCTTACATTTTGTTTATTGCTTTGGCCGCCTTGTGTGCAGGGATACTAAATTCGTTGCACAAATTTGCGGCGGCCACGGCGGCCCCCATATTGTTAAATGTATTTTGTATCTTATCTTTGTTGTGGCCCACTTCTAGCTTAGAACAAGCCAGCTGGGCCCTGAGTATGGGGGTGATGATTGCAGGGTTTGCGCAATTAGCTTGGGTATGGGTTAGCTGTTGGAATATGGGATATAAATTAAAGTTCAGGCCTATTAAATTTACCCCTGAAATAAAACTGTTATTGCGCCGAATGGGGCCGGGTGTGGCCAGTGCGGGTGTGTATCAGATTAATTTGGTGGTCTCTAATAGTGTGGCCTCGTTTGTGCCATTGGCCGTTTCTTATTTAGCGTATGCAGATCGAATTAACCAATTTCCTTTAAGTGTGGTGGGAATTGCCATTGGTACGGTTCTTTTGCCGTTGTTGAGCCAAAAGCTGGGACATCATGAAGATCATAACGCTAACTATTTAGAGAACCGAATTGTGCAATTTAGCTTTTTCTTAACTTTTCCGGCCACCGCAGCCCTGTTTTTTATTGCATTGCCGGTGATTATGACCCTTTTCCAGCATGGTCGATTTACATTTGAAATGTCCCAAGAAGTTGCCACCATTCTTTCTATTTATATTTTGTCGTTGCCCTCTAACGTATTGGTTAAAATTTTAAGCACCAGCTTTTTTGCCCGGCACAATACCTTTATTCCCATGCTGGGGGCTAGTATTTCAATTGGATCAAACTTAATTTTAACCTTTATTTTATTTAGATTCTTTTCCTATTATGGAATTGCAGCGGCCAGTGTGGTTGCCTCGTGGATTAATGTGGCTATTTTAATGATCTGCCTAGTTCAAAAAACAGACTTTGTATTTGATCGGCGATTAAGATCGTCTGCGCTTAAATTAATTTTAGCTTCATCGGGAATGGGATTAGTGCTTAAAAGTGTGTTGCCCTTAGTATTGCCCTATTTCGGCCGGGAAATATTTTATGATTTCCTTTTATTGGGGCTGTATATTGGATTGGGTGGGGCAGTTTATTTAGGCTTGGTATTCCTGTTAAAAGCCTTTACACGCCGGGAATTTGATGAAGCCATGAATAGAATTGAACCCTTGGAACAGAAATCATGACAAAACGAATTTTATCAGGCATTCAACCCACGGCCCATCTGCACCTAGGCAATTATCTAGGGGCTTTGAGAAATTGGGTTACCCTTCAGCACCAGGCCGAATCTTTTTTTTGCGTGGTGGATTTACACGCCATCACTGTGCCCCAAGATCCGGTACAACTGAAAGCACATATTATTGATACGGCAATCACCTATATTGCGGCTGGTATTGAGCCAAAAAAAAGTACCATCTTTATTCAAAGCATGGTGCCAGCCCATACCGAGCTTTGTTGGTTCTTGGCTTGTCATACGCCCTTGGGATGGTTGAACCGCATGACACAGTACAAGGACAAGGCAGGTTCACAGCAAGATAAGCAAAAGTTGGGCCTTTATGCTTATCCTGTGTTAATGGCGGCGGATATTTTAACTTATGGCGCAACCCATGTGCCTGTGGGCGAAGATCAAAAACAACATCTTGAGCTGGCCCGTGATCTGGCCCAATTAATGAACAGAACCTATAAGCAAGAATTGTTAATAGCCCCCGAGCCTCAAATACTGGGTCCTGCCACACGGGTGATGAGCCTTAAAGATGGTCTAAAAAAAATGAGCAAATCAGACCCAGCTGAGGGGTCACGTTTGAATCTATTAGATGATCGGGACACTATTTACAAAAAAATCAAAAAGGCGACCACAGACACAGGCTCCTTTCCCGCTTCCGCCGATGCCCTGGAAGGTCGCGCAGAAGTGGAAAACTTGATTCATATTTATGCCGCCTTAAAAAATATTGCGCCTCAAGCCGTCTGTGATGTTTATGCGGGCAAGAATTTTTCTGAATTTAAAGAATCCTTAGCCTATGTGTGTGACACTGTTTTAAGCCCCATTCGTGAAAAGTTTTTTGAAATTAAAAGTTCCCCCTATCATGTGCATGCTATTTTAGAGGAGGGGGCGTCTAAAGCAAATCAAGTGGCTAATGGTATTCTGAGAGATGTGAAAAAGGCCATGGGCCTGCCAGTTTAAGAGGGATGCCCAAGGGTGTTGAGAAATCTCGGTTCACAGATACAAAATTTAAGTTAAGGGTAAATAAATTTCTTAAACTAGTCTTTATCGGCAAAAGGGTTTTTGCCAGATCGAGGCGATAGTCGTAAGGGCACGCCATGCAGCCCAAAATCCTTAGCCAATCTGTTCTTTAAATATCTGAGATAGCTTTCGGGCAGCTCTTTAGCTTGGCTGACAAACAGCACAAAGGTGGGCGGACGTGTTTTGATTTGGGTCATATACCGAATCTTGATTCGTCGACCTTTGGCCAAGGGCGGGGGATGATGGGCTTGGATAGCCGTTAGCCAATTATTAAGTTTTCCTGTTGAAATGCGCTGGTTCCAAGTTTCATGAAGCTCGAATAATTTGATGAATATTTTATCAATATTCCGGCCTGCCAAAGCAGAAACATGAACCATGCACAGCTGCACCACCTGGGGAAGCTCTTCTTTAATGCGAAGACGCATTTCTTTTAAAAAAGAATCTACGTCGGGAAGAAGGTCAATTTTATTCAGGACTAAAAGCAAAATACGTCCTTCACCAACCACATGATGGGCAAGGGTAAGATCTTGGCGCTCGAGGGGGGTGGTGGCATCAATCACCAGACATACGGCTTCTGCAAATTGAATCGCCCTTTCTGTTTCACGGGCAGACATTTTTTCTAGCACGGTATGGACTTTGGCTTTCTTACGAAGGCCTGCAGTATCAAATAGCTCGATATCCCGGCCTTGCCATTTTAGGGAAACGGATTGAGTATCCCGCGTAAGCCCGGCCGTAGGGCCCGTTAGAAAGCGTTCCTCTTTAAGAATTTGATTAATAAGGGTTGATTTCCCCGCATTCGGGCGTCCCACAATGGCAATATTAAAGGGTTTGAGGGGGTGTTGTTGATCTTGCGGGTTTAGATCGTTTTCTGACCCCAATTCTTCGGGCATGGTGAGATTAGAAAGCTCAGATGTGTCTTCGAAATCCCGAATCACTTCATAAAGCAACACTAAGCCTTCGCCATGCTCGGCTGACACGGGGACGGGGGAACCAAAACCCAACTGTTCAGATTCGAAAAGAGTTTGATCCGCGGCCTTGCCTTCGGCTTTATTCACAACAATACGGCAGGCTTTTCCCGATTTCCTGATTTTACGGGCAAATTCTTCATCCAAAGCCGTTACGCCCTCCCGGCCATCCAGAATGAATAACAATAAGTCTGCATCCTTTATGGCATGCTCGGTTTGTTGCCACAAACCCGCTGATAATATGGATGCCGATTTTGAAAGATTGGCCGATTCTACGCCCGGTGTATCAATCAACTGGAAAGTAATATCCGCTATCTGTCCTGTGCCAAATCGACGATCGCGCGTTACCCCTGGTTCGTCATGAACTAGGGCTACTTTCTTTCCAACCAAGCGGTTAAAAAGAGTAGATTTGCCCACATTGGGGCGCCCAATCAGGGCAATCGTGATCATTTTATTCGAAAGCCGCAAGGGTGCCTGATTCAGTTAAGAAATAGGCGACTTTGTTGGCCACAATAGGGGGAAGGTAGCACGGACCGGGTAGGTTGATTTGGTTGATCATCTCGCCTGTTGCGGGTTTTAAGAAAAAGGCTTTACCTTCCGAGCCGCAAATGAGCAGCTTATGACCTGCGAGTACAGGACCTGCATAGGATAATTTGCTGGACGTGTTTATGTTCGTTCCATAACCGGGCAGTTTTGTAACCCATACAATTTTGCCTGAATCACGTACGAGGCACAGGGCTTGATGATCGGTAGTAACCATAAAAATAAAAGATCCATGAACAACCGGCGTGGAGGTTCCGCGAATTTCCCGTTCCCATATGATATTCCCACTTCGATATTCCATACCCACCATTCTTCCGCTTTGGGACAAGGCAATAATCATATCTTGGTCGATCACGGGAGACGCCTTGATATGGGATACCATGGAGGCGGAACTAAATACTCTGAGGGCGCTGAGGGATTCTGCCCACAGTGGGAAGCCATTCTCGCGCTTTAAGGCGTATATTTCCCCAGAAGAATAGGGGGCAATTAAGGTGTCGTATTGAAGGGCGGGGGCGCCTCCCCCTACGAGGGCACATGAATGTTCACTGCCTTCTTGTTGCCATATTTTTTCGCCACTGGCAGCACTAAGGCAAATCAAACGATTGTTTTTAGTGATTAAATACAGGAATCCTTTGTAGTAAGTCGGGGCCGATCGGATCGAATGGGCAAGCGTAGTCTGCCATATAACCTCACCGGTGCTGTTATTTAAAGCAACAACATCTGCTGAAGAGAAAGCAGCAAATACTTTACCATCGCCAAGGGAAATCCCGCCGCCTGAACAATTTTCCTTACGATTTTTCATTTCAAGACGATGGCGCCAGATATCTTTGCCCGTTTGCAAACTTTTGGCTTTTACATATCCTTCTGTATCAAGGGTAAAGATGGTGTCATTTTCTATGAGGGGAGTAGACAATAAAAAGCCAGTGCTTGTGTTGCCTTGGCCAATGCTAGTTTTCCAAACCAAATTTTTTAAATCGCCCGCTTCCACATGGGGCATTTTATGGGCGGCATTATAGTCTGGTTGGGGCCAGTCCATATTTGCAACGGGGTCTTCTATGGTGACTTCTATGCTTTCCGCTTCAGGATCTTTTTCCAATGATACAGTTGTGGGCATAAGCTCGGTTCTTTTTCCAACCAAGGGTTCTTTTGATGTTGTACATCCCTGCAATAACAGAAGAAGAGGCGTGCCTACAAAAAGTAAAAAATTGAAAAATAGATTCATAGTTATGATTGGTGTGTATGTAAATAGTTAATAATGGCCTGAGCCCGAATTTTAACAGGGGCTGGTGTGGTGGTATCTGATGTGATTTGGGTTAGATGTGCCAAGGCTTCTGTTTTGTTGCCTTTTTTCAAATGGGCCAGGCCTAAAAGTTCATGAGCCAAGCCTTTCCATGCTGAATTTTTTTCAGCATAGGGTTTGGCTTTCTGAATGATGACTTCAGGATCCACGGTATCGATATCGATATAAAGACTTTTTAAATGAGCCAATTGTCCCAGGGCTTTTTTCTTGCCCGAAGTGAAAAGTCCGCTGGAATTTTTATAAATAATCTCATAAAGATCCTTTGCGCCTTTTTGATCGCCACGTTCTAGAAGAATGGAGGCCACCCAAAAACGGGCAAGGGTGGCATAAATGGTTTCACCTTTAGAGGGAATGTTTTCAAAAATTTTAAAAGCCCGGTTGGGGTCGGACTCTACCATCATAAGGGCTTGGGTGTAATCATTAGATTGGGCAGAAATTTTGGCCGTTTCATTGTTTTGCCACCACATAATTCCGGCACTAAGGACCAGGATCCCTGCAATGGCGCTATAAACGTGATTTTGATACTTTTTCCAAAGTGCCATCCATCGTTCTTGTTCTACTTCTTGCTTAATTTCTTCTAAGATGTTCGACATTGCCTAAATCTCCGGATACTACAATTTTTTCTAAAATACATGGGTATATTAGAAAGTTCAATGATTATGTTTTACCAACAAAATCTGGGCAAAATATAGTGGGGGTAAATATTTTCTGTTTGGAATTTCTTTTGTAATATTTCCAGGGAGTCACCTTGATGGATGCCCCCATGAATCAAGACACTATCGATCTTCATGGTTTGTGCGCCTTGAATATCCGTATGTAGACCATCGCCCACTGCCACCACATTTTTCAGGGATGGGGACCCCATTTTCTTTAAAGCAGATTCATAAATGGGGGGATAGGGCTTGCCATAGTAAATGACATTTCCGCCTTGTTTTTCGTACTTTTGGGCAGCGAGCCCTGGACAGTAGGACAGATTTTTCCCATGAATAGCGACCACATCGGGGTTGGCGCATATCAAGGGTAAATTCAGTTTTAGGGCTTCTTCGAGTACCATATCGGTGAAGGGGGTAAGGGCTGTAAATAAAATATAGGCTGCCTGATCCAGATTGGGGGTGGAGTCGCCGGAGACAAAAGGAAGCAAGGGATGCCCATGAACCGTATCGCCCAAATAATAATAGGGCTTGCCTTTTAAATCCGGATGGAGGGTTTGAAGTCCTTCGATAACCGCATCCCCCGAACTGTGGATATAATCATAGTGGCGGCCAGGATGAATGCCCATTCCGGAAACCAGGTGGGCCAGGTCAGCGGCCGGGCGTGAAGAATTAGTAATAAACAGAATTGTCTTGTCATGGGCTTTGAGGTTTTCCAAGCAATCAAGAGCACCGGGAAGGGATTCAACCCCATTATGAACAACCCCCCACATATCAATTAAAAAATGGGAATAAGCATTAGCAATATGCCGGAAGTGGTCGGAAGTATTTGGGGAAAACGAATGTGTCATGGTACAAAGAAAGGTAGAGCAAGAGGTTTACATGAGTCAAGTCTATACACTAAAAAAACAACATTCGGTTCCTATTTTTTTTATTAAGGGCCCGGAATTTTCACAGTTTCAGCACCACTTATCTTCCGTGGAAAAAAAATGGATTGATACCTTGGGCTTTAAGGCAGGTTTGGCCCAAATATGCTTGATTCCCGATGAAACAGGGCGGTTGGCGAAAGTTTTATGGGGAGCTTCAGAAACTGTTTCCATGTGGGAAGGTGCTCAAATAGCCCGGGGTGTGCCCAAAGAGTATACTTATGTATTTGAAAACATAGCAAAAGAGGACTATGCACCCTTAGCTTTAGGGTGGGGTTTGGAACAGTACACTTTTTTATCCTATAAAACCCAAGACCAGAAACCTGCAAGCCATCCCACCTTATGGGTGCCTGAGGGATGCCTAGATTCTTTAGAAACTCTATTGGACGTCTCCTGTAGGGTTCGAGATTGGATTAATATGCCCGCTTGTGATCTTACACCCCAAGCTTTTGCAGATATTGCACAGAAGGTTGCCAAAAAAAATGGAGCTAAGGTCCAGACTATTAAAGGAACAGATCTAGAGCAACAATACCCATTGGTTCATGCTGTGGGGAGGGCCTCTGATCACAAACCCCATGTGGTAGATATGGTGTGGGGAAATGAAAATCACCCCAAAGTTACGTTGGTGGGGAAAGGGGTGACCTTTGATACGGGGGGGCTGGATATTAAATCAGCCGGCAATATGAGCCTTATGAAAAAAGACATGGGGGGTGCGGCCCAAGCCTTAGGGTTAGCTGACCTCATTATGCGGACGAAACTGCCCCTACGACTGAGGGTTATTTTGCCTCTAGCTGAAAACTCGATCAGTGGAAATGCCTATCGTCCCAGTGATGTCATCACCTCACGTAAGGGATTAACGGTTGAAATCGGGGATACGGATGCCGAGGGCCGGTTATTACTGGCGGACGCCTTAACGGCCGCTTGCGAAGAAAAGCCAGATTACTTATTTGATTTTGCCACATTAACGGGGGCAGCGCGCGTGGCTGTGGGGACAGAATTATCGGCTTTGTTTTGCAATCACACAGAAATGGCCACAAAATTGAAACAAGCAGGGGAAAAGGCCCAGGACCCTGTGTGGGAGCTTCCCCTTTGGGAGGGATATGCATCGCTTTTACGTAGTGCGATTGCTGACACCAATAGTTGCTCTAGTGGGGGCTATGCAGGGGCCATTACGGCAGCTTTATTTGTGAAAAAATTTGTGTCCGAGGATGTTCAATGGGCTCATTTGGATATGATGGCCTGGAATCTGAGTTCAAAACCCGGTCGCCCAGAAGGCGGAGAAGTGATGGGACTTCGGGCGGTATACGAGTTTCTAAAAACGCTCAGTTAAACAGGAATATCTATTTGCATGCCATCATAGGCAGGCTCTACCCCTTTGGGGAGTTTGGCCAACAAGGCATCATAATCTAATACGGGCCCCAGGTGGGTCAGGATCGCCCGCTCAGGTTTTACCCGTTGAATCCATTCCAATGTTTGTTCAAGGTGCGAGTGTGTGGGGTGTGGTTGTTCAGACAAGCAATCCACAATCCAGGTTTTAACACCTTTCAAGGCCTGAAAAGCTTCTTCAGGCAAGGTTTTCGCATCGGTAGAATAGGCAAAATCACCGACCCTGAACCCTAAGGAAATGCCATACCCATGATCTTGTTCAAAGGGCAAAAAAGTAAGCCCACCTGAAGAGAATTCTTCTTGTGGTTTAATGATATGTTTTTCCAAAAAAGGGGCATAGTGAGGGATATCATTATGGAAGGCATGACCAAAAGATTGGTTCAAAGCCGCAAACGTTTCACGATCCATGAATACGGGAATCAGGCGTTGTTCGATGCGGCTGATAATCCCTAGATCATTAATGCCATGCGCATGGTCGCTGTGGGAATGGGTGTAGAGAGTGGAGTGAATGGACGTAATCCCTTCACGCAAAAGTTGGTGTCTTAAATCGGGCGAAGAATCAATTAAAATATTTTTATGATGGTGCTGAAGAATGATTGAAGGTCGGGTGCGTCGATTGCGGGGATTGTGGGGGTTACAATTCATCCATAGCTCACCAATCAAGGGCGTGCCACAGGCGTGCCCACATCCAAGAACAATGACCTTCATATGAAATTTTCCTTCTTTGCTTTTGAAAAGAGCCTAAAAAAGTTCTGGGTAGTGTCCTGCTGTATTGTTTTAAGCGGGACCCCTTTTAGGTTAGCCAAATGTTCGGCTGTGTGGACCACAAAGGCAGGTTCATTCCGTTTGCCTCGATGGGGAATAGGCGCCAGGTAGGGGGCATCTGTTTCAATCAGAACCCGATCCAAGGGAATGGTTTTCGCAATTTCCCTCAGTTCCTCGGCGTTTTTGAACGTAAGAATACCCGATAAAGAAATGTAGAACCCTAGATCCAAGGTGGCTTTGGCAAAGGCAGCCGTTCCACTGAAACAATGAATGACACCTGGATTGTTATACTGTTGGATGTTCTCTTCCTTTAATAGCTGAAGAATATCTTCTTCCGCATTTCGCGAATGGATGACGAGGGGAAGCCCCGTTTCTTTCATGGCTTGGATATGATGTTGGAAACTGGTTTTTTGCAGGGCTCGATTGCTGTGTTCGTAATAATAGTCTAGGCCTGTTTCTCCAACACCTACAGCTTTGGGGTGTTGCAGCTTAGTCAATAAAGATTCAAGAGATGGCACCCCTTCTTTTTCTACCTCATGAGGATGTACGCCAATTGTATGATAAATTTGATCATAGGTTTCGGACAGTTGTTCCAAATCTTCTGCTTCTTTCAGCTCGGTTGAAATGGTCAGCATACACCCCACCTGCATAGCTTTTGCGCGTTCTAAAAGATCTGGTAAATCCTCTTTAAATTTAGGATCATTCAGGTGACAATGGCTATCCACAAACATGATTATTTCTCGGTTTCTAGGCGTGGAAACAGGGGTGAGGGGGCAGAGAGAGGTGTACCCTGCTTTAAGGAATGGGCTGGCATTAAATTTAAAAAGGTGCGCTGATCTTTTGCGACACCCAAACTATCTAATAGCTTTTCAGCAGTATGCGGAATGATGGGCTGCAACAAAATGGCTATGTATCTGAGAACCTCTAAAACCGTATAAAGAACCACGTCCATGCGTTGGGTATCCGTTTTGCGCAGGGTCCAGGGGGCCTGTTCATCAATATACTTATTGGCGGCCCATACAATATTCCAGACTTCATCGGCATATTTATGAAGTTCTTGTTTTTCTATAAACGTGCGACAGGTGGCCAGCAGGTTTTGGGCTTGGAGCAATAGCTTTTGGTCTTCTGACGAGAATTCTTGGACCAAAGTGGGAATTTTCTCGCCGCAGTTTTTATGAACCATACTGAGCGTCCGTTGGGCCAGGTTTCCAAATTCATTGGATAACTGGGAATTGGCACGTTGAACAAGGGCGGATTCGGAAAAATCGCCATCGCTGCCAAAAGAAACGCCTCGGATTAAGAAATATCGAACGATATCTGCTCCATATTTTCCCACCAATTCATAGGGATCTACAACGTTACCTAAGGACTTCGACATTTTCTCGCCTTCCACGGTCCACCATCCATGGGCAAAGACCCTTTGGGGTGGGGGCAAGTCGGCCGCCATCAGAAAGGCAGGCCAGAATACAGCATGAAAGCGCAAAATATCTTTACCAACCATATGCAGATTTGCAGGCCAAAAACGCTGAAAATTAGGGTTGGCTGTATCGGGGTATCCCACAGCATTAATATAATTTGTTAAAGCATCAATCCATACGTACATAATGTGATGGTCATCACCGGGAACGGGGATGCCCCATTTAAAGGTGGTGCGGGAAACGGAAAGGTCTTTAAGACCGCTTTTTACGAAGCTGATCACCTCGTTACGGCGGGATTCGGGGCCAATAAAATCGGGGTTTTCTTCATAAAATTTCAACAGACGATCTTGCCAGGCCGACAGACGAAAAAAATAACTGGGTTCTTCCACCCATTCCACGGGGGCGCCTGTGGGGGCCTTGCCATCCACCAGTTCGCTTTCTGTATAAAAGGTTTCGTCTCGGACCGAGTACCATCCTGCATAATGGCTTAGGTAGATATCTCCTTTTTCCACCAGTTTGGACCAAAAAGCGCTGGCCCCCTTTTTGTGACGGTCTTCTGTGGTGCGAATAAAGTCATCGCAGGATAAATTGTAAAGGGGTAATACTTTTCGGAAATTCTCCGAGATGCCGTCTACAAACTCTTGGGGGGTTAGGCCTTTGTCCAGTGCTGCTTGTTCAACTTTTTGCCCATGTTCATCGGTGCCGGTTACAAAATGGACTTCGTGGCCATCCAGTCTTTTGAATCGGGCCAACATGTCACAGCATACAGTGGTGTAAACTGACCCAATATGGGGAGTGCTGTTAGGGTAATAAATAGGAGTAGTAATATAATATGTAGGTTTCATGGGGCCCTTAATTTTTTTAATTCAAAGAAAATATTCAGAATAAATTGACGCCCGTCAAGATCTATATTTTTTTTCCATTTAATAAATGTGTATATTTGCTGGTGAATGGGCAGAAAAAGGGAAAGGGACGATGAAAATTTAAAAAAATTGAATGTATTAAGAGCAATTTCCTTGGCCGAGGTATGGAGCCACCACTCTAAGATTTCCATAAATAAATCCATTTTTTCTGTATCTTTGGAGATCTTTTGGGCAAAGGCATGTAGGTCTGAAATAGAATCTTCATGAACAAACACCTTAAGCGTTTCATCAAAAAGGGCGTATAAAGATAGAGCATCCTTATCTAGTAATGTTTTCAGACGGTTGGGCTGGCCTTGGGAAAGGGATAACAAAAACAAACGCTCTTTTTCTGCAATTGAGGGGGGTATCAAGGATGAAAGAAGAGCGCTATCGCAGGGGTCGAATGACAACTGGGCACATCGGGATAAGATGGTGGGCAACAGAGGTTGACCATTGTGATGGACCAATAAAAACAAGGATCGGGGAGGGGGGGCTTCTAAAATTTTTAACAGACCATTGGTCCCATTAGCAGTCAAAGTATTAAGACTATCCACTACGACTATTTTCCATCCGCCATCCGCGGCTGTTTGCTGAAGAAAATGAAAAATATGACGAATTTGTTCAACCGAAATGCTTTTGGTCTCGGTGGGGGCAATGTACAAAAAGTGGGGATGGGCATTTTGGTCTATTTTGGACGCGATATGATCATCCGATTCCCCCAGTAAATGGGCGGCTAATTCTTTGGCAAACTGCACTTTGCCCGCCCCCTTCGGGCCTTTTAAAATCCAAGCATGATGAGGGCGAGATTGAAAACCGTTCAAGAAAGATTTTTTTAAATCTGCATATAAATCTGAAGAAAGGGGTGTCATGGGATTACAGTGGAAGAGAAAACTTCTCTTGTAAAGCCTTAAAAATAATTTGGCTTAGGGCGGTGGAGTTAATGTGTCCTGGAACTGTCACAAAACGGGGGTTATTATGGGCCAGCATTTTATACCCTTCATAAACTTTTTGATGAAAGTCCATCTGCATAGATTCAAAGAAATCTTTATGGCTGCGATTGCGGGCTCGTTTTAATCCATCTTGGGGGGGCAGATCGAAAAAGAAGGTAAGGTCTGGCTGAAAATCTTTTAATACGGCCGTGTGGATGGTTTGAATAAAATCGATACCTAGATTTTGCGCGTGGCCTTGATACACAAAACTAGAATCCGCAAACCGATCGCATAATACCCAAATGTTTCGGGCTAATGCGGGTTTAATAACCTTTTCAACCAAATCCCGCCGGGCTGCATACAAAATAAGAACTTGGGAAATGGGGTCCCAATGGGTTTCGGGATGATCTTTCAGGGCGGCTCTTAGAAGCTCGGCCCCTGTTGTTCCCCCTGGTTCACGGGTTTTTAAAACGTGGCAGCCCTTTTCTTTTAAAAAATTTTCAAGAATTTGAATTTGCGTGGTTTTTCCTGCACCTTCTCCCCCTTCAAAGGTGATAAATTTGGCAGATAGGGGAGAAGAAGCGTGTTTAGTCATTATTTCCCTACTATGCCAGCATCAGGAAGATTGTTCTGTTGAATGCGTTTTAGGGCATCCGAAGCTTCGTCCATGGAAAAGAAGGGCCCCACCCTTACGCGGTGAAGATCTTTACCTTTTACAGAGATAAGGCTGTTCTCGGTTTGACCAATGGTGCTGAGGCTTGAGGCTAATTTTTCTGCGTTTTCGCCATTACTGAAAACCCCGGCTTGAACATAATAGGCCTTTCCGGGGGCGCTGACTTGTTCTACCGGCGGTAAAGTGGAGGCTGCTTCGTTTTGTACCGATTCATGCGTTTCTACTGCGTTAGATTCTGTATTGGATGTATCAGACTTGTCGAACAAATTATCTGACGTAGTCGATGCAACGGTTGTGGCAGCCACATTTATAAATGCTTCAGGTTTTGAGGGTCTGGAGGTGCCCGATTCTTTGATCGAAGGTGGATAGGCGGGAGAGGGGAGAACGGCCTTCTCGGAACCTTGAACGGCGCCAGCAGCTTCCTGGGATTCTTGATTCAAAATTTCAATTCGAACTTTTGTGGGGCCATCTTGGCTCACTTCCAAAAGCTCGGCTGCTTTTTCAGACAAGTCAATCAGGCGGTCATTTACAAAGGGTCCCCTATCGTTAATTCGTAAAATCAAAGATTTATTGTTGTTGAGGTTTGTCACTTGGACCACTGAAGGCAGGGGCAATGTTTTGTGAGAGGCGGTTAAAAGATCCCGGCCATAGATCTCTCCATTAGCCGTTCTTTGGCCATGGAAATTTTTGGGGTATGTGCCCGCAAATCCAATTTCATCATACCGTGGGTTTTCGGCTGGGAAATACCATACCCCATTTACTTTGTAAGGTTTTCCCACTTTATACACACCTTCACCTTTTGTTTTTGCCCAGGTGGGAAGGGGTTTTGGGGGCTCTGTCGGTTGCGTTATTTCCGATGAGGTGGGTTCGTTGGTAGATGTAGGTTGGGTTGATGTGGAGGGTTGGGGTGTAACATCTGCTTTAATGACTACGGGTTCGGGGGGTAATAACTTTTCAGGTTTTTGATCACGCAAACATCCCGTTAACAACAGCAAAGAGGTGAAGACTGCAAAAAAAGAATAAGGAGCATATACCATGTTTTTACGACTTAATTTGATCTGCGAATTGGCAGACGGTTAAAGCAAAACAAATTGAACGATTCCACTTTAAGATAACTCGAAAGTTATTGTAAACAAGAAAAGCTTTCTTATGGTTTGCGGGGATAATAATCGAGCCTTTTAAATTGGGTAAAGATTCCCCAGATCGGGCAGGCTTCACACCCAACTTAGCCCAATAAGAAGCGGATTCTTGGGTGTCCAGGGTTGCCAATTTTTCATCGAAATCCGGGGGGAGGATGACTTCAATCCCCCATTTTTCATTGGATTTCCAGCCCGAGTTAGATAGATAGTTTGCAATGGATTCAAAAACATCTTCCGTCGAGTTCCAGATATCTTTGAATCCTTTCTGAGTAGCATCCACCGCGTGGGCATTAAAAGTGCTGGGCATAAATTGACATTGCCCCAGAGCCCCTGCCCACGATCCTTTTAAATGCTGGGTTTCCATTTTTTGGTCTTGCAGAATTTTTAAAGCCTCTACTAATTCTTTGGTGAAGAATTCTCGGCGTCGCCCTTCAAAGGCTAAGGTGGCCAAAGCATGTACCGTAATAAATTGACCCGTGTTTTTACCAAAGTTAGATTCTAGACCCCATAAAGCAAGAATAATTTCCTTTGGAATCCCGTACTTAGATTGGATATGTTCCAATAATTTTTTATGGGTTTTGGCTTTTTTTCGGGCCGTGCTAAGGCGGGGAGGGATGCGTTTTTCCTGATATTCTGACAAATTTTGTTTTTGTTCGGGCTGGCTGCCATCTAATTTTATGGCGGTGGGAAGATGCTGAATATCTTTAAGGGCACGGTTTAGGGTTTCTTCGGAAATGCCCTTTTTTAAGGCCAAGGGTTTTAATTCTTTGTTAACCCAGTCAGCAAATTCAGGGGAAAGATTGTTATGACTATTTATTTGTCCCATAAAGAAAATTAGAAAAACAAAAAATATTTTATGCAAGATGTTCATGTGCCTCTACCTTTTAAATACGATGTATCGCACAGTTAAAAAAAACAGACAATAAATTTTCTTGACCCCGCGACAAAGTTTTGACACAAAGAGGTAATCTTTTGGATGGGTGGCCGAGCGGTTGAAGGCACCGGTCTTGAAAACCGGCAGGGGTGCAAGCCTCTCGTGGGTTCGAATCCCACCCCATCTACCACCATTAAGTCTTGTGCTTTTCTAAAATGATACAAAACCCTAAATTTTGATGATACAATAGAAACCATAGACTAATTAAATATGGTCATAAAATGAAAAACAATAAAGGTTCCCAAATTTCTAATGCTCCTTCCCTTCTGTTACCAGAATTTTCCCGGCAAATAGATATTAAAAAAATTTCTAACTTGCCCATTTCGATTACTTTTACGGCCACCGAAAAAGAAAAAGAAGCCCTGGCCAAACGGTTAGACTTGGTTTCCATGAAATCTTTTACTGTTCAGGGTAAGATTGAGGGTAAATTGGGGGATTCCCCCTTAAAAGTTTCTGTTCGATTGAAGGCAGAAGTTATGCAGTCTTGTGTCGTCAGCTTAAAAGAATTGCCTGACCAAATAGATGAAATGGTCAAACTATCCCTTTTCCCCTTTAATGTGTCGCCAGATATGTTGAATGATACTTTTGATGACGATGAACCCGAAGCCTTGGTTCTGAATAAGGATGGTACCATAGAAGTAGGTGAGGTTTTTGTACAGTACTTAAGCTTGGCATTGGATCCATACCCTAAATTTGAATAAACTCTTTAATCCTTCTGTGATTGTGTTTTTAAAAAAAACTAGTGTATACTTTTGACAGGAGGTTTTATATGAGAATACGACTGTCTTGTGCTGCGCTTTTATTAGCCATAACAGGTTGTCATCATGATGTTGAAAAACCTTCATTTAATCCCTTTCCTTTAAGATTAGACTTCAAAAGCTTTACGGTGATTAACCAAGTTCCTGTTCGACGAGGGGAAAACTTGGACTATCTTCTAGAACTAGACAAATGGGCGCATAATAAAATAGTTGCTTCTGGTTCACAGGGAGAAGCTGTTTTGTGTTTGCTAGAAGGACGTGTAAATCTAGAGCCCCATCCAACTGTTAGCTCGTTAAAGAGATTGAATGTGGATGTGATTTTTAGCTTTGAATTCAAAAACCAGCCCCTTTATGGAAAGGGAAAAATGTATTTCCGAATTTCCGAGCAGAATGACCTTACAGAAGAAGATATTCCTGAAATTCGGAAGTATATTGATCACAAACTAAACATTTTAGATCAGCGCCTTTTGTCCACCCTGAGGGGGCAATTTCCAGCCTTAACAAAAAATGAAGTAGGACCTTATGATCGACGACCTTCATGAAGAAAAAAAACCTCTTGATGAGGAAAATGATACCCCTTCCACGGAATCAGTTGATGAAGTCAGGGCTTATTTCCAGAAGATAAAAAACTATCCCTACTTAGAGGCCGATGAAGAATATGAACTGGCCAAAAAGTGGTATGAACAACAAGATGAAGAGGCTGCCAAAAAATTGATTACTAGTCACTTGAGATTGGTTGTTAAATTGGCAGCAGGATATAGGGGATATGGACTTCCCATGGCAGATTTGATTGCTGAAGGGAACATTGGTGTCTTGAATGCGATGAAAAAATTTGATCCTTCGAAGGGATTTCGTTTTTCAACTTATGCCATGTGGTGGATTAAAGCATCCATTCAAGAATATGTTCTGAAAAGTTGGTCTTTGGTAAAAATTGGCACCACAGCGGGGCAGAAGAAGTTATTTTTTAACCTAAAACGGATGAAAAAAGAAATTTCAGAATTGGATGATCAATTCCAAGGTATGACCGATAAAGATATAACCCACATCGCAAAGGAGTTAGATGTGAATGAATCGGAAGTGCGTGAAATGGAGGAGCGTTTAAGCGGGGGAGATGCTTCATTAAATATCTCATTGGGAAACGATAATTCGGGCGAATGGCAAGATTGGATAGAAAACGATGCACCCAATCAAGAGACCCAACTGATTGAAATGGACGAAACCTTCAAGCAAAAAGAAATTTTAAAACAGTGTTTACACCACCTAACCCCCCGTGAGATAAAAATACTATCTGAGCGGCGTTTGTATGAGCCCCCCCATACACTTGAGCAGATCGCCCAAGAGGTAGGGGTATCTAAGGAGCGCATACGGCAGATAGAAGAGCGAGCCTTTGCTAAATTAAGAGACGAAATAAGGCGTGAATTTTCTAAGCGTGGGTTAATTTAACGAGGGAATGACGAAGTGAAACCTGAATTAACATTAGAGCAAAAAATTGGACAATTAATAATTATAGGGTTTGAAGGAAAGTCTGAAACCGATAAAGGTGTCCAAAAAATCTTGGAGGATATTAGGCTTTCCCGCATTGGGGGGGTTATTCCTTATGGCTATAACATTCAGGATGGGGCGCAAATTAAACACTTGAATCAACTTTTCTTAGAAGTGGCTGCGAAGGAAGGGTTACCTACGGTGTTTGTTACCGTGGACCAAGAAGGTGGAAAAGTTCAACGGCTTTCCAAAGAAAAAGGATTTAAAGGATTTCTATCACCAGAAGACATGATGAAAAAAGAACCGTCGGAAATTAAATCCTTGTATCGGCAGATGGCGCAAGAATTAAAGCAGTATGATTTTAATTGGGATTTTGCCCCCTGCGTGGATACCAATCCCAAGGATTATTTGTGTCCGATTTTAGGCGAAATTGGCCGGCTTTATGGAAACAATACCGACTCGGTGGTGAAATATGCAGGGCTTATGATTGAAGCCTTCCATGAAGAGGGAATGTTAAACTGCATCAAGCATTTCCCAGGGCATGGAAGTGCCAAAAAAGACAGTCATCAAGGTTTTGTGGATGTGACGGGCCTGTGGCATGAGGAAGAAATGGAGCCCTTCTTTCAATTAGCCAAACAAGGTAAAGTGGATGCGGTTATGACGGCCCATATTTTTAATGCAGACTTGGATGCGCAGTATCCTGCCACCCTATCTGCACCCACCCTTAATAAGTTAAGAGAGAAAGGGTATGATGGAATTATCATTAGTGATGATTTGCATATGTCGGCTATCCAAGAAAAATTCACCTTTGAAGAAGCGGCGATTAAAGCCTTGCAGGTAGGGAATGATATGGTTATTTATTCTAATAATCCCATGGCTGCGGCCAGCATTCAGGGCTTTAAACCAGACCCCAAGCTACCAGAGAAATTCATTGAAGTGATTACTAACGCTATTGATAAAGGCTTGTTAACGGAAGAACAAATCGATGATCGTTTTGATCGTGTTATGAGATTAAAAAAGCGCCTTTCTTAATGCGATCACCCAATCCATCTTCTTTTAGAAACTTTTCGGCACTGAAAAAAAGATCAGTGCGTCGACGACGTATTATTCCTGTTTTATTAGTGCTTGTTTTAATCGGGGGGGCAGGAGGGGCTTTTTTTCTTTTTCATCCTTTTGGTGAAGGGGGGCTTTTAGGTCCAGGGAAAAAGATAAATTCTCCTGTTCAAAGTCCGCTATCTTCTAAGGTTGATACGAAGGAGTATCAAGAAGAAGCTTATAAAGATTTCGTAGGAAATGAAGATCCTGTTCTGGAGCAAATCAGCGATGAGGAAGCCCAAGAGAGTTCTTCTCCTCATCCTTCTGACCCCTTGTTGTTACAAATTTTTAAAGCCCAAGAACAGCAAAAATCTCTTTCTTTTTCTAGTGTTGATGCCTGGAAGAAGAGCAGACAAAAAGCAGTACGGGTTCCCCGGGGTAAAGACCAAATAGTACTTTTGGTCGAGGGTAGCGATACTTTGCCGAATAAAGAATGGAAAATTTTGGACGGCTTAGGTATTCCTTTAACTATTATTCTGCCCCAATCCTTACCCAACAGGACACATTTAACCCAAAAGTATTGGAAAAAAGGCTATGAAATTGTTGGCAAAAAAAATAATAAAAATAGCTTTTTTCCAGATGTGTCTCGTGTAGTGGGATTTATAGAAACCGAACCGGAAACTGGTCCTTATGGCCTTACTGTTTTAGAGAAAAAAGGATTAATTGGCGGAAAACCCCATCACGTTTCTTTTTTTTCTCCTTCTAGGAAACAAACCATCAAGAGGGGCAACTTGATTATGTGGGTAAGCGCGAAAAAGGGACAACTAGCGCCGTTGAAAGACTGGGTCCGTCAACAGAAAAAAACAGCAGTTTTTGTGCCCTTATCCCAGCTTTATCAGGACTTATCAGAAGTCAAATCACAGCAGAAAATAATTACAGTTAAGAATCTTCAGGATTGGCGTGCGCGTACCCTTTAAGGTAAGGGTTTAATCGATACACCACCATCTGAGAATTGTAGGTGCGCTGTTTCTTGAAGTTTTAAACGCTGGGCTGAGGTAATAGGTTTCCCTTGGGGGTCTTTCACCATGGCAAATCCGCGGGCCAAAGTTTTTTCATAGGAATAACTTTCTAGCAAAGGTGCCCACCGGTGATAGGACTGTGAGGCACGAATTAAAGCATTGTTACGCACCTGAGAAAGACGATGATTCGCAAAAGACACATCTTGGGTGCATTGTTGAAGTTTCTTTGTAAGGGCCACCATTAAGCGTTCGCATCGGTCGTCCAGGGTTTGGGCTTTTATTTCCAGGGATTGTTTGGGGCTGATAAGCCCACGCCCCAAGCTTTGAACTTTTGTGTGCAAATGACGCACATGATTGATGGTCACCATGTTTAATCGGTGGTGGAGGGTTTGGGTTGCGTCTATAAGGTCCAGCCGCACGGGGGTTGCCATTTCAGCTGCTGCGGTGGGGGTAGGAGCCCGGCGATCGGATGCAAAATCGATGAGAGTTGTATCCGTTTCATGTCCCACGGCTGAGATTAAAGGAATATGGCTGGCTGCGGCTGCTCTGACCACATTTTCTTCATTAAAACACCAAAGGTCTTCCAAACTGCCCCCACCGCGGGCCACAATGAGTAAGTCTGGTTTTAGGTCGCCTTGAATTTTGTTGAACCCTTCAATCGCATCAGTAATTTCCCCCGCAGCCGTGGGCCCCTGGACAGTGACAGGCCATAAAATAACATGACAGGGAAAGCGCTCGCTTATGCGATGCAAAATGTCTTGAATAACGGCCCCCGTGGCCGAGGTAATGATCCCAATTTTTTGGGGTATAAAAGGCAGAGGTTTTTTTCGCGTCGGATCAAACAATCCTTCTTTGGCCAGTTTTTCCTTGCGATCTTGCAACAACTTCAAAAGAGAACCCATTCCTGCCAATTCCATGGATTCCACAATCATTTGATATTTAGAACGGGCACCGTAAGTGGTAATGCGCCCTTGGCAAATAACCTCTAAGCCGTCTTCTGGTATAAGAGACAGCTGGGAAACGGTGCCTCGCCAGCAGATGGCGTCGATCACTGATTCTTCATCTTTTAAACAAAAATAAGCATGGCCCGACGAGTGGCGCTTGAATGCAGAAATTTCGCCGCGTAAACGAACAGATTTGAACTGGGATTCAATGGTTTTTTTGAGATGCAGAGAAAGCTCGGTAACGCTTAGGACGCGTTCTTGAACCACTATATCTGTCTCCATAAATTCCATGACTATTTTTCCCAAGCATACTTTAGGTTAAAAAACAGATAAGGTCTACGGATAAGTTTTATAAAGAATCATATGGTCGGGGCGAGAGGATTCGAACCTCCGACCCCCTGGTCCCAAACCAGGTGCGCTACCGGACTGCGCTACACCCCGCATACATGAGCGATAAGTAACATTAACTTAAGGGTGGGGCAAGTTAAAAATTATCTTCTTTTTCAACTTTTCTTGAAAAGTTTCAAGCTTTCGGTTTCGATGGTGTGTTCTAGTTGCCCCATAAAGACATCCTCGGCTAAGCCTGGGGGAATGGATGGCAAAAACTTCACATGAATGGTGCCCGGATATTTCATGAATGTGCGGCGTGGCCAATATACGCCCGAGTTTAGGGCTACTGGCACCACGGGAACATTCAAGTTTTTATACAAAACATAGATACCCTTTTTGTAAGGATTATGGGTTCCGGGGGCCGACCGGGTCCCTTCCGGAAAAATAATTACCGAGCGGTGACGTGCAACACGATCTTTGGTTTGCTTGATTAGGTTTTTCAGCGTATTAAGGCCACCCCCGCGGTCTAATGCAATCATGCCCGCTTTTTGAAGATAAAGACCAAAAAAAGGAATCCATAACAGTTCTTTTTTTAACACAAACACCGGCCGTTCTAAAATATGGTTTAAGGCAATGGTTTCCCAGGCTGATTGATGTTTGATTGCATAAATAACCGTTGACGAAGGAATGGTGCCCTGAACTTTATAGTGTGTGCGGGATACCATTTTAAGTAGCCACGAAACCCACAAAGACCACCAACGTGGGATGCGATGGCTGAAATAGTTCCCGATCAAAAGAAGGGGGCATAAGAAAATAAGGCCCACAATCGAGGTGGTATAAAATAAAATGTTAAAAATGAAAGATCGGACCATGAGGTTCAAGACTTTAAATACATTTCGGATAGGACAACCAAATATTTATTATATTCTTTGAAAAGAAGATACAAAAAATAAGGTTTTTTTAGCCATTTTCTTTTTTGAAAAGAAGATGACACTATTGAATAGGGGATCAGCTTGACAGTGGGCAGGGCTGCTTGGAGCTCTAGAAGACTGCGGGGCATGTGATAGTGAGACGTGACAACAAGCAACGATTTACACAGTTTTATCTTGTTCCATTCTGCGATTTCTTGGGCATTCTCGCGGGTGGTTGTGGCTTTGAACCCCAGATCAATTTGGCTAGTAGGAGAGTGTGTAGAGGCCACTTCTTGCAGTTGGCCTTTTGTTCGAACGCCTGTGATGAGGAGGGGCTTTTCAGGGGCCACGTTTAAAAGACGAAGGCCCTTTTCAATACGATCTCGTCCCCCTGTTAGAATAACAATACCGTCTGCTGAAATGGGATAATTAGTGAAATGGTTAATTTGATAAAGATAGATAAAAAATCCGCCTATCCAGGTTAGAAAGATTAGAATTAATAATTTTTTAAGCACTCTTTTTTCTTTCTTTTGCTTTATCGTCTAATCGGATTTTTGAAGGGAAATCCGCACACTTAACCGGGCAGATATCATAATAAAAAGGGTAATAAAGAAAGCGGTCACAGAAAATACACCAATCATTAAAGGAAATTTAATGAACTTTTCGATGAATAAAAGATGCGCGCTTCCAAAGGAAAAACACAATAACGTGAGCGCCCCTAAGATAAGGCTGATAAAGCTGGCCTTTGTGCCAATACGCAGGGCATAAGATTGGAATTGTTTGCCTATATACGACCGAGTAGCCCCCACCAAATAAAGAATTTCAATCACATTTCGATGAATAATCAAACTGGTCTGCGAGGTGAACGCAATAATAGAAATGGTGGCCAGCACAATTAAACTTACAACCACGAAACTGATGGTTTTGGTGGATTGGGCAATTTCATACACCAAATTTCGTGTCTCACTGTGGTCTTCAATATGAATATGGGGCGAGAGGGTGGCTAGATTGTTTTTAAGATTAGCTAAGTTTAAGACTTGGCGATTTGTGACACGTATTTCCAAAAGCTTGGGCAGGAATTGAGTATCTTCTTCGCTTAATGATAAATGACCCATGCTGCTTAAGGCATCTTTCAAAGCCACAGTTTTAAAAGATCCTAGTCCAGGAGTGGATTGGATCATTTGCAGGATTTTTAATTCTGTTCCTGGGTCCTGATCATCGTCTGTCTTGATTTCAAACGGAGGAATTTCTAAAATCAAAACATCCTCCAGACCGTGAATCCATTGAGCAGTTAACGTATTAATCGTTAATCCCACCATCATGGAAAGACTGGCTAAGTAAATTAAAAGACCCATAATCCAAGGGAGAAATCGGGTGGCTGGATCGTTTTGCAGGGGAAGATCTGTGCGTATGCTCATTAAACCTCGGTAACCAGTGATCTTTGATTCAAAAGGCTTGCTTGGCCTTTTTTCAAGAAAATCTCGGGATGGTTGAATTCCTTTGCAAAGGATCGATTGTGGGTCGCCACCACAATGGTGGTGCCAGATTTATGCAACTCTTCGAAAAGGTATAAAATTTTTCGGGCAGCTTCCTCGTCTACATTTCCTGTGGGTTCGTCAGCCAATAACAGCTTTGGTTTACCCATGATCGCACGCGTAATGGCTGCCCGTTGTTGTTGCCCCCCTGATAAAGTGTGGGGAAGGCTGTTTAAAACATCTTCTAGGCCCACCCAGGCCAAAAGATCTTTGGCTTGTTGACGGGCTTTGCGGGTATCAATACCCCTGACCTTCAGGGGAAGGGCTACGTTCTCTAATGTGGTGAGGTGGGGAAGAAGCCGGAAATCCTGAAATACAATTCCGATCTTTCGCCGGATATAGGCAATGGAATTTTCTGATATGCGACCCACTTCATCTCCAAATAGATAAAGATGCCCTGTAGTGGGGGGCAACCCCAGATACATCATTTTAAGAAGGGTTGATTTTCCAGCCCCACTAAGGCCCGTTAAAAAATAAAATTCACCTTCTTTTATATCTAGGCTTAGCTTAGAAAATAACCGGACATTGCCTTTGAAAGTAAGGCCAACGTTCTGGAAAGAAATAAGAGATTGTTTTTGTACTATCATAACTTGCAATGATAAAGCATGCCGAGTTGAAAAAAAAGACTGAAAATAATTCTTTTATGTATTGATTTACAATTAACTCTTCAGTTTATAAATAAATATTTACTGAGATGATCATCCAATCCATATTCTTCTGAGTAATTTTTTTCTAGCTACTAGATTTATATTTTTATCAAAAACCGTCTGAAATGAATTCACATATCTGAGGGGCCTCACTATCCGATTGCAATTTAATAAGGGGATGGTAAATTGAAGCCTTCAACCCTTTTAAATGGAAAAAGCCATGCATACCCAGGATATTCGCAATACTTTTTTAAAATTTTTCCAAAAAAATGGTCATCAGGTGGTCTCGTCCAGCCCTCTGGTGCCTCATAATGATCCTTCTCTTATGTTCACCAATTCGGGGATGGTTCAGTTTAAAAACGTTTTTACTGGCCTTGCAACACACCCCTACACCACGGCGACCACTGCTCAGAAATGTGTGCGGGCAGGGGGAAAGCATAATGATTTGGAAAATGTAGGGTATACAGCCCGTCATCATACTTTTTTTGAAATGTTGGGAAATTTTTCGTTTGGGGATTATTTCAAAGAAGAAGCCATTAAATATGCTTGGGATTTATTGACAGGTGAGTTCAAACTGTCGCCTGAGAAACTTTATATTACGGTATTCTCGGAAGATGACGAAGCTTTTAGGCTTTGGAAAAAAATTGCGGGATTCCCCGATCATAAAATTATCCGCATTCCCACCAGCGATAATTTTTGGTCCATGGGGGACACGGGGCCGTGCGGACCTTGCACCGAAATTTTTTATGATCACGGCGCCCATATTCCCGGTGGATTGCCCGGTACGCCCGAGCAGGACGGTGATCGGTTTGTGGAGATTTGGAATTTGGTGTTCATGCAATATGAGCAACAAAAGGATGGCTCCAGGATTTTGCTGCCCAAGGCCTCGGTAGATACGGGGATGGGGTTAGAGCGGGTGGCGGCTGTACTTCAGGGCGTGACCAATAACTATGATACAGATGTGTTAAAAACATTAGTGGTGGCTGTGGCTGAAAAAACAAAAACGGTCACGGAAGGAGATCATTTGATTTCACAGCGGGTGATCGCGGACCACTTGCGCGCCAGCTGTTTCTTGATCGCGGATGGTGTGCTGCCCTCGAATGAAGGCCGTGGGTATGTATTGCGTCGGATTATGCGTCGCGCCATGCGTCATGCATATATGTTGAAAGCTAATGAACCTTTACTATGCCAATTGGTGCCATTCTTAATTGAAAAAATGGGAAGTGCCTACCCCGAGTTAGAGCGTGCCCAAGAGTTGATCACTTTAACACTTCGCCTGGAAGAAGAACGGTTTAGCGATGCTTTTGTCCGTGGTGTGAAGGTTTTGGAAGACGAAGTGAAAAACCTAAGTAACCCTGTGCTTTCGGGCCAGGCTGCGTTTAAGCTTTATGATACTTATGGGTTCCCCTTGGATTTAACCCAAGATATTCTAAAAAACAGACATATCAATGTGGATACGGAAGAATTTACCCGATTGATGCAACAGCAGAAAGAATCTGCCCGTGCATCCTGGGTGGGGTCAGGGGACAGTTCCACTGAAGCCTTGTGGTTTGACCTATGGGAAAAATGTGGTTCCACCGAATTTGTGGGGTATCACACCGATAGCCTTGAGGCCTCTATCTTGGCCTTGGTGAAAGAGGGCAAGTCTGTTTCTAGTTTGCAAGAGGGGGACCGGGGATTCTTAATTGCCAATCAGACCCCTTTTTACGGGGAATCGGGCGGACAGATGGGAGACGAAGGGCTGTTCCTGGGGGCTGACTCTAAAGGCATCGTAACCGCCACCTTAAAAAAAGTGGATGGATTAATTGTGCACGAAATAACCCTTAACAAGGGGCATCTTAAAGTGGGAGACCCGGTGACCCTGACCATTGATAAGGATCGTCGAACTAGGTTGCGGGCGAATCACTCGGCTACCCATTTGTTGCATGAATCCTTAAGGCGTTTTTTGGGGTCCTCGGTTACCCAAAAAGGATCCCTGGTGGCGCCTGACCGTTTAAGGTTTGACTTCAGTCACCCGCAAGCTGTTTCTAAAGAAATTTTACCCCAAGTGGAAAAAGATATTAACGCCCAGATTCGCGGGAACGCTTTGGTTTCAACGCAAACTTCAACCCCTGAGGAAGCCATGAAAGCGGGGGCTAAGGCTCTGTTTGGAGAAAAGTATGGGGATGAGGTGCGTGTGGTTTCCATGGGTCATGAACATGATGTGTATTCGGTTGAGCTTTGTGGGGGGACCCATGTGGAACGCCTAGGTGATATAGGCATGTTCAAAATTTTGTCCGAATCGGGGGTATCCTCGGGTGTGCGTCGAATTGAGGCAATTACAGGATTGGCTGTGGAAGACTATGTGGCCGACATGGAAAATAGCCTGGTTATGATGGCACAAACTCTGAAGGTGGGGGTAAAAGCAGTGCCCGCGCGGTTAGAAGCTTTGGTGGAAGAAAAGAAGCAGCTAGAAAAACAGGTTAAATCTTTTAAGTCTTCTTCGGGGGTTCAGAGTCAGGAAAGTCTGGAGGAAATTAACAATATTGCATTATTGATTCATCAGGTAAAAGATGTGCCCATGGCCGACCTTAAGCCCTTGATGGATATCTTGAAGCAGAAAGTGGGATCAGGGATTATATTCTTAACTTCTGTTGTTGAAGATAAAGCCACAGCTCTTGTGGGCGTTACCCAGGACTTGGTTTCTAAATATAATGCCAAGGACCTTATTCAGCCGGTGGCGATTGCTTTGGGTGGAAAAGGGGGCGGGGGACGACCCGACCTAGCCCAGTGCGGGGGAGTATCAAGTCATATTCCCCATGCGATTGAGTCTTTAAAAGGGGCTTTATAAATGAGAAAAATAGAAACTCAAATTGAAATCAATTGTTCTGCAAAAAAAGTCTGGGATGCTTTGGTTGATTTTCAAAGCTATGCCAAATGGAGCCCTTTTATTATGGATATTGAGGGGCCTTTAAAAGAAGGGAGCCAGCTGAAAGTCACAATTTGTTCCCCTAAAGGAAAGAAAATGTCCTTTTCTCCCCAGCTTATTAAAGTAGATAAGGAGCAAAAACTTTCGTGGCAGGGGAAGTTTGTGATCAAGGGGCTGTTTGATGGGGCCCACATGTTTGAAATTGTTCCCTTGGAAAAAAATAAGGTTCTTTTTATTCAAGTGGAATATTTTTCTGGGTTATTGGTTTCCTTATTGTGGAAAATAATTCAGCCCCGAACACAATCAGGTTTTGAAGCCATGAATAAAGCTTTGAAAGAATATTTAGAATAAGAAATTGTATTTGGGTACGAAAAGCATAAAGATCAACTTTTAAAAACCAAATTTTTTATGACTTCATTCACGGTTAGCTCGCGCAAACTTTCCTTCTTTAACACTTTACTTACCCCATCGGTAGGGCCGCATAAATTCACCCCTGATGAATAAGAGAATAAATACAACGATGGGCATCCACTGAAGTAACAAAGGTGCATGGGTCCTGTATCGTTCCCTAAGGCGCCTTGAGCATGGCGTGCAATTTCGGGAATATCAAAAAGAGTTGTTTTTCCCAACAAGCTTATGGCATTGGGGCAGCTTTTATAAATTTCATCGTATTCAGATTGTTCCTGGGCCGTTCCTAACACCACAGGTGTGCAGCCTTTTTTCCAAATGTATTGGGCTACTTGTCCATAAAAAGGGGCGGGCCATTTTTTGTGACCTTGTCCAGGTGATGTGCCTGGCACCAGAAGGAAATATTTTTTTGGCAAGGTAATGTGCGATATATCTGTTTTTAACCAAGATAAATCGGGGCTGGGGACATTTTTAATGCCTGCTTTTTTAATCTGATTCTCGTTAATTTTCAAAATGTGATCTACATAAACAGAGGGAATGTCATAATGAAAATCAGATCCTTCAAATATTCCATTCCATAGGGGGGGAGAGGAAAAAAAGCGTTTCATGATATGAAAATACCGTCGCGTCCTGCGGGAACGTTGAAGGTCATACACAATTGAGAAGTTGGCTGCTTTCAGGGTGCGGAATAGACTGAGGCATTCCAAGGGGTGTTGCCAGGGACGCTTCCGATCATCAATCCAAACTTCATCAAAATAAGGAGATTTTTCAGCTAAGGCTTTAAAGGGAGAGGAAGTGAGAAGGATAACCTTGTCATCTGAGTGGTGATCACGAATCGCTTTGAAAGCCCCCATGGCAAAAATCATGTCTCCCAATGCGCCATGTTTAATAACTAAAATGGTTTTCATACGTGAGATAAAACGTCTTGGTAAACTTTTAGAGTTTTTGTGAGCATAATAGTGTTGTCAAAATGCTTGCGAATATGGGCGATGGCCTTTTGTTGCATTTTTTGACGTTCTTCTAGCGGCATATCCAATACTTTTTCAATGATATAAGCCAAGCTTCGACTGTCTTCTGGGGGAAATAGAAAGCCAGTTTCGCCATCAAGAATGATTTCCGGAAGTCCCCCATGATTGCTGGCAATAACGGGGCATCCTAAGGCGCCCGCTTCGGCCGCGGTTCGTCCAAATGATTCGGGGCATATAGAGGGGCATACTGTTACAGTGGACAGTTTATAGAGGGCAGGCATATCTTTGCACTCTGGAAAAATGTAGAGTCTGTCTCTGAGTTGATAGTTCAGGGCTTGTTCCTCAAGCTCTTTTATATATTCAGAATTCTTGGCAAGCCCTACAAAAATACAAACCACATCATCGCGTTTTAATCGTGATAGGGCATCTAACAAAACCACGTGTCCTTTCAAGCGCGTCAGTCGTCCCGGCAAGAGCACAATAAATTTATCATCAGGTAGTTGCATCTGAGAAATAACAGCCTCAATTCGGGATTGGGTGACTTTTTCGGGGTCAAAAACTTCCAGATCGATTCCCCTGTGGATGGAAACTATCTTCTTGGGGGTGACTTGATATTTTTGTTGTATAAAATTTGAAATGAACTTAGAGACAGCAATGATGTTGTTTCCTTTTGTCATTACACTATTATAGACCTTTTTGAGGGTGCTTTGGAAAGGATAAGCTGCATGAAACGTTGTAATAAAAGGGACCTTGGCTTTTTTCGCCGCAAAATAGGCGCTCCAGGCAGGGGCGCGGCTGCGGGCGTGTACTACTTGGATCTGATGATTTCGAATAATTCGCTCTAGGCGGACAATGTTCATCCACATGGTGAAGGGGTTTTTAGAATGCAATGGTAGATATTCATGGATGATGCCGTTTTTCCTAAGGTGAGATACGAGGCGTCCCCCATAAGATGCAATCACCGGGAAGTGGCCTTTTTGTTTTAGAAAAATGGCCACATCAATTGTGCCCCGTTCTACCCCCCCCATTTCAAGGGCGGGCAATACTTGCAGGACTCTTAGCTCTTTTTTAGCTTTCATTAATTTATACCAAGGTTGTTTTTTTTATTTAGTATAATACAGTCTGTGGAAAAACAAAATGGGGCGGTTTAGGCGAAAGATAAATTCTGAAATATTGAATATTTTGAAGTTTACCCTTGACTTTCAGGCTGCGGGCGTCTAGAAAAAACACTATTAAGAAATTACATGGATAAAAAAATGTTTGCAATCATACGTACAGGCGGAAAGCAGTATAAAGTTTTCAAAGACACCAAGGTTGTGGTGGAAAAAATTGAATCAGCTGTAGGTTCACAAATTATATTAGACCAAGTTTTAATGGTGGGAACAGATAGCTCAACCGTTATTGGTGATCCTTTATTAGGGGGGGCCCAGGTTGTTGCGATTGTAGAAAAACATACACGTGACGATAAGGTTATTATCTTTAAGAAAAAACGCCGTCATAACTATCGTCGGAAAAAAGGACACAAACAACATAAGACTATGTTGAAAATTGTTGATATCTTGAAAGATGGCAAGTCATCTTCTAAAGCAGCAGAAAAGGCTGTTGCGGCTGTAAAAGAAGCAAAAGTAGAAGCTGCTTCCAAGCCCAAAAAAGCATCAACGAAGAAAGAGGATTAAAAAATGGCTCATAAGAAAGCGGGCGGTAGCTCGAGAAACGGACGCGATTCAGCAGGGCGTCGTTTAGGTGTTAAAAAATTCGGCGACCAAAGCGTTATTGCTGGGAACATTATCATTCGTCAACGTGGCACCAAAGTAAGAGCTGGTGAAAACGTAGGCATGGGTCGTGATCATACCTTGTTCGCCCTAACCGCAGGACGAGTGGTTTTTTCACGCAAGGCCCAAGACCGGGTTTACGTTTCGGTTGTATAAATAAGTTTCATTTTCAAAAATAAAAAAAGCCCAGCTTTCAAGCTGGGTTTTTTTATTCAGAGTGCCTTGGGCGGCGCACTTAATAGAAGTTAAAATATCAATCTACGCTGCAAAAAAAGATGACGTTTAAGGATTGTCCAAAAATAGTAAATTTATCAAATTTAAATTAATACCTTAAGAATGTTTAAAAAAAATTAATATTCATAGGATTTGTATTCGTTTTCAATTTGCAGTTATCTGCGGGTGCGGGTGCGGGTGCGGGTGCGGGTGCGGGTGCGGGTGCGGGTGCGGGTGCGGAATCACTCTCAAATCAATATATTGAGATTTTGCGTGCCCTGCGCCAGGCATCTTCGAATCCACATCCTGCTGGCGTAAAAATAACCTGAGAGTTTGATTTAGAAGAGGCTAGAAAAGAGTCCGCTTTTTCTATCTGCTGTTTCAAGATCGATGTTCCCTGAAGATGCGGCTATTAAACTGAGCCCATTGGAAGGAGAAGAGCGGGAAAAGTTCGTGAGAGATCTTACGAATGATATCGACCCTCTTCTTGTTTTAGATGCTCTGAAAAAGTGGGGCAACCAGAGTGCGCTGGCAAACGAGCATTTTAAAAAACGAATTCGTCCTTGTGAAGATTTATTTCTTATTAGGATATTCGAATTTGAGCCAAATGATGATGCAATATATGAAAGCGTAGCTGGATATCCTTTTTGGTTCGAGACAGAAGATTTTGATCCAATTAAAAAAAACCAGCAGAAAATTAAGGATTTAATTAGAAATAAGGACAAAAAAGATTTGTTGGAGTTATTTCACAGCTTCTATGAAAAGCAATAATATAATCCTGAATAATTTTGGAATTATTTTTTCATAGACGCCCTTTTTTATATACCATCGAGCATATTGAAAAGAATGAATACAAATGACCTTTTCATGGTTCTGATACTGGGAGGGCTATGTGTTGATTTTTTGAATTGGTGGCGGGGGCAGGATTCGAACCTGCGGCCTTCAGGTTATGAGCCTGACGAGCTACCGGGCTGCTCTACCCCGCGACAAGAACCTTTATTTATTAAGGTAAGTTTTGTATACCATACTCCCAGTAGGGATGTCCACATTTAATAAGATTTAAATAAAGATATTTCCTGCCTTTTTAAGACATTGGTTCTCTCGTGAAGCGAATCTATCATTGCTCTTCTTTTAAGCGAGAGATAAATCTAAAAATCGATTATGTTCCTTGTTATTTACTGTTGATTCTTGCTTTTTGTAAAAAAACCTTTGATACTTAAAAAGAGGCACACTTAACAGGGAAAAATAATGATCTATATTCTTAAGGTATCTGCTGTTCTTATTGCATTCGTACTATGGGTAGATAGTGGATTGTCCGGGGTAGGGTTTCCTGCCAATATCAAGGTATCCCCCCAAAATATGCGTTCCCGGAAAAATCAAAAATTAACGCCTGCCAGCGTAGAATTTGATTTGTCCACATCTGTCCTTCCCAAAGATTCTTATCCGACCATAGAACGGCTAGCCCAAGAGTCTGCCATTCTTATTAATAATCTTCATAAACGGCGCGAGCTTGACGAGGTAAATTTAAATTCCTTAATGCGTCTTCGCGCTTATTTAACAGCTGTTTATCGGAAAAATAATAACTCCAAACTTAAGAAAACACTGTCCTCAGCAGTGGCTCAAATTACACAAGAACTGAAAAGTAGATTAGATTTTCAAGAACGGTATAATCGAGGATTAGTTCAAGGTCCTGGCACCTCGCTGATGACGAATGAAACTAACCAGATGTCTGGGGCCATGTCTTTGGCACCTACTATGACATCCCAAAATTTTGTTCCAGCAGGGTCTGGTGCAGGGCTGACGGTTCAGAGAAATAATGCTCTGGCTAGTCAGGCCCAGTATGCTGCGCCATCTTCTGTTCCGACTAGGAATGAAAATATGATGGGGGAACGATCTGAAACTTTGGCTCGTCGGATTAATGAGGGTCGGCTTGATTCTTCTCAATTAACAACTCAAGATATTAATTTAATGAATCAGGCAGCTCAGCCTGGGCTTTCTTCTGGTGTTATTAAATCTTCATTTGCCCGATCAACTACCGTGCGGCCCACCCAAATGCGCCAAGCCTCTGGTTCTGACGCAGTGAATTTGGCATCGATGGTTCAAGCACGCCGAGGTCGCATGCTAGATACATATTTGAAAAATAAATATATAGTCTGGGATCAATTAGGGGAAGAAGATCGCCGTTTGGTTAAAGAGTTTCGAGCTCAAGCAAATGCGAAGGCTACGACACCTGCCAATTCATCCTCCGCGCCAAATTTTGATGCATTGCCTCCACCCCCAGAAGATTGGTTAAACTCATCTTCACCAACTGCTCGGCCTGAATCAATATCCCCAGAGAGCGGCAGAATTATACCTGCCGCTCCTCCGTTGCCTTCTTTGGGGTCAAGGTCAGCTTCTGTGAGGGCAAATCCTGCCCCTAATCCCAGGCCTGTTGCCCGGGGTGGAAATGCTAATTCATTAAGAACAGATAATATTTTGAACGCCGTTGGTAAACAAATAGACGACCGTAAAGCCCAATGGCAAAATATTCAAAATCAACCAGACCCCAGAGATGCCATGCAGGGAGCCAGTGATGCAGAGTGGGAAAATTCTTAATCGCTCCATGAAAATAAAACGTTCTTTTGTTTGTTTTTTTATAGCGGTCACGTTTTTGTGCAGCTATGCGAATAAAGAAGAGGATGGATATTTAGAAATTCTTGAGTCTGATTCTGTCTTAAGCAAAGAGATGAAAAAAGGGACAGAAACTCCTGCTACCAAAACTGACAAAAAAGAATCTGCTGCCCATGAAGTTGCACAACCCCCTGAGAAATCATCGGCTCAGAAAGCAGCAGAAGAAAAAAAAGAAAATGCAGAAAAGGGAATAAAGGCTGGGGAAAAACAAGAAGCTGAGGCCAAAAAAAAGCAAGAAAAAGCAGATGAAGAGCTTCAGAAGTTAAGGGCAGAAAATCCCCAGAACAAGGAAGCAATTGCCGCCGCTGAAAAGGCAAAAGAAGAAGCACGCGCAGAACGTGTGGCTGCCGCAAAGATTAAAGAAGATCAGCTTCAAAAAGCCAAAGAGGCAGAAAAAGAATTGCAAAAAGCCAATAAAACACAAAAGCAAGCCGAAGAAGCGGCTCAAGAAGCCAAAACAGCAAAAAATACTGAAAATGAGGCCGCCACAAAATTAACGAACGCAGAGAAAAACCTACAAGACGCTAAGGATAAGAAAGATCCAGCATTAATTAAAAAAGCCGAGGCTGATAAGAAAAAAGCAGAAGCCAATTTGAAAAAAGCCAAAAAAAATTCGGCGAAGGCTGCCCGTAAAGCAGAAAATAAGAAAGCCTTAACCCAGACAGCTGACGAAAGGAAAGCCCTAAAAGCTGCGGCCGAGAAAGAAAAGGCAGCAGCAGCCCTTGCAGATGCCAAGGACCAGCACGAAAAAGCCAAAACACGTTTATCTGCTGCAGAAAATAACCATGCTAACGCACGGCAGAAGGTGCTGGATGCCCAAGCTGATTTAGCTGTAGCTAAGGTGGGGACCCCCCAGGAGAAAGCGGATGCCCAAAAGAGATTAGCAGACGCCAAAAAAGAAGAAGCAAGGGCCCTGAAAGAACTAAAGGATAGCCAGAACCAAGCGAAAAAAGCGCAAAAGAAGGCAAATACAGCTTTGGCAAAAAGCGAGACTTTTGAAGAAACAGCCAAACGTCAGGCGGCTGAAGCAGTGGCCGAAAAAGAACAGGCGAAGGCTGCGGTTGCAAGTGCTGAACAAGCCCACATGGCTGCCAAGGAAGAAGGGGAAAAAGCCAAGGAAGCTTTGGCACAAATTAAAGCCACGTCTAAGGATCCTGTGGAAATCCAAAAAGCTGAAGCTGTGGTGGTGGCGACGGAAGAAAAAATAAAAATGACTGGCGACATTGTTAAAGAATCGCAACAAAAAATGGCAGTTGTCGAGGCCGTAGAAGATTATTCTCTTTCGAAAGTTGAGTCTAAGCAAGAATATGCTCAACGTAAGGCGGCTAAGGCATCTTCCGAGCTTCAAGCCTTAGAACAGAAAAAAAATGAAACTCAATCAAAAATTAATACGCTAGAGAAACAAATTGTGGCGGCGCAAGCTTCTGGTAATAAGGCTGAAGTAGATCGTTTGTCGCGTGAGAAGTTGCAAGCAACCCAAGAGTTAAATCGTATCGGACAACAATTGGAATCAGCCCAAGACAACCATAGGCTTGCTCGGAAGGATTTGGAGAAAGCTGAGCAAGATATTGAAACTTGCAAAACAGCTCAAGCAGCTTATGAGAGCTCGCAAAAAGTATACCAGGATAAGCAAAAGCAAGTTAATGATGCCAAAGAAGCTTTGAAAAAAGCAGAAGCAGGGAATGATGTGGCGGCAATTGAGGAGGCTAAGAAAAAATTACAGCAGTATCAATTTGAATTAGACCAATCTAAAAATAATATGCTGCAAAAAGAGGGCGAGTATAAAAAGGCTTTATATAAAACTGAAACAGCACATCAGCAGCGCATTCGTGAAGCAAAAGAAAAAACTCAAATAATAGGGGATATGGAGCAGAGTATCCAAAATGCAGAGGATAAGCTTCCCCTTCAACAGGCTGAACTTGCTAGGGCGATTAAAGAAAATGATCGTGATAAAGCTGAACGATTAGCTATGGAAATTGCTGAAACTCAAGATAATCTCACCGAGGGAAGAGAACAGCTTGTTCAAATGAAGAAACAGGCATTAGAGAGCCAGGTTACCCCACTCGATAATGAATTAGAATTGGAAGACCTGGATTTAAACAATGATGGTCAGTATCAAGGGCAAGATGATGAATATGATAATCAAGATATGATGGGTGCTGGTTTTGATAATTTTAATGACTCATCTTTTAATCCCATGGGTGGGGATCCTTTTTCAGGAACGGGAGGATCTACATCTGGTTTTGACCTGAACACACAGTTTGGAGGAGAGGTCTATGGGAACCCCTCTTTTTCAGATTCCTCGTTTAATAATACCCGTTTTGATACTCCCTCCCTTGATGCTACTAGTTATAATCCTTCTTTTGATACCAATGTATTCTCTGGTTCATCCTTCGATGATGGTACAAATCCCTTTAATGCAAATGATCTATTTGGTCAGCAACTAGGGGCTCCTGTGGCACAGCCATTGCCTATGGGAGCCTCGGTGTGGCAAATAGATAGAACACCTTCTGGTCAAATTTATAAAATTAAACAGGCAGCAAGGGTGGTGGATAAACGCCCGGGCCAAATCACCAAACAGAATATAAAAGTATTAAGACGTGCCCAAAATGCATTAAAACGCGCTGAAGAAAATTTTAGAGAAGCAGAAAAAACAGAAGACTTAGAAAAAATTATTAAGGCCCGTATCCAAGTTAATCGGGCAAAACGAGACTATTTTCAAGCCCGAAATAATGCTAATGCCATAGGTGTGCCCGTGACAAAAAAAGAAGGGTGGTGGGATTCCTTTGGAGATGATGAAAAAAATGAGAGAATTGAAGATGAGGATGGTGGGGTTGTTTCTTATGATATGGCTGTATCAGAAAATGTGGGCGATTTTGTTAATAGCGATACCCTGTCTAAACGAGATTATATTGATCGTTTTCCCAGAGCCAAAATTAAAGTCGAAGAAGGGATTGGATTTGTGATTCGCAATGAGGCGAAGAGAGGGTTGGGAAATATTGTATCCCGACTAATAGGTTAAAAGGTCCCAAATCTTAAGGGCTTCTCATTTAAAGAAATATTCTGATGCCTCTGGTATGGCCCTGGATGATGAGGATGAGAAGCTGGGGGATCTTTAGTAATGATGGACCATGCTGACCTATCCTTTAGCAGCGCTTCAAGCAACATATTATTTAAAGAATGGCCCGAGCAATATCCTTCGAAATGTCCAATAATAGGTATTCCTGCTAAGAACAGATCACCAATTACATCTAGAGCCTTATGACGGGCACATTCATTATCAAAACGCAGACCTTCTGGATTAAGAACCTTACCTTCATCAAAGACAACTGCGTTTTCTAAAGAACTGCCTTTGGCTAGACCCGCCGCATATAATTTTTCCACATCTTCCAAAAATCCAAAGGTACGTGCAGGAGCCAAATGGTTTTTAAAATCCTTTAGCGCATCCTGTGAAGTATATCTTTCAAAAGCATTAGTAGAGCGATTTCTAAAGGTATAATGAAGAGAAAAACCATCTTGAGCTGGTTTTATTTGAGCCCAAGATTCACCTTGTTTAACGGATATGGGCTTCAGAATTTTTAAATAGGATTTCTTTTCATTTTGAGTGGTTGTTCCAATGTTTTCCAGAATGGAAAGATAAGGATGGGCACTTCCATCCAAAATAGGAACTTCGGCACCATTAATTTCAATCAAAAGGTTATCTATTTCCATCGCAGATAGGGCGGCCATTAGATGCTCGATTGTAGAAACAGAGACATTACTTATATTAGAGATGGTGGTGCACAATCTTGTATCCGTAACGTAACTCCACAAAGCCGGAATGATGTTTTTTGAGGTAAGATCTGTTCTTTTAAAAACAATGCCATGATTTTCAGGGGCAGGGATCAAGGAAATTTTTGTTTCAATGCCAGAGTGTGCACCAACCCCTGTGATGGAGACATTCTGTTTTATTGTTTTTTGAAACATAGTATTTCCTTAAATTATCCTACTTTTACTTTAAAACAAATTTAGGATAGAAGGAAAATCAACATATGTTTCATTTTGTTACTTAGGAGAGTGGGAGAAAGCTTAGTCTTCTCGTGGGGTCGGTAAGAAAAGTGCTGCAATTTCAGCCCGTAGTTCTGCAATACCTTCGCCTTTCAAGGAAGAAGTCAGGATAATTTCTGGGTAAACAGCAATATAGTCTTTAACCTGGCTTTGGAACGAAGATAACAGTGCGGCTTTCTCTGGGCCAGTTAACTTATCAGCCTTTGTTAAAACAATTTGATAGGAAACAGCTGATTTATCAAAAGCCGAGAATAGTTCCTTGTCTAAGGGTTTTAGCCCATGACGGCTATCAATCAAAACGTAGACCCGTTTTAAGACTGACCTGCCTTTTAAAAAAGAATAAATGAAATCACCCCATTCAAGGCGTTTTTCCTTGGATACCTGGGCATATCCATATCCTGGAAGATCCACCAAATTTCCTTTTTGCCCCAAATTGAAAAAGTTAATTTCCTGGGTCCGACCTGGTGTATTTGAAACGCGTGCCAATTTTTTCTGATTTACAAGCGCATTAATGAGGGAGGATTTTCCCACATTCGATCGGCCTGCAAAGGCCACCTCACTGATGGATTGAACAGGCAAGTTCGATATCCGAGTCGCAGCCCCTTGGAAGGTGCAACTTTGGGCAAACAACCACTTGCCTGTTTTGATCCAGCTTTCTTGTTGGGCTGGGAAAAGTAAATCGCTCATTATGTCAGCTTTTCTTGCGTTGTCCCATTTTAGGTAGGGCCCATTGCTGAACAATAGCCAGAATATTGGTTAGCGTCCAATAAAACACCACCCCTGCCGGAAGCTGGGCCACAATGTAAGTGAAAATAAAAGGCATCACCAAAAACATCTTAGCCTGCATGTCATCCATGGGCTGGGGGCTAAGCTTTTGTTGCAAGTACATGGTGCCCCCCATTAATAAAGGCAGTGCTCCAATCATTAAGAATGAAGGGGAATCCCATGGAATTAAGCCAAACAAATTGAATATGGTTGTGTAATCAGGGGCGGATAGATCTTGGATCCATCCGAATAGGGGCGCATGACGCATCTCTATGCTGATTAACAGTACTTTGTAAATGGCAAACAGAACAGGCATTTGAAGCAACATGGGCAGACATCCCGATGCGGGGTTTACTTTGTTCTGCTTGTACAAAGCCATCATTTCTTGATTAAGCTTAATTTTATCATCCCCGGCTTGTTCTTTGATGCGATCCAACTGGGGTTTCAAAGACTTCATTTTTTCCATGGACTGATAGGATTTATTAGCCAGCGGGAAGAGAGCAGCCCTAATCAGTAACGTAAGGGCAATAATAGCCAAACCAAAATGACCCAGGATCATGTAAAGTTTTTGAAGGGCAAAAAACAGAGGCTTCGTAATAAAATAGAACCATCCAAAGTCAATGGCCAAATCAAAATTATGGATGTTTAATGTTTTTTCATAACCATCCAAAATATCCACGGACTTAGCGCCTGCATAAAAGTGGAAAGTGTTTTGGGCAGAGGATCCTGGTTGAATTTCTCTAGCGGTTTGAGTGAAATCTGTTTGATAGCGATTTTCCCCCACCGAGCGGAACTTGACAGTGGAAGAGCTGGATTGTGACGGAATCAAGGCTGCCAACCAATATTTATCTGTGAATCCAAACCATCCCCCCTTGCTTTCATAGGTGAAGGATTTTTCTTTTTCGATATCTTTAAATTTCTCTTCTTTTAATTTGTTCTCTAGATACCCAACGCCTCCTTCATGCAGAGCATAAGACCCATTAGGTTCTTGAAGATTGGTGCGAGAAATCAGACTATACGGAGAAACCTGAATAGGTTTGGAAGATGTATTGGAAATAGAGTCCGTTACAGTGATCATATACTGATTGTCCACGGCTATTGTGCGACGGAATTCAATCCCTTGTGGGTTTTTCCATGACAAAGTGACGGGCGTTTCTGGTGAGAGGCTATTTTTATTGGCTGTCCAAATGGTGCTAGAATTCGGCATTTCAATGCTTTTATCTGAAGATACCCATCCTGCTTCCATATAATAAGCATCTTTTGTGCCCGCAGGCGAGAGAAGCCTGACGGGAGGACTATTGGAGTCAGTCGTTTCTTTATAGTCAGTAAGCAGCAAATCATCAATTCGTGCCCCCTTTAAAGAGAGAGAACCTTGAAGCTTAGGCGTTTTTATGGAAACTTGGGGTCCTTTTTTTGCATCCTCGTATGAAAGGGTTAGGGGAGTCGGTGTTTCTACAGCCACTACGTCTGTAGTTTTCTCATTTGACGTTATAGGAGCTAAGGTTTGTGACACCTGAGGTTGCTGATGACGTTCATAAAAATAATGATATCCTGCAAAAATGGCAACAGATGCTGCCATGGCAAGCATTAGATTTCTTTTTTCCGAATCCATAAAAAGTCCTTTCTGATAGAAAAAGAAGAAGGCACAGGGTCATACATGTGTATAGATTTCTTCCAAGGATGGCATCTTAACACTCGATGCAGGCCTAATAAAGCCCCTTTTAAGGGCCCGTGGGCTTTTAGGGCTTGTTGCATGTAAACCGAGCAAGAGGGTTCATAACAACAGCCTTCGTTGACCAGTATGAATTTAAGACAGTATCGATAAAGCACAACCAAAGCAAGAAAGACCTTGAGTGTAAGCAAGGATAAAAACCTGAAAAATTTTTTTATCATTTTTTAGATCGTACTGTCCTGGGTGGTTAAGGGGGGATCGTATTTAGAAAAAGCCCATTTCAAAGCCTGTTTCAGGTTTTCGAAAGGCTCTTCATAACAATTAGCCTTTGAAATCAGAACATAATCCAGTGCGGGAATGAGGTTTCTTTTTTGTTGTTCTTGGAGCAGGGCACGAAACCGACGCTTGATGCGATTTCTAATAACTGCGTTTCCTATTTTTTTTGTAACAATAAAACCAAATCTTGGTCCTATCACAGGGATTTCTGTAGCAGGAGCACATCCTTGCAGGATAAAAGACTTTGTAACTACTTTCTTACCTTGATGTCGAACATGAGAAAACTCATGACGTTTCTTAAGCGTAATAATCTTGGTATCTTTACTAGGCAGAGAGTTTAGCCCGACCTTTGGCACGACGATTGCTGAGAACTTTGCGTCCACCTACGGTTGACATGCGAGACCGGAAGCCATGGCGACGCTTGCGAACAAGTTTACTTGGTCTGTAGGTTGTAATTTTCATTTTCTATTGTCTCCGTCAACTAAAAAAATCTTTAAGCTCGAGATATAGCGCCTAGAAAGGGAAAAGTCAATTATCTATGTACACATTGTGTGTGTTTTCAAAAAGTTTTCTCTGTTTTTTTATGTAAAAGTGATTCAGATCTTGAAAAGAGAACCCGGTCTGGAATAGAGGGCCAAGTTTATTATTTTGATTTTCTATTCGCTATGGCCGTGATTTGTTGCCTATCGCCTTTAGAATAACCCTTTGTTCGCTTCTTTGTCTCGGGTGGCAAAGAAAGGTGATGAACTAAGGCATCATGTTTTTTTTTAGTGGTGGGTTGGACCATAGAGTCAGGAAATAATTTTTCCAAAAAAGTGCTGGCTACCATAGAAAAACTCCAGACCCTTGAATCCTGAAAATGTGTATTTTTAGATAAAGTATGAAAATAGGTGCGGTCAGCCAGGCAGAGCGCCGCAAAAAGAAGGAGGCCGGTTAAAACACCCAAGGCCATTCCCAATCCCCGATCTAGGGCCCCAAGGGGGCTTCCTTTTACGCTGCTGGACAAAAAGCTTGTACCCAAACGAAAGACAATCAACAAAACCAAGAATATGCCCACAAATGTTATGATATTAGCCATCGTTTCATTGGAAATATGATGTTGTGCCCAGGGTTTAAGCCAGGGGTAGACATGAGTGGTCAGTATGCCAGCGCCCACCCACCCCATGATGGAAAAGAATTTTTCTGTAAATCCGGAAATGAAACCAAAAATCGCAAATAGTAACAGTACTGAAAGGAGTGCGATATCAACCCAATTCATAAATTCCATGATGTTCCTTTTTTTTAGTATTCATTGGTGCAAAGAAAGTAAAAATTTCTGCCAGTGTTTTCAACTCTTTTAAACCAAATTTTTTGGATGATGACAAATCTTCTTTTTTATTTTGGGGGGGCATAATAGCCCCTTTGAATCCTAATTTTTCTGCTTCCTTAAGGCGTGCAGCCATTTGACCGACATGACGAATTTCTCCGGACAGACCAATTTCACCAAAAACCACATATTCAGCAGGTAAGGGTTCACCACTTAGCGAAGAAAGAAGACTTGCTGCCACTGCCAGGTCTGCCGCGGGTTCCATGATGCGAAGCCCACCTGCCACATTTAAATACACGTCTTTTCCGGCAAAGGAAATACCACATCTGGCCTCTAAAACGGCAATTACCATGGAAAGGCGTCCATTATCCCAACCAATGACTGTGCGCCTAGGGTTTCCTAAAGAGGAGGGCGCCACCAGGCTTTGTATTTCAACCAGCAAGGGCCTAGTGCCCTCAATGCCAGCAAAAATACAGGACCCATTGACCCGTTCCTCGTGTTGAGAAATAAAAGCAGCGGATGGATTTTCAATTTCTTGTAACCCTAGTTGGGTCATTTGAAAGACTCCAATTTCATCGGTGGCCCCAAATCGGTTCTTAACGGAACGAAGAATACGGAACTGATGGCCCCGATCCCCTTCGAAATACAAAACCGTATCCACCATGTGTTCTAATACCCGGGGGCCGGCGATATTCCCTTCTTTGGTGACATGCCCCACAACCACTAGAATAATATTGGATTTTTTTGCCATGCGAATGAGTTCTTGAGCACAGGTGCGTACTTGGGCCACGGTACCAGGTGCAGATTCCAAACTATCTAAATACATGGTTTGAATCGAGTCGATAATCACCAAACGAGGAGGGTCTTTGACTTCAAGGGCAGCAATGATGCGCCGAAGATCCGTATCCGAGGCCAGTTTTAAGGGGGCTGTTTCCACATTGAGACGTTGGGCCCGCAAACGAATTTGATCAAGCCCTTCTTCTCCGGATATGTAAGCACATTTTTGGGTTTGGGATAAACGGGCTGCAACTTGTAATAAAAGCGTAGATTTACCAATTCCTGGATCGCCACCAACGAGCAACACAGACCCCGGCACGAGACCGCCCCCACACACCCGATCAAATTCATTAATCCCCGTAATGTAACGGGCAGGAGGCGCAGAGTCGCCTTTTAAACTATGAAATTCTAAGGGTCTTGTGGCTAGGTCTCGTTTCAGTCCTTTGGGGACAGATGAGATAACTTCTTCATGAAGGGTGTTCCATCCGCCGCAATCGGGGCATTTCCCAATCCATTTTGGGTGTTGGGTGCCACAATCACTGCAAATATAAACAGTACTGGATTTGCTCACGATTTGGAACGAGTCTTAGGTTTTAGGGAGGGGATTTTTTTCTCTTTCAAGAAAGGAGATGTGGATTTTGGTTTTGGGTGTTCGTGCCCATTAATAAATTCATGAACTATTTTGTTTTTGGTTTTATCAAGGTCACTGGCTTTGCCCATCCATATGAGTTGGCCATCTTTTAGCATGGCTATTTTATCAGCCACATATCGGGCCGTTGCTATATCATGTGTAATGGTGATGCTGCATGCCCCAAGGGACTGCACAGATTCCACCATCAGGCGGTCAATCACCCCGCACATAATCGGGTCTAGGCCCGTTGTGGGTTCGTCAAAAAATATAATTTCAGGATCCGAAGCGATAGCCCGTGCCAGTCCCACACGCTTTTGCATACCCCCCGATAGTTCCGCGGGTGAAAGATCCATGACGCGCTCATCGAGGCCCACCGCTTTTAATTTTTTCTTAACTAGGGTTTTTACCTTCTCGTTAGAAAGTTTCTGATTATACAGCAGTTCAAAGCCAATATTACGCCAAACACTGAGGCTATCAAACAAGGCAGCCCCTTGGAAAAGCATACCAAATTTATGGCGCACTTCGTCTTTTTCCTTCGAGCTCATGGTTAACATGTCTTTTCCATCGATCAAGACTTTTCCTTGGTCGGGATTAATAAGTCCTAGTATGCATTTTAGAAGGACCGATTTGCCACTGCCCGATCCCCCCAATACAACCAAAGATTCTCCGGCTTCGAGTTCAAAATTGATGCCCCGGAGAACATAATTACTGCCAAAGCTTTTATGCAAATCTACAATTTTAATTTTGGGCATGGTTGGGGCCGAACCAGGTTTTGTTGTCATTTTGCAAATAATACCGAGGTTAGAACATAGTTAAGAATCAGAATCATAATGGAGGAAGAAACCACTGCATTTGTGGTGGCTTGTCCCACCCCTTGAGCTCCTCCCCGAGAGCGATAGCCTTGATAGCAGCCAAATAAAGAAATCACAAAGCCAAAAACCGCAGCTTTTTGAAGACCAGATATCACATCTTCTGATTCAAGGTATTTAAAGGTTTGATCAATATAAAGAGCGGGATTAAAACCTAGTTTGTGGACACTGACAATGTATCCCCCCAATACACCAATGGCATCCGCACACAGCACCAATAAAGGAAGGCACACAACTGCGGCAATAATTCGAGGTGCCACCAGGTATTTAAACGGATTGGTGGCAAGGGTGGTGAGGGCGTCTATTTGCTCAGTGACGCGCATGGTTCCGATTTCGGCCGCCATGGCAGCTCCAACGCGTCCTGCCACCATCAGTCCACCCAAAACGGGACCCAGTTCCCGTGTGATCGAGAGAACCACCACTGTGGCAATGGCGCTTTCGGCCGAGAATCGGGAGAACCCTGTGTAGCTTTGTAGGGCTAAAACCATGCCCGTAAAAATGGCTGTTAGACCCACAACGGGAAGGGATAGATATCCTATTTTGTACATCTCGAGCCAAAGCTGTCTGATGTAATAGGGGGGGCGGAAACAAGCAGAAACAGCCTCAAAAGTAAAAAGAGCAAAGTCTCCTACGTACCTGAAAAACCCTAGGGTATTTGAACCAATATAATTAAAAAAAGGTAAGATCATAATTTATACACACGTTTACACCTTTGTCCTAGGCGGGTCAGCATTTCATGGGGGCTTGATCCCGCAGCTTTAGACATTTCATAGAATGACATGGGATCTTGAATAAGGTCAACCCATTCTCCGACCTGTACCATGGATTCAGGGATACCTGTTATATCTATAATAGTCAAATCCATTGAGACGCGACCAATAATAGGAACAGGGTGATTACGGATCCAAAAGTGATTTTTGTTACTGTAGCCAATAGGAATACCATCCGCATATCCCACAGCAATTGTGGCGATACGACGGGGACTGGGTGCCACATAGGTGGCGTTGTATCCCACGCTTTCACCCGATTGAATCATTTTTGTTTCTAAGATCTGGGCCCGCATACTGAGAGCCAGATCTAATGTTTTGCTAATGGCTGTTTCAGGGGAGGGGGTGACGCCATATAAATAAATTCCAGGACGAACCTGGTCAAAGTGATAGTCAGCGGGAAGATTGATGCCCTTCGAGGCAATCAAGGAATATTTAGAGCGCGGAAAATGTTTGATAATAGACTTAAAAAGTTCCAGCTGCTGCTTGTTCTGGGGGCCGGTGAAATCATCGGCAGAAGCCAGATGGCTCATCACCCATTCTACACTGGAAGCAGGGATAATATTCAGCACATCTAGGACACTGTCAGCCGGTAAGGATAACCGTTTCATGCCTGTGTCAAAGTGCAGAATGTAGCTTTGTCCTCCATGCTTTTTGTAAAGCTGAATTTGATCAACTGTAGTGAAAACAGGAATCAGTTTTTTTTCAAAGATGAGGGGCAAATGGCTTTCGATAAAACAGTTAAAAATGTAAATCTGGGCATCAAAAGGAAGAACGTCCCTTATCTTTAAAGCTTCATCAATGGTGGCCACATAAAATTTTCGGCATCCCGCGTTAAATAAGGATTTTGCAACGGGTACGGCGCCTACCCCGTAAGCGTCAGCTTTAATAACTGCCGATGTTTCTTTACCGCTTATTTTTTGAAGTTTTTGAAAGTTTGTTGCAATCTTGTTTAGATCGATATGCAACTCTAAAAAGGGGTTCAAAATATTCATGCTAAACGCACACAACTTTCTCAATTTATTGTTTTTCTTTCAGTATTAAACAGGCGTGCTTTGAAAGCAATGGGAATTTGATAGATAATCATTAAATATGCACAAAATAACTTTAATATGGAGAGGTCGAATGTTAAGTGTGTTATTTTTGCAGCATTGTTTAGTGGAATAAGTGCGAGTGCTACTGGATCTAACCAGGGGGAAGAAAGTTTCTTAATGGACACGGCTAAAAAAGGTTCGCCAGTGGCTTTTATAGCCAATAAAGAACAACCATCTTCTGATGATGAGGTCCACAAAATATTGAACCAAACGCCCCATGCTCTCATGATGCTAGGTATGCCTAGATTAAGCTGTCCATATTTTGACTTTATGAACCTCCATCAAAATAAATGTGGATGGTTAGGAACAGAAAATTTGCCACTTATCAGGTTTCCGGACTTAGTAATCTTGTTGCCTAAATTTCCTTCTTGGCCGCCTTTGGGATAGTTTACAGATATAAATTCATTAGACTTTCTTTGGATACACTCTTCATTCTTTCTTTGTTTAAATCAATTAAAATTTCCCCATCTTTAAGGCCCAGAATTCTGGTGCCATAGTCCACGGCATGCTGCAAATTATGGGTGACCATTAGGGTTGTCAGACCTCGTTCTTGGATGGCTCGGTCAGTTAGCTCCATAATTGAGGCAGCGGTATTCGGGTCAAGTGCGCTTGTATGTTCATCTAGCATGAGTAGGTCTGGATCTTGTTTTAAGGACAAAGCCAAAGCCAGACTTTGTCTTTCGCCTCCTGATAAACTTCCCACCATGGTGTGCATTTTTTTGGGCAGATGGGCATGAAATTTTTCTAAATACTCACTATAAAAATCATGTTCCTTTCGAGTGGATATTTTAAAAGGGGTGAAATTAATCTTTTGTTTGTTTAAACAACAGTTTTCCAAGACCGTTAAATCATGAAACAGTGAACATGACGTGTCTTGCGAGAAATAAGCCAGGCGTTTAGATCCGTTGGTTATGGCTCCCTCAGAGGGAGAGTAATCCCCACTTGCAAGTTTTAAAAGTGAGCTTTTTCCTGAGCCATTGCTGCCTAAAATAACGACAAATTCTTTAGGTTGAATCTGAAAATTTAAATTTTTTAAAATCGTCAGGTTTTGGGGCTTGAGTACCAGTCCTACGTTAGAAAACTTAAGCATTTTTGGTTCCTTTAATAAGGTGATGCGAGCGTAGACATAAAATGAGAATAAGACCCAAGCATAATCTAAGGTTGATAGGGTCTATGTCTAGTTTCAGAAGAAAGTGGCTGATTAGGAAATACATATAAATACCCCCGAAGCAGGCAATAATTTCAAGAAACGAGCTGAAATGGATGGTTTTTTTTAGGGAAGATAAAACATGCTGACCGATAGCCACGGCACTAATACCCACCAAGGCCATTCCAAAACCCATATGGATATCTGCATATCCGCTGAATTGGGCCATGAGGGCCCCACAGCCTGCAGAGAGAGTGTTTGATATGATCAAGCCTGTTAAGCGATAGGCTTCCGGGTTTCTTCCATACTTTTTAAGAACATGGGGGTTATGCCCCAGGGCTCGGAGAGTTAATCCTAGTCGCGTTTTTAGAAATAATCCCAGGACAAAAGTTAGAACTAGTCCCAATAAGCCCAGGAAGATAATTTTTAATGGAACATTATGTACGGAATGTACGGATGTGGATTCAAAAACATCATAGGATAGTAAGCTAATATTGGGCTTCCCCATGATTTGAAGATTAACGCTGTACAGCATAAACAGCATAATAATGCTGGAAATGAGGGCATTCATTTGCCCTTTTCTTTGAAGTATATAGACAAAGAAACCACACAAAGCGCCCCCCAACAAAGCGGAAATAATGGCCAGGTTTTGGTTGTTGTATGCTGTAAGAAGCCTTGCATACAGGGCTGCCCCTAATACAAAACTTCCTTCTGCCGTAAGATCGGTTGTTTTCAAAATTTGATAGCTTAAACACACTCCCAAAACTAAAGGATAGAGCATCAAGCTTTGTTCAAGGCTGGCTAGGATCATTTTGGCTCTCCGTTCGAAATGATGATCAATTGGTGATTTTTTTTCTGAGCCGTTTTTTTAACCACGGTATGGAAACTTGGATTATTTGCTAGGAACTCTGACCTAACAAAGATCTTTAATTGTGCCAAGTGCTGGATGGGGAGTTTTTCGATAGGGGTCCCCGATAGGACTTTGATGGCCATTTTAGCACCTTCTTGTCCGATGTTTTTTTCTGTCACCCCAAAGCCGATGGGGGCGCCACTTTTAACCGTTCCTTCATCCGAGGTTATTAAAAGAATTTTCTTTTCATTGCAGGCTTTTTTAAGAACAGCAATACCGCTAACGACTAGGTGATCTTTTAAAATGACCACCGAGGAGGTTTGGTTTGATAAATTTTGGCTCAGCGTATATAGGTCGCTGAGTGTATGAATCATCATCCGCTTTGTGCGAATTCTCTTTTTATTAAGCTGGCTTTCCATTTCCAGCGCATCTTTAACCCGCCGATCGTCAGTGCTGTGTATAATGACCAAAGTGCCTGAGGGATTGTGGATTGTTTCCACAAAGGAAGTGAGTTGGTTAATAGAAATCTCGTCCAAAACCCCGCCAAGCTGGTGGCCAGCCCGGTCTGTTTCGGTATACATGGCGGCCAGGGAAAGAATGGGTGTTTGTTTAATAAGCTTAACTGTTGACTGGGTGGTCGTTGTGCCTATGGGGACAACAAGGTCGGCTTTTTCTTGTGATAATTTTTGCAAAATTGATCTTTGCAAATTGGCATCCCCCTGGGCATTGTGTTCTTTAAAATGAATTTTTCCAGGCATGGACTTCGATAGCGTTTCCCGAAACCCTTGGACGATGTCCTTTAGGGCTTGATGTTCTAAGGGAAGAACAAAATGCACAGTAAAAATTGCCTGTGAAGGGGAGGATGTCTTTTGTTTAATTGCATATACTAAGGCCGCCAAACCTGCCGCAACAGCCATAACTTTAAATATTTTTTTCATAACTAAATCCTTTTAAAAGTAAAATCTAAAAACGTAAATGTGGAAAAAAGAAGAAATAACTAGGCGCAGGGGAGCCAAAATTTGCAAAGGAAAATACTGATCAGGAAGGGAAGATTTTTTAAAGCGAGTGTGTACATCATAAAACTTTCTAAAAATAAAAAAACAGAATTGCGCAGCTAAAGATAATCTAGCGTCGCCAACTCCATTTTTTATTTAAAAAAATTTTATAAATCATCATTTTACATATAAGCAGATGTGTAGTGATTGTCAATAGGGGGGGCTCATAACCTGGGTGGGGATGGTGGGCACTACGGGATTCGAACCTGTGACCTACTGATTAAGAGTCAGCTGCTCTACCAACTGAGCTAAGTGCCCCCTAGAAAAACAAGGTATGACAGGGTGTATCAAATATTTTTTGATTTGTCGACAATATTTATGTGTTCTTTTTACTTTGAAATGATCCACAAATTTTAAAAAATCTATGAGCCATGTTTTCAACATAAAAAAACCCACTTATTCAAGCGGGTTTTTTTTTGTTTCATATGGTTTGTTATTATTTAATTTCCATAGGGCCCGCGGATGTCTCTTCTGCATGGAATACATCCTTGTAATCAAAGGGAGGGAAATTCGTTACAAAAAGAACGACTGTTTTTTGGGATCAGTAGATTTAAATGAATGCACATCGCCCGGTTCGGTTGCTGCAAAATCCATTGGTTTTAAGGTTTTTGATTTCCCATTGAGAGTCATGATAACTTCTCTGGTTATTTTTAATTATTCCAGGGATTTATTGCCTCTAGAATTATGTTTTATATAGGTGTTTGTTTCTAAATAATCAAGCCCTTGGTTTTTATTATGCAGGCTGTTTAATGGATCACAAAAATTTCAGCATAAATTTAGGTATGGAAAAAATCATGGGTTTTGTTAGGATGGGAAAGTATTTTTAAATTTTAGGGATTCTTATGTGGAATAAATCTTTTGTTATTGTTGTTTTTTCAAGCTTCTTTCTGTCTTGTATCGCTTTGTGGCGTGCTTCGGTGGGCCCCTCTGCCGAACGGATTATGGAGTCGGTGATTTCAGAAATGAACAAACAACCCGAAGTTGTGGCCAAAATTGTTATGGAAGGTGTTCATAAGCTGCAGAAGAACCAAGAAGAACAAGATCGCCTAAGTCGGATTGAAAAAATAAAATCTAAAAAACGGGAGCTGTTGCAAGATTCCCGCTCTCCGTTTGCAGGGAATCCAAAAGGAGACGTGGTTGTTTTGGTCTTCTTTGATTACCATTGTGGATATTGTCGATCAGCCCATGACACCATTCAAAAGCTGTTAGCCATGGATCGTAATATTAAAGTTATTTATAAAGAGTTCCCCGTATTGGGTGATTTAACCTTGGCGCGGGCGGCGTTGGCGGCCCAAAAACAAGGCAAGTATATTGATTTCCATACTATTTTAATGAAGTCCGATGGTAACTTTACCCAGGAAGGCCTGATTGATTTGGCCCATAAATTGAAAATGGATGTGAAAAAATTTAGCTTCGATATGAACAGCTTAGATGTGGAGAATAGAATCAAGCAAAACATGACGCTGGGCCAATCTTTAGATATTTCCTCTACACCCACATTCCTGGTAGGTGAAACAGTCATTCCAGGCAGCATTCCTTTGGAAGACTTCCAAGCTGAAATTAGAAAAGAACGTCGAAAAAAATCTTAATTAATAATTTAGGGTTATACATAAGGTGAAATATAAATTTGGTTTATGGCAGACCACATCATTGGTGGTGGGCAATATCGTTGGGTCGGGCATTTTAATGTTGCCGGCAGCTTTGGCTGCTTATGGAACTTTTGGCCTTTTTGGGTGGGCCTTAACTTCGCTGGGGGCGGTGTTCTTGGGGCTAGTCTTTGCCCGTCTTAGTCATCGCTTTACCAAATCGGGAGGTCCCTATGTTTATGCACGCGAGGTATTTGGAAGGTTTTGGGGATTTGAAATTGCTTGGACTTATTGGCTGGCCAATATTGTTAGTAATTTGGCAGTTGTTATTGCCTTTGTAAGTTACCTGTCCATTGCTTATCCCATTTTAAATACCAACTCTTTGTATGCCTTTATGGTTAGTGTGGGGGCTTTATGGGGGGCTGTGGCTATTAATTTGATGAGTCTGCAGTTATTTGCCCGAATTCAGGTATTGGTGACGATTGCAAAGGTTTTACCTTTAATTTTGCTATCTGTGGTGGGTATTTTTTATGTGGATTGGGCGAATATTTATCCCTTTGTTTTGCCCCAAGATGTAACACCGTGGAAAGCAATTTTAGCCACCATGTCCTTAAGTATTTTTTCATTTATTGGAATTGAATCTGCCACCATTCCTTCGGAACACGTGGAACAGCCGAAAAAAGTGGTAGCAAAGGCGACTTTGATTGGAACGTTGATTGCGGCCACTATCTACATATGGATTGCCATGGTGGTCATGGGGATATTAGGGTCTCAGAAATTGTCCTTATCGTCCGCCCCCTTTGCGGATGCTTTTGGTCACATGTTTGGATCCAAATCCGCTTATGTAATGGCGTTGATGGCTGCGTTTTCTTGCTTTAGCACGTTGAACGGCTGGATCTTATTGCAAGGCCAAATTCCTTTAGCTGTGGCCAAAGATAAATTATTTCCCAAAATATTAGGCTATCAATCTACCCATGGAACACCTGTGACAGCCCTTTTAATTTCAGCCGTATTTATGACGGTCTTGTTGTTCTTTAATTACACAGCCTCTTTGGTTGACCAGTTTTCGATGATTGTGAACCTTACCTCTTTTTCCATATTATTGCCCTATCTTTTTTCGGCACTGGCAGATGTGTGGCTGTTGTGGACAGAGGGTAAAAAACAAAGGATCCGTTGGTTTTCTTTGTTGATCGGATCCATTGCTGTGGTTTATACAGGTACGGCGATTATGGGTGTTGGGTATCAGAGCCTGTTGATGGGACTTATTCTGGTGGCCATTGGTGTGCCCATTTACATGATTATGAAAAAAGAATCCTAACAAGGGTTGCTTTTCGGTCCGTCATCCGATACATGATAAAGCATCAAATATAAGGGGCGTATAGCTCAGTGGTAGAGCACTACGTTGACATCGTAGGGGTCACTGGTTCAATCCCGGTTACGCCCACCACTTTATTTTAAGAAATTTCTAATTTCTGTTGAGAGCAAAGCAAATACGAGTTTTTATCAAAACTTGATTCTTTTTCTTCTGCTTTCTCTATTCTGAGATTTAACCCATTCATAAGAGATAACTTATAGAAAGTGTAGCCTTTTTTACAGAGGTTGGTCAGTAGCCCATGAGCCTCTGGGGACTTTAAGAAAAGGGTGGGTTCAATTAAAAGGGCTGGCCATTTAGATTTTTCTAGCAGTTTATAGGCACCCTTAATTGCGCTGGGGGTATCAATATCATTTTCTATAAAAATAAAATCCACTTTGGGGAGTGGTAAGGTGTCCAAAGCTTTGAGGGTGATGGTGTGACAATTCCCCCCCTTTAATTGCTGTTCGTATCCCTGGGTAATCGGCGTATCTGCCGAAGGAAGAGGGTCTGCATCGAAACACACGGAAAGAGAGCTGGATTGGGAAGAAGGGACCATAGAAAAAACAGAAACTTTTTTTTCTAAATGGTGAAGGTTTAAATTTTCTTTTAATAGACTAACAAGTTTGGGGTGCCCTTCAAAAGCAAGGATCTTTCCATTCGGCGCTAGGTGACGGCCGGCCAGTAGGGTATGCAGCCCGGTGTGTGCACCCAGGTGCAACAGTGTGGGGGCCTGGGGTAAGAATTTTTGGAAAATGAGGGGCAGAAGAGAGGATTCTTTTTCGTCGATAGATTGAGTCAGGCTTAAAATAGGGAACTGATATCGGGATTGAACCAAAAACCTTTGCTCTGCCAGCTGCTGCGTTTTAAGGGAAGTTAGTTGCCTTTGGGCGTGATTGTAAACAGTAAAATAATATCCCCCCATGATTAAAAGGCCAGCGATCAGAATTCCATAAGCTATTTTTATAAATGGGCGCATTGTGAACCTCCTTACTTCTTTTCCAGGTTTAAAGACAAACCAAATTAAGTCAATAATTTTCTTGAAATCCCACTGTAATCGGGTTATACAAACTTCAATGTGGGCTTTTGGTAAGCCCATTTTGTTTAACGTCTCACACAAGAAATATAGGGAAATTCCCTCCGGTCTTTCGATAGTCTAAGAAAGCAGATCTTGTGGAGGATTAACCGGAGAAAAATAATGACTCAAACTACCTTTACTATGCGCCAACTTTTAGAAGCAGGCGTTCACTTTGGACATCATCCCCGTCGTTGGAATCCTAAGATGGCTCCATACCTTTTCGGGGTTAGGAACAATGTTCATATCATCGATTTGCAACAAACAGTTCCTTTACTTTATCGCGCTTTAGAAGCGATTAAAGAAATCGTGTCCAATGGTGGGCGTGTTTTGTTCGTGGGCACCAAGCATCAGGCTGGTGAGGTGATTGCTGAAGCTGCCAATTCTTGTGGGCAATATTATGTAAACCACCGTTGGTTGGGTGGTATGCTTACCAACTGGGAAACTATTTCTAAATCTATTAACCGTTTAGAAGAGCTAGAAAAGAAACTTGATTCTCAAGGGTCCGGGTTCACAAAAAAAGAACATCTGAAGCTTTCTCGTGAAAAGCAAAAATTAGAAATGACCCTAGGTGGTATTCGTTCTATGGGCGGTCGTCCGAATGCTTTGTTTATTATTGATACAAACAAAGAAGCTTTGGCCATCGAAGAAGCAAACAAGCTAGGTATTCCTGTTATCGCTGTGGTGGACAGTAATTCGAATCCTGAAAAAATCGATTATGTGATCCCTGGAAACGATGATGCCAGCCGTGCCATTAGCCTTTATTGTCAACTTGTTGTTTCTGCAATTCTAGAAGGCCTTCAGGCTGAAGTGAAAAGCTCAGGCATAGATGTGGGTACAGTTGTTAATGCTCCTGTTGAAAAGATAGAAGAATTTGAAACAGTGGAAACGGATGTTGCGTCTTCTGTTGAAGAAACGAAAGAATAACTTCTGAAAAAAGGATTTTAAAAAATGACTGAAATTACAGCGTCTTTAGTAAAAGAGCTTAGGGAACGTACCGGCGCCGGTATGATGGACTGTAAGAAGGCTCTTAGCGAATGTGGGGGTGACTTAGAGTCCTCTATTGATTGGTTGCGCAAAAAAGGTTTAGCGGCGGCCGCCAAGAAAGCAGACCGCGTAGCGGCTGAAGGATTGGTTGGTATTGCGGTTCAGGATACTAAGGGCGTAGTAGTTGAGGTCAATGCCGAAACCGACTTCGTAGGCCGTAATGACCAATTCCAAAATTATGTAAGTCAAATATCTAAGTCTGCATTAGACCATGGGTCTAGCCTAGAACATCTTTTGTCTGCACCGTTTTCTGGCGGAACAGGGCGCACAAACCAAGAAGAGTTAACCCATCTGGTGGCTGTGATTGGTGAAAACATGGCTGTGCGTCGTGTAAAGAAACTAGAAGTTTCTAGGGGAGTGGTTGTTGGGTATACCCACAACGCCATCGGTCAAAATATGGGCCGCATTGGAGTATTGATTGCTTTGGAAAGTGATGGCGATGTCTCTGCTTTGGAAGAAGTGGGTAAGCAAATTGCCATGCATGTGGCGGCCATGAACCCACAATCTTTGTCGATCTCAGATCTTGATTCGGGATTGGTAGAGCGGGAGAAGTCTATCATCACAGAACAGGCCAGCGCGTCTGGTAAGCCTGCCGATGTGGTTGAAAAAATGGTTTTGGGTCGTTTGCGCAAATTCTATGAAGAAGTTGTTCTTCTTGAGCAAACTTTCATTATGGACCCCGACAAAAAAGTTAAAGACGTTATTGCAGATTGTGCCAAAAAAGTGGGATCAGATGTTTCTATCCACGCCTATGCTTGCTTTAAGTTAGGTGAGGGGATTGAAAAGAAAGTTGATGACTTTGCGGCAGAAGTTTCAAATCTTGCCAGGTAATCTTCGCAGAGGGTAACAAACAGGGGGCTTCCTATGAAGCGAATACTTATTAAATTATCGGGAGAGGCGTTGAAGGGAGCATCTTCAACGTCTTTTTCACAAGATATCATAGAAAATATTGGGCATCAAATTCATGCGTTATTGAAAAAAGATGTTCAGGTTGCCGTTGTAATAGGCGGTGGCAACATTTTTCGGGGGAAGGAAAATGTTTCTTTCCTTGACCGCGCCCAAGCAGATCAAATGGGCATGCTGGCCACCGTTATGAATGGTTTGGCATTAAAATCTGCCTTTACTGAGAAAAATATTCCTGTTTCTTTATTGTCCTCTTTTTCTATTGCGGGGATGGTAGATGTTTTTAGTATATCCCGCGCCCTGGAAGCAATGGAAAATAAGCATGTTGTCATTTGCGTGGGGGGTACGGGATCCCCTTACTTTACAACTGATACGGCTGCTGTTTTACGTGGCATTGAGCTTAACTGCCAGGCTATTCTAAAAGCCACTAAAGTGGATGGCGTGTATGACGCCGATCCCCACCATAAGAAGAACGCCAGACGTTTTGACCGCTTGTCTTATCAGGAAGTTTTAGAAAAAGGCCTTCAAGTCATGGACTCTACCGCCATTACTTTGGCTGCTGAACATAAAATTCCTTTGATGGTATTTTCCCTGTTAGAAAAAAACTGTTTTGAGGGCGTATTAAACAATCAACTAACCCATACTGTTATTGAATAGGAGTTAAAGATGATCACAGACTTTTCAGCTGATTTAAAAAGAAGAATGACCAGCGCTTTAGAATCTTTAAAGAAAGATTTTAACAGTTTGCGTACAGGGCGGGCTTCTGCTTCTTTATTAGATAACGTAGTGGTGGAAGTCTATGGCTCTCCTATGCCGCTATCTCAAGTAGCGACGATTAGCGTGCCCGAGGCTAGAATGTTGTCCGTACAAGTTTGGGACAAATCAGCAGTGAAAAATGTTGAAAAAGCCATTATGGAAGCGGGCTTGGGATTAAATCCCGTTTGTGATGGTCAACTGATTCGGTTGCCTTTGCCGGACTTGAGTGAGGAACGTCGTCGTGAACTAGTGAAAGTGGCATCCAAGTATACAGAGGCTGCCAAAGTTAGCGTACGCAACGTAAGACGGGACGGAATGGATGAATTAAAGTCCATGGAAAAAGAAGGGGATATTTCAGAAGATGAACTTCGTCGCTCTTCCGACGAGGTTCAAAAAATTACCGATGAACATATAAAGAAAATTGACGAGCTCTTTAGCCAAAAAGAGCGGGACATTATGAGCATTTAATGTCTCTGTCTTCTTTGGTACCTAAACACGTGGCCATCATTATGGATGGCAATGGCCGTTGGGCACAACAGAGGGGCAAACCCCGCCTTTTAGGCCACCAACAAGGCGCAGAAACCCTAAGGGCTATGATCGAAGAATCCATTCGTTTGGGCGTTTCGTATTTAACAGTCTATGCTTTTTCCACAGAAAACTGGAAACGTCCGAAAGAGGAGGTTCTGGGGCTCATGTCTCTTTTGAAGGTCTACTTAGAAAAAGAATTACGTAATCTTCAAAAAGAAAATATCAGGGTTAAATTCATAGGAGATCGCCAAAATTTATCTGAAGATATTTTGAAGATTATTGCTTCTGCCGAGGAAAATACAGCCGCTAATTCTCGGTTTACGCTTGTAATCGCCTTTAACTATGGTGGACGAGATGAAATGACACGTTCGGTTCGTAATATTCTGAATAGCTTGGATCATTCATCCTTGAAAACAGAAGAGATTACAGAATCCATGATTGCTGGTTTTTTGGACACCCAGGGAATACCTGATCCTGATATATTGATTCGTACAGGAGGCGAAAAAAGAATTAGTAATTTCTTGTTGTGGCAAGCATCTTACGCCGAATTATTTTTTACAGATACTTTATGGCCCGACTTTTCAAAAACCGAATATCAATCTATTTTAAATGATTTTTCCCAACGTGAACGGCGGTGTGGGAAGACATCTGAACAATTAAAGCAGTCTAATTAGAAAGAATTCTTATGATTCCAATGAATTTAACATCTTTTTCTTCTTTGAAAAAACGAACTTTTTCCAGTGTTGTTATGATTTCAATTCTGGCGCTTATTTTTTGGGGAGGTGTCCTTCCTTTGAAAATCATGGTTCTTTTCTTAGCGGCGGCTTTAAGTTTTGAATGGTCGAAGATGTGTAAATTCACTTTTAAGGGGATGCCCTATTTGATCCTTTTTTTGGTTTATGCCGCTATTTATGCCATGGCTATAAGCCATTCCACCTTGGGAGTTGGGGTTTTATTATGCTTGGCTAGTTTAGGAGTTTTCCTTAGTTGGGTGTCATGGTATCGTAGATTCCTTTGGTTTACCCTAGGTTTGCTTTACATTGGGTTGCCCTGCTTATCTATTTTTTGGATATTAGATCATTTAAAAGACGGCATGTTTGTATTGGCTTGGATTCTGGGTCTGACAGCCATTAATGACATTAGTGCTTATTTTGTGGGAAATTGGCTAAAAGGTCCGAAGTTAATGGAAGTAATAAGTCCCAGAAAAACTTGGTCTGGTTTTTTTGGGGGTCTGATTTGCGCCAGTTTAGTAGGGGGATTATTCCATTTTTTTATTCACTCTAATTTGACACTTCATCAATTTATGGGTGTTTGTGCCATCGTGGCTTTTTTCTCTACAGTGGGTGACCTGTGTGAATCAAAAATTAAGAGATTTCATAAGATAAAAGACAGTGGAACTTTGATCCCTGGTCATGGTGGATTCTTTGATAGATTGGATGGCTTTTTATTTGTTGTGCCCTTTGTAACTTTAGCTATTTTTCTTTGGCCCCAAATTATGTTATTTATGTGGAAGTAGAGAAAGTGTACATCATGATTGATTCTTTGATTCCGTTTATTTCTTGGGTTCTTCCATTTTTAATAGTATTAACTGTTTTGGTTTTTATTCATGAGCTGGGGCATTACTTGGTGGCTCGGTATAACGGTGTAAAAGTCGAAGTCTTTTCGATTGGCTTTGGTCCCGAGCTCATAGGTTGGAATGATTCCAAAGGTACCCGTTGGAAATTTAGCCTGGTACCCTTGGGGGGCTATGTGCGCATGTTTGGGGATGCAAATGATGCGAGTACACCTGATTTTAGTCAGGCAAAGAAACTTTCTGCTGTAGAGCATTCTTATACATTAATGGGAAAGACGGTTTGGCAACGAATGGCCGTCTCTGTTGCGGGGCCCTTTGCAAATCTTTTGCTGACATTCTCCTTTTTAATGATTGTATTTTTATTTGTTGGGAAAGCCAGCGATCTTCCCGTGATTGGGACTGTTGCAGAAGGGGGTGCCGCGTTTGAGGCTGGATTGCAAGCTGGGGATAACGTTCTAAGTATTAATGATTTTTCACCCGCATCTTTTAAAGAAATGCAAATGTACATTAATACGCGACCAGGCGAAAATGTTCTTCTTAAAGCAGATAGAAATGGAAATGTTTTAAGTTTCTCTTTTAAAACAAGTGCTTTGAATGTGGGATCGGGCAAAAAAATAGGCATTATTGGTGTTAGCCCCTTGATGGAAACCCAATCACTTTTTCAGGCTCCCTGGGTGGCCTTAAAATCCCTTGGAACCATGACGCGTGATTTATTGGGGCTTTTAAGTGGGATCATTTCAAAAGGCGAAAATGCCTCTAAACTAGGCAGCGTGTTGAGTATCGCAAAAATGTCTAAGGACAGCTTGGAAGGCGGAATATTTTCTCTTCTATTTTTTATGGCTGTTTTGTCCTTAAACTTAGGGGTTATTAACCTGTTGCCCATTCCCATGCTAGATGGAGGACATATTCTGTTCTATCTTGTGGAGGCTATTACAGGAAAGCCAGTGGGGGAGAAGGGACAAACGATTGCCTATAAAGTGGGGTTTGCCGTATTGATGGGTGTTATGCTCTTTACCCTATGGAATGATTTAATGCGTTTTAAAGTAATAGATTTTATAACAAATCTATTCAAATAAAGTGCAAGATATGATGATCACTTTTTGTGAGACATTTTTTAATAAGAACTTATAATCAATAAAATTCTATAATCCGAAAAAACTTAGAATGCCAAGGATTAGAATTTTTAGATTCTTAAATATAAATAAAGAGGAGTTAGCGTGGTGCTTAAGGTTATTTTAAAAAAATCTTTTATTTTAATAAGTTTAATTTCATGTTCCTTGTATGGCACGTCTGACGCTCCTCAATCTTCCGAATCATATACCTCTGCTGCCATTTCTAATTTCGTAGTGGAAGGAAATCAGCGCATTGAAAGGGATACTATTTTAAATTACTTACCCCTAAAAAAAGGGACAATTCCCAACGAAAACGACTTGGATAATACGCTAAAAGCGCTCTACGCTTCCGGGCACTTTTCCGATGTAGCAGTTAAACAAGTTGGCTCTACACTGGTTATAACCGTTGTGGAAAATCCAAGTATTAATAGGATTGTTTTCGAGGGCAACAAGGCCTTAAGTGATAAAATTTTGAATACAGAAATGCGTATTAACCCACGCGAGCTTTTAGATAAAGCCAAAATCCAAACCGAGGTTCAGAGAATTTTGGCGTTTTATCGTGCCAAAGGACACTTTGCAGCAAAAGTAACACCCAAAATTATCGAACGCGAGCAGAACCGTGTAGATATCATTTTTGAAATTGAAGAAGGATCATCGGCAAAGGTTCGTAAGATTACCTTTATTGGAAACAAAAAATTTAGTGATGATACCTTGCAGCATATTTTAATGACCAAGGAGAAGAAATGGTGGAGGTTCTTTGCCAGCGATGACTTTTATGACCCCGATCGTTTAGAGGCGGATAAGGATAACCTGCGGAAATTTTACCTATCTAAGGGATATGCTGATTTCCGGGTTATGTCTGCTGTGGCCGAGCTTGTGCCGTCTCAGGATGGGTTTATTATTTCTTTAACCTTAGATGAAGGGGAAAGATATCGATTCGGTAACGTATCCGTTACGTCTGAAATTGCGGGTCTTCATGTGGAAGAAATGCAGAAAAAAATACAATCTCAGAAAGGGGATTGGTATTCCTTCTCTATTATCGAAAAAGACCGTGAAACCCTAAATGGTATTGCCGGCGATCATGGGTATGCTTTTGTGGATATACGTATTTTGCCAGTACCCAATGAAAAAGATAAAACAATCAACCTAACGTATCAACTTTTAGAAGGACCCAAGGTCTTCATTAATAAGATTGATATTATTGGGAATACCAGAACCGTGGATTCCGTCATTCGTCGTCAACTGTTCTTGGCAGAAGGGGACGCTTATAACACTACCAAACTTAGGAACTCTAACCGTTGTTTAGAAAACTTAGGGTTCTTCAAGAAAATAAACATTCAGCAAAAGCCGGTTTTAGCTGAATCTACAAAAACAGATTTGGAAGTAGAGGTTCAGGAACAATCCACGGGTGAAATAAACTTTTCGGCAGGATACAACACGGCCAGTGGGCCCTTTGGAATGATTACGTTCATTGAACGAAACCTTTTTGGTCGGGCCTATGAGTTTAGCTCGAGACTATACTATGGTAAGAAGAATAAAAGCCTAGATGTCTCCATTGAAGATCCATATTTCCTAAACAAAGATTTACTGGTAGGAATCGGGGCTGTACGCTCGCAAGAAGACCAAGAATCGGAAAGCTCTTATAAGCAAACCAGTAATGGAGCAAGGGTGTGGATGGAGTATCACTTGTCTGAACCCTTAACCCAAAGATGGTCGTACGCTTTATCTCAAGATAAATTAGGATCTATTCCCCAATTGGCGGCCCCTCAAATCGTAGCTCAGGCTGGAACAAAAACAGCTTCTTCCGTAACCCATGGTCTGACCTATGATAAAAGAAATTTCCGTTTCAACCCATCAGAGGGATACATAGCATCCCTGAGCAACCAATGGTCAGGGTTAGGGGGGAACGTTAAATTCCTGAAAAACATTATTACGGGGGCTATTTATTACACGCCTATTGACGATTTGACCCTAAGTCTGGATGGCCAATTTGGTGTATTGGATGGATTGGGTCAAAGACCAAGAATTTCTGATAAATTTACACTGGGTGGTACAAGCTTGCGTGGTTTTGATTATGCAGGTGTGGGACCCCGTTACAAAAGTGGATTCAAAGAAGCTTTGGGGGGTGACAGAATGTTTTCTAGCACTGCAGAAGCCACATTCCCGATTGGTTTTTCAAAAGACTTTGGTATACGGGGCGCTGTTTTCATTGATGCCGGTACCACCTGGGATTCCAAGGAGAAATCAGATACAGTCTACAATAATAAAAGTCTCCGTATGTCAGCTGGTTTTGGGTTTGGGTGGGCTTCTCCTATGGGTCTTATCCGTGTTGATTTTGGGTTCCCTCTCATGTCGAAACCCGAGGACAAAAAAAGCGTTCTGCTTATCAACTTTGGAACGGGTCGGTTTTAATGCGTAAGAAAAACAGCACACCTATTTTTATATATAGTGCTGTTTTGCTTGCCATGGCTTTATCTTTATTTGGGCTATATCGCACCTTTATGCCCTTGGGAAAAGGTCAGGTTGGTGTTTTGGATGGGGATAGAATTGCGGCAGAACTGCCCGCCATCATTCAATTAAAAAAAGATTTAAACTCTCATCTACAAAGGCAACAAAAAAAATTCTCAAAGCTAGAAGACTTGTTGCGTAAGGAAAATCAAGAATTAATCCAAATTCAACAATCTTGGAATGCCCAAAGTAGCCAGCTGTCCCGCATGCAGTTGGAAGCAAAGCAGAAACAATTTTCTTTGAAAGTAGAAAATTTGCAAAAAGAAGCAGAACAAACCCAAAAAAAACTTAATGCTTGGTACGACTCCTCTTTAAAGCTTATCAAGGATAAAATGAATTCTTCTATTAGAAAAATTGCCCATAAGAAAAGATTGTCTATGGTTTTATATTCCCATCAAGTGGCTTATCATCAGCCTTCTTTGGATATTACGGACGACGTTTTTAAAGACCTAGAAAATTTTCAATATTCTCCTCTGAATAGCGAGTTATAAATCCCATGGCCAACTCACGTTTTTATTCTGTTTCATCATCTCTTTCCATCGGTCAACTAGGTGATTTACTGAAGTTATCTTTGTCGCCGATCAATAAATCCATAAAAGGTATTAATACTTTAGAGCATGCTTCATCCGATGAATTAGTGGCCTGTTTTGATAAAAAATCTTTGGTTGAACTGCAATCTACGAAGGCAGGAGTCTGTCTGACCACAAAAGAATTTAAAGATTATGTTCCCGCTGGGACTTTGTGCCTAGAGCTTGAAAATCCTCGGGCAGCTTTGGCTAGGGTTGCCAAAATACTTTATCCTGAGGTTAGGATCCCTGAACACGCAGCTGGGAAAGATCATGCTCATATTCATCCTTCTGCCAGGGTGGCGGATACGGCTTTTATTGGTAGGGGGGTTGAAATTGGAGAGGGCTCGGTGATTGGTCATGGATCTTACATTGGGTCCGGAGTCCAAATCGGCAAAAATTGCCATATTCATGATCATGTTAGTGTGGTGAAGACCATAATAGGCGACCATGTTGTGGTTCATGCAGGCGCCCGATTGGGGTTCGAGGGGTTTGGTTTTGTGCAAGATGGGCATGAATTGATAGATATTCCTCATTTGGGGACTCTTGTAATTAAAGATCATGTGCGTATCGGGGCCAATACCACGATTGATCGTGGTGTTTTGGGAGATACAATCGTAGGGGAATTCTGTCGTATTGATAATTTGGTTCAAATCGCGCACAATGTTCGAATTGGAAAAGGCTGTATTATTGTTAGCCAAGTGGGTATAGCAGGCAGCACCGAAATTGGTGACTTCTCTGTTTTGGCCGGTCAAGCCGGGCTTTCTGGTCATTTAAAGATTGGGAAAAAGGTGACGATAGCTGCCCAAAGTGGTGTTATGCGAGATATCCCCGATGGGGAAACGGTAGGTGGAAGTCCGGCTGTTGCCATTCGAGATTGGCATCGTCAAGTCTTGCATTTGTCAAAGGTTATTAAAAAATAGGTAAAAATATGTCTTCATTAAATATACAAGAAATACAAAAACTTATACCTCATCGATATCCTATGCTGTTGATTGATCGTTTGGAAAAAATAGTGAAAGATGAAAGCGCTGTGGGTATTAAAAACGTGACACTAAACGAATGGTTCTTTCCAGGTCACTTTCCTGATAATCCCGTTATGCCGGGCGTTCTGATTGTGGAAGCCATGGCCCAAACAGCAGGCACGTTGGTTATGTATTCAACGGAAAAAAAAGCGGATGATAAGCTGGTATATTTCATGACTATTCAGGAAGCTAAGTTCCGCAAACCCGTATTGCCCGGTGATACATTAGAAATTTTAGTTGAGAAAATTAAGGCAAGGGACCCTATTTGGAAGTTTTCTGGGAAGGCCCATGTGAATGGTGTATTAGTCTCGGAAGCTGTTTTTTCTGCGATGATTGTTGATAAAAGTGATGCCTAATACCTTTATTCACCCTACCTCTATTATTTCCAAAACTGCCCATATCGGTAACGATGTTCACATAGGCCCCTATAGCATTGTGGGGGATAATGTGACCCTAGAAGACGGCGTTTCTCTGGCGTCTCATGTGGTGGTTGAAAAGAATGCTTATATTGGGCAGGGGACCCAGATAGCCTCTTTTGCCGTTATTGGCGGAGCTCCCCAGTTCATCGGAAATTTGAAAGAAAATACCCCGGTTATTATTGGGAAAAACAATCAAATTCGCGAGCATGTCACTGTCCATGCGGGCACCCAAGATCTGGGCACAACCATTGGAGACAATTGTCTTATTATGGTGGCGTCCCATGTTGCCCATGATTGTCATGTGGGTACTGGGGTGTGGATGGCTAATAATGCCACCTTGGGGGGGCATGTTGAAGTGGGGGACCATGTGATTATTGGTGGATTGAGTGGGATTCACCAAAAAGTTCGGTTGGGCAAGGGATGCATTATTGGCGGACTTTCGGGTGTTGAAGGGGATGTTATTCCTTATGGGTCTGTTCTTGGGAATAGGGCACGTTTGTGTGGGTTGAACTTGGTGGGACTTAAGAGACGGGGTGTGGACCGCGAAACTATCCATAGACTAAGATCTGCTTACCGACTTCTTTTTGCCGATGAGGGTACACTAACTGAGCGCATCAGTGACGTTATTAAAATGTTCAAAGAAGATTCTATTGTGATAGAAATCGTAGAGTTTTTAAAAGAAAATAGCTCCAACAACCTAAGGCCTTTGTGCTTAACGAGATAAATCATGAAAAAAGATGAGGCCTCACCCTTAGGAATCATCATGGGAAGGGGTGATCTTCCCCAGGCTTTGGCCGATTTCTGCAAAAGTATAAAACGTGCCTATTATTTGTTTCCGATTGAATCACAGGCTGATGAGTCTTTCGTTCAGCACCACCCCCATGTATGGATTTCTCCTGGGTCAGTGAAAAAAAATCTTTTATTATTTAAGCAAAGAAAGATAAAAGAACTTGTTTTTATTGGTCACATTAAGCGCCCCTCTTTGCTGTCTCTTAAATTAGATTTCTTAGCCCTTAAATGGCTGATATCCATTGGTTGGAAAGCCAAGGGTGATGATGGATTATTATCAGGAATTGTTTCATTCTTGGAACAAGAAGGTTTCAAAGTGATGGGAATCCATCAACTGATCCATAAAATACTCATGCCTAAAGGTGCTCTAGGCTCAGTTAAGCCCTCCACAAATGATATAAAAAATATTAAGCAAGGGGCCCAAGCTGCCCAGGAATTAGGAAAACAAGATATAGGGCAGGCGGTTGTGGTTGAAGAGGGGCATATCGTGGCCAGAGAAACCCAAGAGGGAACGGACTGGATGTTAGAGCATGCTTCTCGGCACTTTAAGAGTCAAGGAAAAGCAATTTTGGTCAAAATGGCCAAACCCCAGCAAGAAAAAAGGGTAGATTTACCCACGATTGGGCCCAAAACCATAGAAAAATTAGCCCTTTATGGATATAAGGGGGTGGCATTAGAAGCGGGGGCTGGCCTTATCGTCAACCAAGAGCAAGTCATTAAAATGGCGAATGAAAAAGGAATTTTTGTTTATGGAGTCTAAGGTGGTTAACCCCAAAATCATCATTATTGCAGGAGAGCCTTCGGGGGATTTTTTGGGCTCTCAATTGATGGTGGCTTTAAAGAAAAAAAATGCGTCCTTAGAGTTTTACGGTCTGGGTGGCAATTTGATGGAGAAAGAGGGCCTAAAATCTTTTTTTCCCCTTTCTGATTTGGCCATTATGGGTATTTTGGGGAATATTAAGAAAAGTATTCGAGCATGGCGACGCCTGAAAGAAACGGCTGAATTAATTCAGGAAATTAAGCCCGATGTTGTTGTGACCATTGACTTTCCTGGTTTTAATTTTAGGCTGGCACGTGGGCTGAAAAAAACTTTAAAGCACACCCCCCTTATCCACTATGTGGCACCCACCGTTTGGGCCTGGCGGGCGGGACGGGCTAAGAACATAGCCCCTATTTTTAATCACTTGTTGGCGCTGTTTCATTTCGAACCCCCGTATTTTAAAAAGCATGGCCTGACAACGACCTTTGTGGGACATCCTATTGTTCAAATGGGATTATCCCTGGGTGATGGGGAGAAATTTAGAAAAGACCATGGCATTCTAGAGACAGATACGGTTATAACCATTCTACCTGGTAGTCGGGAAAGTGAGTTAAAGCATCACTTGGGCGTCTTCCAAGAGGCAGTAGAACAAATAAATAAGCGTGTCATGGGATTGAAAGTTGTGATGCCTACTTTGGGTCACCTGGCATCCATAATTAAAGATCATTGGCATACGTCGGTGCCCACCATCATCATTACAGACCATTTGGCAAAAAAAGATGCTTATGCAGCTGCCAAGGTAGCTATAGCGGCCTCGGGTACCATTGCTTTAGAATTAGCCCAGGCCAAACTGCCCATGATTATTGCCTATAAAGTTTCATGGCTGAATGCGTGGCTGGTAAGAAGATTAATCAAAATACGATACTTTTGTATGGTTAATATTTTGCTGCGACGTTCGGTAGTTCCAGAATTATTACAAGAAAAATGCACGCCAGATAATTTAACGTTAGAGGTTTTAAAAATTCTGAAAAATCCCCATAAAACAAATCAGCAACATGAAGCGTTCCAACGTATTGACGGGCTCTTGAGGCCTTCAGGAGACATGGGCCCCAGCGAGAAGGCGGCCGAGATTGTGCTGAGGTATCTGCCCTCGAAAAAGGAATAGTGGGCAAAAGGGTTTGCAGTTTTTTAGAAATAAGGTATAACAAAAATTCATATTCAAAGATCAAAGAGGTAATAAATAATGCTTATGACTGATGGCTTTTTTTCTTATGAAAGTTTGTATTTAATTATTCTGGTTTCAGGTGTTCTGGCTTTGTTTTACGGAATGCTTGTTTCGCGTTCTATCCTAAACTTACCTGCTGGCACCCAACGCATGCAAGAAATTGCGGCCGCCATTCAAGAAGGGGCCAAGGCCTATTTAAACAGGCAGTACCAAACCATAGGTGCGGTAGGTGTAGTGGTGGCAATAGCTTTGTGGCCGTTGATGGGCGTGCATGTTTCTTTAGGATTCGTTCTCGGGGCGCTTCTATCTGGAATTGCAGGGTACATCGGAATGTACGTTTCTGTTCGGGCGAATGTACGCACCGCAGAAGCTGCACGAACAGGCCTTGAAAAAGCATTAGGATTATCTTTCCGCTCGGGCGCTGTGACAGGGATGTTGGTTGTGGGGCTAGGCCTTTTGGGTATTGCCCTTTATTTTGGTGGATTGCAACAACTAGGATTTGAAACGCGCAAAATTTTAGAAGCTTTAGTCGGTCTTAGCTTTGGTGCTTCTTTAATCTCTATATTTGCTCGTTTAGGGGGAGGAATCTTTACAAAAGGGGCCGATGTGGGTGCCGACCTTGTGGGTAAAATTGAAGCCGGAATTCCCGAAGATGATCCCCGCAACCCAGCTGTTATTGCGGATAACGTAGGGGATAACGTGGGTGATTGCGCAGGTATGGCAGCTGACCTTTTTGAAACGTATGTTGTGACTATTGTGGCAACCATGTTGATGGGGGCTATTCTCTTTACGGGTGAAGTGCAAAAAATGTTGATGATATACCCGCTTCTAATTGGAGCAGTTTCCATTGTGGGATCATTAGCCGGTACTTTTTTCGTAAAACTAGGTGCGACTAATAATATTATGGGCGCCCTTTATAAAGGATTCATTGCCAGCGCTGTTTTTTCGGGGGCTCTGGTTATGGGATTAACTTACTTTTTGTTCGATGGCGTTTCCGAATCCGTTGGGGGAACTTATATTACAACTCAAAGTATGATGTCCTGTTGCATGATTGGCCTTTTGGTAACGGGTGCTTTAGTATGGATCACTGAGTACTATACGTCCACCCAGTACCGTCCTGTTAAGAGTATTGCTGCTGCTTCCGAAACGGGGCATGGCACGAATATCATCCAAGGACTGGCTGTTTCCATGGAAGCCACTGCATTACCTGTGATTGTTATTTGTGCGGGCATTATTGCTGCTTACTTGACCGCAGGCCTTTACGGTATTGCGATTGGCGCCACCATTATGCTTTCTTTGGCTGGGATAGTTATTGCTTTAGATGCATATGGTCCTGTAACTGATAACGCTGGTGGGATTGCCGAAATGTCTGACTTGCCCGAATCTGTGCGTACGGTAACAGATGCTTTGGATGCCGTGGGAAATACCACCAAGGCTGTAACAAAGGGCTATGCTATTGGTTCTGCTGCTCTGGCCTCTTTGGTTCTTTTCGCAGCCTATACGGAAGATTTGAAGCACTATTTTGCAGATATTACCTGCAGCTTTGACCTAAGAGATCCCTATGTCGTGGTTGGATTGTTCTTAGGTGGATTGTTGCCTTATTTGTTTGGAGCCATGGGCATGATGGCCGTGGGCCGTGCAGGAGGAGCAGTCGTTGTAGAAGTGCGCCGTCAGTTCCGCGAAATCAAAGGTATCATGGCAGGCAAGCAAAAGCCTGAATATGGTAAGGCCGTTGATCTTCTGACGCGTGCGGCGATTAAGGAAATGATTTTGCCTTCCTTATTGCCTATCGCTGCGCCTATTGCTCTTTATGCTTCCATTTATTATGTGGCCGGCATGAGCCATGCTTTGGCAGCGTTGGGGGCTATGCTTTTAGGAACCATTATTACTGGAATCTTCGTAGCGATTTCCATGACATCTGGTGGTGGCGCTTGGGATAATGCTAAGAAGTATATCGAGGAAGGCAACTTTGGCGGTAAAAACTCACCTGCGCATCACGCCTCTATCACAGGAGACACGGTGGGTGACCCCTATAAAGATACGGCGGGACCAGCGATTAACCCCATGATTAAAATCATTAACATTGTGGCCTTACTGTTGTTGGCAAGCTTAGCTCGGTTCCAATAAACCCTACTTTTAAAAGCCACCCTGTTTCTTTGAAAAGAGAAAGGGGTGGTTTTTTTATGGTTTTTTTAGAGACTTTCTAGGTTTAGCTTTTCACGTATCATTTTAAATCTGTGCATATTGAGCAATTAGAATCTGGGAGCCCTCTCGCCTGTAATATTTTCTATATGTTCTAAAAAAATGTCCTATAGTGATACTGTTATTGATGATTAGATCCCTAATATTTTTATAGTTCACAAACTTGATTCAAAAGTAATATTTGTTTTAAAAATGCTCAAGAGGAGAGAGCTAATGAAAGATAGTCTTATTAAGAGAGGCTTCATCTAAAAAAGATTATTCCATTATAAAATAGTTTAGCATCCTCACTGCTGATGGCTGAGAAATCTCGGTTTCTAATAAAAAATTAGAAATATATTCTCTAAAATTTAAATAAAAAATGCCTGCGATTTAACGCAGGCTAAGTATATATAAATGATGAAGGACTAAACCGATTTTCTTCGGTCTAAATTTAAAACTCTTTTATGGTAAGATTACTGGTAATTTCATGACTTTTACTCCTTCCTTTGTTTTAAATTATTTATATTAAAATAGCATAACTTTCTTTTAAATGAAGTAGAGTTTACGTGAAAGATTCAACTAAAAGTGGATATTTTGGTGAGTAAAAACCCTTATAGGCTTAACTTAATGGTTGAAAAACCATTTTTTAGTTTATGCTGATGTGTTTTTTATCCAGAGAAGAACTGCCTGAAACCAACCATTCAGAAAATTAAGTCTCCTCTTAGGGTGTGACTATGGGATTTAAAAATTTTCGCATACTTACTAGGTGGATATTTTTAAAGAAAGCTAGGAATTTGATGAATAAGAGTAGAAAAACCAGTTTTGTAATTGATGTCGGGTATTAAAAGCTACTTATCAAAGTCTATGAATAACAAAAGCATGTGTTTCGTTTAAAAAAAAGGGGTAGGGGAATTATGTTTAAAAATCATCAAAACTATTAATCAATACCAATTTTTATATGATAACAATACAGTTCTTTTAATCAGGTGAGCAGGAGAGGAACCCATTCTATTATTTTTTTGGCAGAATGAAATGAGAACGAATTGCCACGCAAGGTATACCTGGCATGGTACCCGTGCGTGTTACAATACCTCGAGAATTTTATGACTCCACAACCACATCTAAAAATCAAAGTTGGTTTTAGATAGTTCCAAATTAAACATTAAAACGGAAGTGAAAAATATCTCCGTCTTGAACCAGATAATCTTTTCCTTCTTGTCTGAATTTTCCGGCTTCTTTGGCTCCTGCTTCCCCTTTGCATAGGATGAAGTCATCATAGGCGATGGTCTCGGCCCGAATAAAGCCTCTTTCAAAATCGGAATGGATGCATCCGGCGGCTTGAGGGGCCGTGGCTCCTTTGAATGTGGTCCAGGCTCGTGCTTCCTTGGGGCCCGCGGTAAAGAAAGTTACTAACCCCAAAAGGCCGTATCCCTTTTCAATTACTTGATCAAGTCCCGATTTGGTCAGGCCCAGCTCGTTCAAAAACATCTTTTTTTCTTCACGGGAGGGTAGTATGGATATTTCAGCCTCGATGGATGCAGAAATTACCAGGGCCGAAGCTTTTTCTTGGGCGGCCAGAGCAGCTACTTTTTGACTGAGTTCATTTCCTGTGCCTGCTTCTAATTCTTGCACATTACAAACGTACAATACGGGTTTTAACGTAATTAAACCCAGAGTATCTGCCACTGTTTTTTCTTCGGCGCTTAACGTAACCGATCGGGCAGGGTGCCCTTGTTCCAGGGCTACCAGAAGTTTACTGCAAATTGCATCTTCTTCTTTTGCATCCTTATCTTGGGTCTTCAATTTCTTAGCTAACCCTTCTTTTCTTTTGGTAAGGGATGCCAAGTCCGCCAGCATCAATTCGGTATCAATGATGTCCTTGTCACGAAGGGGGTCGATGCTGTGTTCAACGTGTGTTATGTCGGCGTCTTCAAAACATCGGAGAACATGAATTATCGCATCAACTGAGCGGATGTGTCCTAGGAACTGATTGCCCAATCCTTCCCCTTTGCTGGCGCCTTTTACAAGGCCTGCAATATCCACAAATTCGAGAGTGGTGGGAATGGTGGTTTGAGACTTGGAAATTTCAGCGATTTTATCAAGGCGTTCGTCTGGCACACCTACTTTGCCCACGTTGGGTTCAATGGTGCAAAAAGGATAGTTGGCGGCTTCAGCCTTGGCAGTTGATGTAAGCGCATTAAAAAGGGTCGATTTTCCCACATTGGGCAGACCCACAATTCCACATTTAAATCCCATTATTTTTCTCCTAGAACAGATGGTACATACGTATCGGGTGTTACTAATAGCTTTGGAAAATGAAAAGCCATTTTTTCATATAAGTCAGTCAGCAAGTCTAATTCATTTTTTTGAAAATCATTTAAAACATAAGAAGAAACTTCTTCTTTATGAACGGGGCGATCAATTCCAATACGCAGTCGCCAGAATTGGGCTGATCCGATTAGAGATTCGATGCTTTTAACTCCATTGTGGCCCCCAGCTCCTCCGCCTATTTTAAGGCGAATTTTGCCCAATTCAATATCTAAATCATCGTGGATAACCAAGATATCTTCAGGAGCTATCTTGAAAAACTGTGTCATGGCTGCAACTGACTGGCCCGAAAGATTCATGAATGTTAGGGGCTTTAAAAAATAAAGCTTGTGACCGTCAATCAATCCCTCTGTGACTCCCCCTTTAAATTTGGCTTGGTAGGGTGGAAATGAGAAGTGGTCTGCCAAATAATCCAAAAATAAAAACCCAGCATTGTGCCGGGTTTTTAGGTATTTTTCCCCCGGGTTTCCAAGGGCGACGATAAGTTTCATATTTATGCTTGAGGTTCCGCAGTCGTTGTTTCAGATGAATCATCTGAACCGCTCGAAACCTTAGGTTGAGCAATCGTAAGAATGGTTTCAATCTTCTCTGGGTGTTCAATTTCCACACCAGCTGGAAGCTTCAGATCAGCCAGGTGAACAGAGGCACCCATTTTCAAACTTCCTAAGTCCACTTCAATAAATTCAGGAATAGATCCTGGAGAACAAATGACAGGCAATGAATGGCGCAACAAGTTTAATAGTCCGCCTAGCTTCAAACCGGGAGATTTTTCTTCATTTAAAGTTTTAATCGCAACATCCACACGAACGCGACTGTCTTCATCAATGGCCATCAGGTCTAGGTGCAGAGGGCGATCACTTACGGGGTGCTTTTGGATTCCCTTAATCAGTACTTTTTTGGAAGAACCATCCACTGAAACTTGGAAAAGGTGGCTCCAAAAACCTTTTTCTTTCATTTCTTTTACGAGAACGCGCTCTTCAATAGCCATATTTTTAGGGGATAATTTCTTTCCATATAAAGAAACGGGCACATATCCTGTGCGGCGCAAAGCACGTGTAGGACCTGTTCCTAGTGCATTTCTGGTTTCAAGAGTCAGAGATCTAATTTCGCTCACTTTACAATATCTCCTATAAATAAAAGGCCATTCGGCAAAAAAACGTATACAGGGTTTTTACGCTGTCTTTAAATGAAGATCAAGAAAAAAATAGGATTTTACCCTTAGATATCAATGTTTTTTGCTAAACCAGCGTTGTGTTGAATGAAGTCATAACGGGTTTCTGGTCGTTTTCCCATCAAATTTTCGACAAAAAGCTCTAATTCGTCCAAGTTTTTATTTTCGATGTCTGACAGTTGGACTTGCAGCAAAGCTCTTTTATTTTTATCCATGGTGGTTTCCCGTAATTGGGCAGCCCCCATTTCGCCCAAGCCCTTGAATCGGCTAACGGAAACCTTGGAAACATTCTTGAATTCTGTTTTTAAAATGTGTTCTTTTTCTTTGTCATCACGCACATAAAAAGATTTCGATCCGCTGTGTACACGATACAAGGGGGGTTGGGCAAGATAAAGATGCCCATTTTCAATGAGGGGTCTCATTTCTTTATAGAAATAGGTCATGAGAAGGGACGCGATATGTGCCCCATCCACATCGGCGTCGGTCATGATGATAATTTTTTCATATCTTAGATTTTCTTCAGCATAAGAATTGCGTGTTCCACATCCCAGAGTTTTTTCAATATCCAGGATTTCTTGATTGTTTTTCATTTTGTCTAAAGTGGCATTGGCCACGTTCAGAATTTTGCCGCGCAAGGGCAAAATGGCCTGTGTTGCCCGATCACGGGCTGTTTTTGCCGATCCACCCGCACTGTCTCCTTCTACCAAAAACAGTTCGGTGCCTTCTTTGGTTTGTTGCGAGCAGTCAGCCAGTTTGCCGGGTAAACGAAGGCGTTGGGTGGGAGTTTTTCTGAGTTCTTCACGTTCTTGTTTCTGCCGTTCTCTCATTTCAGCAGACTCAATCATGGATTCCAGCAAAATATTAGCCATTTCAGGATTGCCGCTGAGCCAGTGATCAAAATGGTCTCGAACAGCTATTTCTACCAACTTGGTGGCTTTTGGGCTGGCCAGTTTTTCTTTGGTTTGGCCCTGGAATTGGGGATCTTTTATAAATAAAGATAAAACGGAGACACTGCGGGAAAATACATCATCTGCAGTAATTTTTGCAGCTCTTTTATTCTTGGCCAATTCCCCAAATTCACGCATTCCTTTTAAAATGGCATGACGGAAGCCCTGTTCATGGGTGCCACCCAGGGATGTGGCAATAGTGTTACAGTAAGAAATGAAAGATCCCTCACCCTTTCGTGCCCATGCAATGGCCCATTCAATACGACCCTCTTTTTGGGGGAAAGTCATTTCACCTTGAAAAAAAGTAGGTGCAAGGAGGTCCCGATTTTCCAATAAGGTTTCCAGGAAATTTGAAATGCCGCCAGGAAAATGGAAACGTTCACTTTCAGGGGTTGATCCGGCAATCGAGGGATCGCAAGACCATAAAATTTCTACTCCTCGGTGAAGATAGGCCCGGGAACGAGCCATTTTATAAAGGGTCGATGCTTTAAAGTCAGAGTTTTTTTCAAAAATCTCAGGATCTGGTTTGAAAGAAATAACGGTACTGGACTCTGTTTTCTTGGTAATTTCTTTTTTAACCGCCAGGGTTGTGGTGGGGTGGCCCTGTTTGTATTGCTGTTGCCACACTTTTCCATCTCGTGTCACTTCAATAATTAAATGCTCAGAGAGGGCGTTCACTACAGAGATGCCCACCCCGTGAAGGCCACCGGACGTTTGGTAGACTTTATCCGAAAATTTACCCCCGGAGTGAAGGGTGGTGAGGACCACCTCTAAAGCAGATTGTTTAGGGAATTTCGGATGTGGATCGACTGGAATGCCCCGCCCATTATCCTTGATCGTCAAATAGCCCTTGGCATTCAGGTGGACCTCTATACGATTGGCAAAGCACGCCACGACCTCATCCATCGCATTATCTAATACTTCGGCTGCCAGGTGATGTAGGGCCTTTTCATCCGTGCCCCCAATGTACATACCGGGGCGCCTTCGAACGGGCTCCAGACCTTCTAATACTTCGATATCCTTTGCAGAATAATCTTGCCCCGGGGATTTTTTGGGGCCTTTTTCCATTTTTTCAATTAAATCAGACATGGTTCGATTATGGGTTATATTTTTTCTGGGTGCAAGAGCATCTAATCTTTGAATTGTTCTTTTAAGATTCTTTGTTCTAAATTATTCTCTTGGCTAAAAAGAAGAGTGACTTGTTTTTGGGCACTTTTAAAAATCTTAATTTTTTGAACATTTTTTGTTTCCATGAAGTCTGCTACCAATGAAACAAAGCGATTTTGTGGATCTAGAATTTCTATTTCTATGCAAGAAGTGTCCTTTAGAACGGCTCCTTTCCACCTGCGTGGTCGGAAAGGACAAATAGGGGTGAGGGCCAATACGTTGCTTTCTAAGGGAAGAATGGGGCCATTGGCAGAATAATTATAAGCGGTGCTGCCGGCGGGGGTTGCCACCAAGATCCCATCACAGATCAGTTTTTCTAGTTGTTGATGACCATTCACAGTCACTGCAATATGGGCAGCCTGAGCCGTAGACCTGTTTAAAGAAATTTCGTTAAAGGCGTGTACTGTGGAAATAGACCGATCCGTTGTTTGAATTTCAGCGGCGAGAGATGGCAATTTAACAGTATGGGTGTGGTTTATGATTTGTTCTAAAGAGTCTAATTCACTAAAAGCCACATTATTCATTAAGAAACCCAATCCCCCACAGTTAATACCATAAATGGGTTTAGGTAGGGGCAGAGTATGAAGGGTGTGCAGCAAAAAACCATCTCCCCCTAGAACCACCACCACAGAACATTTATCTATTGGATAAGATGAAAACTTTTCTAACAGTAGTTTCAAATACTTCTGAGATTTTGGCGTTTGATTGGAAATATAATGGGCTTTGAGCATGGTGTTTCCCTGAAATTCATAATACACTTTAATCCAGGCGTAAAGCTTTACAATAAAAAAATGAGGCGGGTTTTATCCCGCCTCACAAAGTCTAACAGGGAGGCTTTTACGTCTAGGAGACGTAAAAATTCGAGAACCGAAGTTCTCAAACTTCTGAGCGTTGCGCCCAGAACTTGCTAGATCATTGATCTATGATTTATCTGATAAATTATTTTTGAAGATAAGTCTATGGTTTATTGATCTTTTTTCTTATGCAATTATCGCATGTCTTTTTAATAAAAATCCGCAAGACGGTATTATAAGAATAGGATATAGTACTTTAATTGTAAGTAGTGCTTTACCATTACGGAGAACGCATCATATCTGTGTCTATTGCACATTGGCTGGCTGTTTCTATATTCCTTCTGTTTGTAGGTTTATATGGTTTGTTGAATAATCGGAGGCAAATTCTTGTATTGCTTTTGTCTGCAGAAATAATATTCTTATCGGGATTTTTCTTATTCATTTCCCTTTCTGGGTATGCCCAAAATTTGAAAGGTCATGTGTTTGCGCTACTTTTTTTGGCAGCTTTTGTATGCAAAACGGTTGTCGGACTGGCTTTGCTGCTGCATCTTTACAAAAAAAGAAATATTTCATTTTTGGACTTAGAAGAAAAAAATGAAATTTCTTAACTTTTTTCTTCCAATTCTTTTTATTAGTCCTTTTCTAATTTCTGTTACGCCGTTCATTTTCAAAAGCGTGTGGGAAAAAAACGTATTTCCTCTGGTCAATTTAGCAGGAACCGGCGGATTAGCCTTTATTTTTTCAGTTTTAGCATTAGGAGATGTTTTATCGACGGATTGGACCGTGCGCTTTTTCTCTTTTCAGGGTAGTAGCCTTTATTGGGGTGGGGTAATGGACTTAACTGCTGGCAGATATATCTTAATCTGTTTGGTAATAAACTTATTTTGTAAAATACTTATGGTCCTAGACAAGCAGGAGAATTCAGAATCTCTTCCTCGATTTTTTGTCTATCTGGATCTTTTTTTAATTGCTTCCTTTGTTGCCATCATTTCAAATTATTTTTGTTCTTTTTTTATTGGATGGGAACTTTTTGGTATTCTTTCTTATTTATTTCTCTCCTTTTCTTATGAAGATGGCCCCTCTAATCAAGCCGCTTTTATGGCTTTCTTGTTTGATAGATTTGGATCAATTCTTTTGTTTTTTGCTGGTGCCATTTCTTTTTTTAAAGTGGGGGATCTTTCTTTTGACGATCCCTATTGGAAATCAATAGGGGGAACTTTTATCGGTCCTTTGTTTTTTGCTGCATTGTATATCAGACTCTTTCAATTTGGAGCCAATACCTGGTTTATGTATGTGGATAAAAGCCCCTCCTTATCCTTGGGGATTGTGTCCTCGTTTGTTTTTGGAATGCCCATTTTTTTGATCATATCAAAGTGGGGGATTGTCGAATCTTCTGGTTTGAAGTCTGTGGTTTTATATGGAGGAATTATAAGCTTAGCCTGTGGAATTTTTATGGCTTTTCAAGAGATCCTTCTCAAAAAATTTTTAATCTATTTAAATATGGCCCAATGGGGGGGTGTATTAATTGCAGCTGCATTTGGTAATGAATCTATTTTTCTTTATCCTTTTATGGTTTTCTCTGTGTTGCAAATTATTATTTTTGGTTTAGATAAAAATTTATCTATGGATGGATCTCGTCAGTTTTTTTTGGAAAGCTTAGGCAGCCGGGTAGCTTCTAAAAATATAATGTTGGGTATAGTTCTTTTCTGGACTCTTTCTTTTGGGGGGATTCTAGGTTTTTTAAGTGCCCAAATTGTGTCGTTTTACCCCAGCTTTCTAGTCATGATGGGTATCGGATGTGCCTTTTGTTCCTTTGTTATTTGGAAATTATTTTTTTGGATCCTGTTCTTCTTTCCCTCTAATCAACAAAGTTCATATGATCAAACAGAGAGCCCTATTATGATGCCCGCAGATAATACAAAAAATATTGTTATTTTAAAAATTGCAACAGCCTTGTTCTCTGTAGGTCTTCTTCTTCTTTTTCAGCAAAAAGAAATACGCCAATTAAATATACTAAACTTTACATTCTTTTCTTCTATATTTTTATTGGCCGGAGTTTCCGGGTGGGCTTTGATTGGTTTTTTCTTTAGAGAGCAATTAATATCTGGTTTTTTGAAAGGGGTAATATATGAGTTCTTCTCGAGACAGGCATACTTACAATTCTTTTACGAAAAGGCCATAACAGGAAGCTTTAAATGGCTGTCCACATCGGTTTCCGAAAAAATAGACATTTTTCTAATTGAAGAGCAGGCTTTTCAAGGGACATTGGTTGGATTAAGAAAACTTCATCATTTTTTTGAAAACACCCAAAAAAGAACCTTTTCTTCCCATGTTTTATTTATCCTTTTTGTGTGTATAGGGTTATTATTATTTATGATGTTTGGTCGATGATTTTAGAAAGTATACCCATTCTTTCCTTGATAATTTTTTTGCCAGTATTGGGGTCTTTTTTTATTTCTATGGTAGATAAAAGCGTTTCTTCCATGAATACCCGTTATGTGGGCTTATGGGTTACAGGGGTCGTTTTTTTTATTAACCTTTTATTAGCTTGTTTGTTTTCTTTCGAAACAGAGGGGTTTCAGTTTATAGATCGCCTGAGCATATCTGAAAACATCAAATTAGATTACATGGTGGGGGTAGATGTTTTGTCTTTGCCCTTTGTTCTGTTAACAACTTTTATTTTTCCTTTATCTATTATTGCATCCTGGGATAAAGAAGTTAAAAATCTAAAGTTTTTTATTTCCCTGTTGCTGATTTTAGAGACCTTGATTCTAGGGGCTTTTTGTTCCTTGAACCTTCTAAGTTTTTATATTTTCTTTGAAAGCGTTCTGGTTCCCATTTGTTTTTTGGCTGGTATGAACAATGTGGAAAATAAAATAAATGTGGCTTTTCGTAGTATTCTTTATACCTTGGTTGGGTCTGTGTTCTTGTTAGTATCTCTTTTGAAGATATTCGAAGTGACAGGGACGTTTTCTTTCATAGATATTTCACAAAAAACATTCTCTTTTGATTTAGAAATTTGGCTATTTCTAGGGTTTTTGGCTTCTTTTATCACTAAGGTCCCTGTGGTACCCTTTCATACATGGCTTCCTAATGCCTATGCCGAATCGTCTTCTACTATTTCCATGATCGTATCAGGTACAGCTTTAAAGCTGAGCGTATACGGTCTGCTAAGGTTTTTGCCTTTTTTATTTCCAAAAGCCTTAATCTTTTTTGCGCCATGGTTGCAAGGATGGTTTATGGTTTCTTTTATTTATACAGCCGTTGCTGGTTATACTCAGCAATATGTGCGACGTTTCCTAGGGTACCTTAGCATTTCTCAAATTTCTTTAGGCCTGGCGGCCGTTTTTTCTTTAAAGCATGTAGCTATTGCCGGAGGGATGATTAATGTTTTTATTCACGGTCTTGTTTTTCCATCGGCGTTTTATGTAACCGGATTGCTTTATTCCCGGCTTAATACCGATCGAATCAAGTTTTATGGGGGGATAGGACAAGTGATGCCCCAATTCTCTATTGCGTTTTTTATAATGTGTCTTGGATTGATGGGAATACCTGGTACGCCTTATTTTATAGGTAATTTTCTAATCATAGGAACTTTGGCACAGAATATTAATGTGGGACAAGGTGCGATTGTTGCTTTGGGTCTATTTGTTTATGCTATATGCCTTATTTGGTTGTATCGCAGGGTGGTTTTTGGTGTTATTACTGAAGCCATGATAAGGGGCATATCAGATTTAAATATGCGGGAAAAGAGCCTGACTGTTGGGTTACTTCTGGTTATGGTTATATTGGGTGTATGCCCCCAGATACCCCTAAACTTTTCCAATACTTTTTCTTCAAAGATCATCCAGCATCTAGAGAGAGAAAAAGATGAATCTTAATTTCCTGACGTTCTTGCCAGAAGCTGTTTTGTTTTTTATGGCGCTCTATTTATTATTTTTCCATTTATACCGTTCGCAAGAATTATCGAATGAAAAAACTGCTTTTTTGAGCTTTTTTTTCCCAAAGATTGGTTATTATGGTTTTGTTTTATTAGAAGCGGCGATCCTTCTGAATTTGTGGGTTATGAAGCCTTATTATTTTGAATCTCTAGAAAATATTTTTTTCTTTGACCGATTATCGATTGGGTCAAAACTCCTTATTTTTATCATAGGCATATCGTGGTTGGGAATAGGAGGTAAAAGTATTCTTAGGGCCTTTCAGCGGGAAAATATGCGCTCTTTTGAGTATCCTGTTTTACTGTTATTTTCCATGATAGGTTCTTTTCTGCTGGTTTCTTCTGGCCATTTAGTGGGGATTTTTATGGCCATTTTATTACAAATGTTGCCTGTGATTGGGGCGGTCTCTTTGTACGAAGACAATACTAAAGCCTCAGCTGCCATGATGCGTTTCTTCATTTTAGAAGCCATATGCCTTGGTCTTTTTATTTTTGGCGTGTCATTGGTTTATGCGTTTGCTGAGGATCTAACGTTTAAGGGTATTGCAACTGCCCTGCAAAGCACCTCGGGGCATCCTGTGCCATTTTATTTTGCGATTATTGGCTTTTCAATGATCCTGATCACATTTCTATTTCGTTTGGGGGTTTTTCCTTTTCATTTATGGATGAAGGACTTTTATAAAAGTGCCTCAAATTTAATAGTTCCTTTTCTTTTTACATTGTATTTTTCCTTATTTGTATCTTTGGGTCGGTTATTGTTCCAAGCTTTCCCAGGTTTGTCTTTTTTGTGGAAACCGTTGTTGTTTGCAGCGGGGATAGGGTCCTGTGCTTGGGGGGCTTTGGGGGCCCTGTTTCAATCGAATATCCGAAGTTTTTTTGGTTTTAACTATATGTTTCATTTGGGAATGGTATTCTTAGGACTTTCGGGCGGGGAAGAAAGTGGGTTCCAAGCTTCGGTATTTTATTGGACCGTGTATTCATTAAGCGCCAATGCATTTTTCTTTTTCTGGGCCCATCTTAGTGAAAATGATCGAATGTTGGACCATGTGGATCAGGCCACAGGATTGGGTATTAAACATCCCGCATTTACTTTATTGATTGCCCTCAGTTTGCTTTCTTTGGCCAGTATTCCTCCTTTTGCGGGGTTTTGGTGTAAGCTTTATATACTAAAAAGTTTGATTGGTGATAATGGGGGATATGTTTTGGGTCTTCTGGTCTTAACCATCATTGCGTCATTTCAATATTTTCATGTTATCCGGGCTATTTATTTTTCCGAAGCAGATAAAGAGATTCGGGTATCCTATGAATGGAAAACAATATGGACCTTCGTTCCTTTGTTCTTGGTGGGTTTTTTTCTGATGCAAGATCGGATATTTAATATGATCCCTAAAATATTAAAGGTATTTTGATGTATCCTTTATATTCTTTAGAGGTACATAAAAACTGTGAATCAACCATGGATTTGGCGAAAGACTGGGTATTAAGTGCCCCACAATCTTCCATTCATTTTATTCATAGTTATTCTCAATCAAAGGGCCGTGGAAAACGAGAGCGAGTTTGGATTTCCGCCAAGGGCAATTTTTTTGGAACGTTGGTACTTCCTTTCCCTTATGCCTTGGAGAAAAGGGGAGACATGGCTTTTCTGATCGCTGTGGCTGCGGCGAAGGCGTTGAATCAGTTTGATCCAGTATTAGAAATTAAATTTAAGTGGCCAAATGACTTAATGATTCAAAGAAAAAAACTGGGGGGTATTTTATTAGAATCTTTAACTAATGAAGGTGGTGACCACTTTTTAAGTATAGGAGTGGGAATTAATTTTATGGATCGTCCAGATCATATTCCTTCTACGGCCTTAAGTCTCCATATGAAGGTTATGCCTACCTTAGATGATTTTAGAGATCTATTTATAGACAAAATATTTTATTATTATGGTTTGTGGCAGGAAAATGGTTTTGCCCCTATTCGGCATTTGTGGCTTAATCAGGCCCTAAATATTGGTGAAACAATCCAGCTCTTTGTGGGAAAAGAGATGATAAACGGCACGTTTAAAACCCTCGATGAACAGGGTGCTTTGGTATTAGTAGATGATAGGGGCCGGGAGAAAGTATTTCATACCGGCGAAGTTCTTTTCGAGCATATGAATTGAGATTAGGAGCAAATTAAATGACTAAAAAAAATATGATGAAATTCCTACCTTTGGGGGGCTCGGGTGAAATTGGGATGAACCTGAATTTATACGAATATAATGATCAATGGCTTATGGTGGATTTAGGAATTACCTTTAATGATCGTTTGGGTGTCGAGGTATTAATGCCGAATCCCCAGTATATTGTTGAAAAAAAAGACCAGCTATGTGGCATTCTTTTAACTCATGGCCATGAAGATCACATCGGCGCCATTCCCTATCTATGGGAAAAGTTTAAATGTCCTTTGTATGCGACCCCTTTTACGGCCGAAATGATTCGTCACAAAATGAATGACCACCATATAAATATAGATGGTTATTTGCATGAAGTTCCTTTAGAGGGAAAGGTGAAAATAGGGCCCTTTGATCTTCAGATGGTAACATTAACGCATTCGGTTCCTGAGCCGAATGGCGTTTTGATTAAGACCCCGGCAGCTACTGTATTTCATACGGGGGATTGGAAAATTGACCCCAGGCCCTTAATTGGAAAGCCCATTGAGGAATACGAGCTAAAGAAAATCGGGGACCAAGGGGTTGATGTTTTGGTATGTGATTCAACTAATGTTTTTTTTGAAGGAGATTCTGGATCCGAGGGCCATGTTCGTGACAATTTGATTGAAATGATCGGTGGCTATAAAAAAGAAGCTGTCTTTGTTAGTTGCTTTGCCTCGAACCTGGCGCGGTTAGAATCCATTGCCATGGCGGCCCAGGCCCATGGACGACAAGTGGCTATTGTGGGAAGGGGGTTTCATAAAATAAACGATATCGCCCGAAAACTGGGTTATTTAAACCAACTTCCACCCTTTATTTCCACTCAAAAGGCCAAGGATATGCCACGGAACAAAGTTCTTTACCTGTGTTCTGGAAGCCAGGGAGAATCACGTGCGGCCTTGAGCCGTATTGCATCAGAAATGCATCTGGACGTGAAGATGGCCCCCGGCGATGTGGTGATATTTTCATCGCGTGTTATTCCCGGGAATGAAAAATCTATTATTGGGCTGAAAAATAAAATAACAAAATTGGGTGTAAAAGTGATTCATGAAAAAAGTCATGAGATTCATGTATCCGGACATCCTAGTCGTAATGATTTGATTCAAATGTACGAATGGATTCGGCCAAACACAATTATTCCTGTGCATGGCGAACTAGTCCATATGGTAGAGCAGGGGCGGTTGGCTAAAAAGCAAGGCGTTCCCCATGTGGTTATCCCCGAAAATGGAGCCTTAATTGAAATTTCATCTAAGGGTGTGGGAATTGTGGATGAGGTTCCTGCAGGTCGGTTAGCCGTGGATGGAAATCGATTAATATCCTTTTCCCATAGCTCGTTAAAAGAGCGTCATCGTTTAAGCACAGACGGGGTAGGGTCGATCGTCCTTATTCTTGATGAAGAAAATCGTTTAATGGCTGCCCCTACATTGACTTTCAATGGGATCAGTATTGACGGGGATTTGAAAAATGCTTGTGTCGATGATGTTATTTATGCCATCGAAACTTTAACGATTCCGGAACGGAATAGCGATGAATTGATTCAGGACAAAATTCGCTTGGCCATTCAAAGAAAAGTACAAAATGAAATAGATAAAAAGCCCGTGGTGATTAGCCATGTAGTTCGTCATTAAAAGTCATATTTCTTGATCTTTTAATATACAGATGGTATCACCGATATATAAGAATTATAATGCGGTCGTGGCGGAATTGGTAGACGCGCAGCGTTGAGGTCGCTGTGGTGGAAACACTGTGGAAGTTCGAGTCTTCTCGACCGCACCAAAAATTCAGGGGCAATAAGCGTTGAGATGGAGACAGAATGGAAAATCTTCACACGGCTATGGACGGAAACGAAAACATCCTTCAGGGTGTTTCCTCTGATTTGATAGAGGCTGTTCGTAAATCCATCAAGGCCTCGAATAAGAAAAAGCTTAAGGCTTTGGTCAAGGACCTGGCGGCGGCTGACTTGTCTATCATTATTCAAGATCTTTCCAATCAAGAACGGGAAGATTTCCTAACCTTAGTTGACTCAAGTTTTAATTTCGATGTGGTGCTGGAACTATCTGACCATGTGCGCCACGAAGTTATTAAAAAGATTGGGATTCAACAGCTAGCTAAGCGTTTACCCGAGCTGGATAGTGACGATGCTTTCTTTTTAATCGATGAGCTAACCGAAGAACAACAAGAAGAAATTTTAGCCACCATACCCGCTGCAGCTCGTGCCAGCTATGAAAAAGTTTCCTCATATCCTGAACATTCTGCTGCTCGGCTGATGCAACAAGAATTGGTGGCAGTTCCCTCCTTCTGGAAAGTGGGGGACGCCATGAAGCACGTTCAAACATCCTCTTCCATTCCCTACGAATTTTATGAAATTTATGTAGTAAACCCCAAGCATAAAGTTTTGGGACGTGTCCAGCTAAGTAAAATTATTCGTTATCCATCGTCCACTCCAATTAAAGATATTATGGAACGCGAAGTGAAACCCATTCCCGCCACCATGGACCAAGAAGAAGTGGCTTATGTGTTTCGGAAGTACCATCTTGTCTCGGCCCCCGTTGAGGATGATTCAGGGCGCGTTATTGGAATGATTACTAGTGATGACGTGGTGGATGTAATCGAAGAAGAAGCAGAAAAAGATATCCTGCAGCTGGCGGGTGTGAGTGAAACGGATTTCACCGCCCCATTCTTGGTTACATCTAGCCGTCGCATTGGATGGTTGGTGGTGAGTCTAGTTAATGCTTTGCTTGCGGCCTTCGTGATCGATCATTATAAAGCCACTATCGAAAACAAAGGATCCTTGGCTGCCCTTATGACCATTGTGGCTGCCATGGGCAGTGCGGCAGGAACGCAAGTGGTGGCCGTTACGGTGCGGGCCTATGCGGCACGTGTATTTAATAGCATTGACCCCTGGAAGACCCTATGGAAAGAAACAGCCATTGGTATGGCCAATTCAGTGTTTTTCTCGGTCATTCTTTCATTAATTGTTTTATTCTGGTTTGAGGATATGAAAATGGCCCTTATTCTGCCTGCTGCTCTTATCTTTAATATGTGTTGGGCGTCGGCAGGGGGCGTGTTATTCCCCATTCTTATTTCCCGCTTGGGATTAGACCCTGCTGTGAGCGCGGGACCCTTGTTGGGCGCCACATCGGATGTATTGGCTTTTGCCTCGTTCTTAGGATTGGCCAGCCTGTTTTTATAAGAGGTTTTGATGAATAAGAACTCTGTTGTTATTGTAGGGGCGGTTAGAACGCCTACGGGTGTTTTTAATGGGCAGCTATCCCGTCTTTCTGCCCCCGAGCTAGGGGCTGTGTCTATTAGGGGCCTATTAGGTATGGCGAAGGCAGACCCTTCTTCTGTCCAGGGGGTTCTAATGGGCTGTGTTTTATCCGCAGGTCTTGGTCAGGCGCCGGCGCGTCAAGCCGCGATCAAGGCGGGTATTCCCCTTTCAACTCCCGCTACCACCGTAAACAAAGTCTGTGGATCCAGTATGGAAGCCATTTTGATGGCCTCGTTGACCTTGGAAACAGAGGCCCTGGATGTTGTTGTGGCAGGGGGCATGGAAAGTATGACCAATGCGCCACTGTTGCTCCGTCGCCCCAAAAAAGGACAAGACCCTGAAAAAGAACCCTTTGGGGATCATATGTTTTTAGATGGTCTTGAGGATGCCTATCAAAAGAAAACTCCCATGGGGATCTTTGCTGAAGCCACAGTTAAAAAATATGGCTTTTCCAGGGCAGAACAAGACGAATTTGCCATCCAATCCCTTTTAAAGGCCCAAAAGGCAACCAAAGAGGGATATTTTGAATCCGAAATTGTGCCCATTGTCATTCAGACACCCCAACAAACCATGGAAGTGTGTACGGATGAAAATTTGGGGCGGGCCACAGTTGAGAAAATTCACAACCTAAAACCGGTATTTTTGCTAGATGGAACGATTACCGCAGCTTCAGCCAGTGGAATTGCTGATGGGGCAGCCGCTGTATTGATGATGCGTGCCGAAAAAGCCAGTGATCTAGGATTACCTATTCGCGCCCACCTAGTAGGGGGGGCTGTTCATTCTCAGGAGCCTGAATGGTTCACTTTAGCTCCTATCCAGGCCATTCAAAAGGTATTGGACCAAACAGGATGGTCCGTGGATGAGGTTGATCTGTTCGAGATTAACGAGGCCTTCGCAGTGGTGCCCATGGCAGCCGCCCGCGAGCTGAAGATTCCCCTGGAAAAGATAAATGTCCATGGGGGTGCGTGCGCCATTGGTCACCCCATAGGGGCCTCAGGGGCACGTATCGTTGTGACTCTTTTGAATGCTTTAGAGCAAACCGGTGGCAAAAAAGGTGTGGCTGCCATATGTATTGGCGGCGGTGAAGCGTTAGCTATTGCCATCGAAAGGGATTAAACAAATAAAGTTTTTTTTTATTATCAATTTTGGGCTTATTAGGTTTTGTTGGATGTTCTTCTGATTTTTTTTATGCGTACAGGGATAAACATACTGATTTATACGGAATCAAAAATCAAGCAGGTCACGTTATTGTGCCTCCCCAATATGAGATGATTTTTGCAGCCCAAGATGAAAAATTATTTCATCCTTCTAATCCAAATTATCTGTATTTAGTTCCTGTCCAAAAAAAGGGTTCTTTTTTCCTTATTTCTAAAGATGGAGTTCCAATTTTTAGGTCTGTTTACCATGATAATGGACACGATTACTATATAGAAGGTTTGGCGCGATTTATAGAAAAAGGCAAAGATGGAAAAGATAGGGTAGGATTCCATGATCGAGAAGGGAAAATAGTGATTCCGGCACGGTATGATTTTGCAGGGCCTTTTAACAATGGTTATGAGTTTGTAAATAATGGATGCTGGATGCAAGAAACTAAACTTAAAAAATATCCCCCTGTTTCAGGTCATCCTTTTCCCCCACCATTTGCCGAGCCAAGCTGGGAGTATTCTAAAGTTTTAAAAGGTGGGCTATGGGGAGCCATTAATTTGAAGGGTCAAGAAGTAATACCTATTGTTTATAAAAACGACCAAGAGGTTAGTACCTTATTAGAGAAAAAATTTGGCTGGGTGTGAGGGTTTGAAGATTTAGAACGGCGCTTGTGCTATGGGACACCCCATAGGTGCATCGGGTGCCCGTATCGTTGTGACTCTTTTGAATGCCTTAGAGCAAACCGGTGGCAAAAAAGGGATCGGTTCTGTTTGTATTGGGAGAGGCGAAGCGCTGGCGATTGTTATTCAGCAGGGCCAGCACGTTCGCCTAGGGCTTCATCTTTCTTGTGCCCCACAATCTCAAGGCATTTTTCTAGGAACCAGCTGTCATGACCTTTATTAAAAGGTCCTACTGAAAAATCAAAATCACCCCCTCTATAATTACCCTGATGATCAGGATCTAGATCTTTTAGCGTTACTTGTGCCCCTTGAGAATTTATATATAAAAAATCTTTATTCCACCCAACTGTGGAGGGACCCAGGAGAGATAAGGGATAATTTTGTGTTGCCATGTGTTCTAGCATCTTGAGATAGGTGCCAATCGGGAGGTATAAATCAAGACCTATTTTTTTTGCATGGGCAATATCAAGTAATGATTTAAGAAACTCTAGAGAAGCCGCTTTTAAGGTATGGCTGCCAAAGTCCCTTAAGAAGCCCAATTCTTGTACGCTAGGCGGGAAGGTAGGTAGGCTTTTTGTAAGAGCTGTAATAACTTCTTTTTCTTCCCGAGTATCATTGAATTTTATACTTAATTTTTTCACAGACGTCTTGGATAAATGTTTAGAAAAATCCTCTAAATCAGGGAGTGTGAGACTCACTGAGGCTGATTCTAAATAGGGAAATATTTGTAATACTTCATTTCTTAGAAGCGGATGTTGGTCAATTGAAGGGCACCCTCCATAAACATATTTGGTAGGTTCAGTAAACTTATGCTCCATAAACCACCTCGTCTTTTCTTTCATCAATCTTTTTAAGATAGAATCCCTTAAAAGAATATCAAAAGGTGAAAATTCCATTAACTGGATCTTTATGTTGTCTGCAACGCGTGGATTGAAGAACAGTTTTTCAAGCTCTTCCTCAAAAAGCCCGTGGGTATATCTATCTTCCAAGCTTTTTACATATTGTAATATACCCAGAGCATAAGGAATATTTTCTAGGTCATGAGAGAGTATTTCTTTAAATACATCCATTAAAGGCTGGATTTCGCTAGATGGCATTCTTTGATAAAGGTTCAAACGAGAGAACGGATTTTCGAGAGATCTTACTACGTTCCATATGGATTCTTTCGCTTTTCTAACTTTTTCATACTTAAGGTCGCATGGCTCATTAAAATCAACGTCGGGATCTGAATAAAGATCCAAAAGGCTTGTCATCTTTTTGGCCTCTACAGGATTAGAAAGGCTTTCCAAAAGATGAGGGATATACGGAATCGAAGCTTTATCTGTGCTCACATAATGGGAATGGCAAGAAAATATGCCTAAAGACCCTAATTGAGTGTCGGTACTTTTATCTGTTACGGTGAGAGCCCCTAACGCATTGGATTGGAAAGGGCTGCCTCCAAATTCAATTTTTTTAGAGGGAAGTTTCACTTCAATAAGTTGGATAATTTCTCTAAAAGATTGAGAACTGCCTAGACTTGCAGATTCACCCTTCATATTAAAAAGATGCCTTAAAATTTTATCAATATGATCGAGACCATTTTTAATTTCGTAACGAAATCCTTCTTTTTCTTTGCAATAGGTGATACCTGGAATATTAGCCACCATTTGCGCCATTTCTGTACGCACTTCAGGTGTTAAGTGAGCTTCCCATTCAGGGTATTTTTCAATAAAAGATTTGGCAGGGCCGTCGGGAAGAAGGTCTGGGTTCGTTTTAAGGCCCAGTTCTGTACGTTTTGTACAAAGGTGATATATAAAATTATGCAGGGCCGTTTCTCCGCAATCAGAGAAAAATACAAAATTACCGCTCGGTGTTGGGATTTGGCATCGACCATAGCTTAAAGGATTGAAGGATTTACTTCTAAGGTTCCCAATAAAAAAACACCTCTCTTCATCGGTCATAGAGAAAAAGGTTTTTGGTTCCTCGATTACTTGTTCTTCAAGGGGGTTGAAATCTTCCGACTTAAATCGTGCCTCAAGTATATCTAGGCTGATTTTAAACTGAGGTTTTCCTAGAATGGCCCCGTAAAACTGATCTAGATCTTCTTGGGTTTTGGCCACTTTTTTCTAAAAGAAAGCGGTAAGGGCATCAATCATGGGGCTATGCGTTTGGGATTCTGTTTCCAACGTAGCCTTAGAAAAAATATCTACAAACTTTCGTTTTTTCAGAACCCACTCGTCTTTGCCTTTAGGGGGTGTAACGGTTTCCAGTTCACCAGGATTAATGTGTCTAAAATCGAACAGCTGAGGCCGCGTATCCGTCAAGGCATTCGTTAGAGGTTGGTCAGGGTAGTAGTCACGATCAGTGCTAGGAATAAATCCCTTCTCGATAGCGCGCTTGAACCCTGCCACCATATCTTGATGATTGAAGGCTTCAAGAGGTAGAGAATCCAATACTTTTTGTTCTTTAGCTGGTAATTTTTCTTTCCCAGTTAATATTTTCCAAATGGCTTTATGAAGCATGGGGAGAGATTTTTCCTCAGGGGAAGTCAGCAAATGAATAAATTGGCCTAACTGCATCGACGTTAATTTGGATACAGGATCTAGAGGGTTTTGGTTAGGGGCTAGAAAAAGCTCATTCTTTGGGAACAGGTGTTGAAAGAAAGCTGATAAATAGTTTTTAGGGAAATGAAGATCGCCGGGATAACCAGGGATAGTGGAGCCTTCTTCAAAGGGGTCTGTCGTCGGGATACATGCTGTAAGGCTAAACCGTCTGGTATTTGTGGCTATTTGAATAGTGATATCGCGTTGAGAGGGTAAGAGGGTATGGGACACACCGGCTTGGGACAAATTTTCATCCAGGCCCTTAAAATAATCATGCTCAAAAGCAGAGAAGCCGACGCTTGCCCACAGAAATCCTAAAAATAAAACGATAAATTTATACATTGTAATACTTTGATTAGTCTAATATATAAGGATATTTTCGGAAAATTCAAGCTTACTATAACTAAATAAAAGCTAAAAGGATCATTCATTTAAGCGCAAACATAACCTGTCTCTTGTCCTTTTAGCCAAACATGGTATAACTTTAATGGGCTGGCCCTGGACAGGTTGGTTTGTGAACCCGGTCAGGTTCGGAAGAAAGCAGCCGCAGCAGATTTCGCCTGGGTCATGGTCCAGCCTTTTATTTATTTTAGGCATATATGAACCATCTTAATTATCAAGTTTTAGCCCGCACCACGCGCCCCACCAAATTTTCAGAGGTGATTGGGCAAGAAGCCCTAACGCAAACTTTAAAAAATGCCATTGAATCGGGTCGTTTGGCCCATGCGTTTATTTTAACGGGCACCCGGGGCGTTGGCAAAACCACCACTGCTCGTTTATTGGCGCGCGCCTTGAATTGTATTGGCGAAGATGGACAAGGCCAACCCACGGCGGAACCGTGTGGAAAATGCATGCATTGTGTGGCCATTGCCGAGGATCGTCATGTGGATGTGATTGAGGTGGATGCTGCCACCCGCACCGGTGTAGATGATATGCGTCAACTGATGGAAGGTATCAGCTATAAACCCGTGATGGGACGATATAAAATTTATATCATCGACGAAGTGCATATGTTGTCTAAGAATGCTTTCAATGCCTTGTTGAAAACATTAGAAGAACCACCCCCCCATGTAAAATTGATTTTTGCCACCACTGAAATACGCAAAGTCCCCTTGACTATTCTCTCTAGATGTCAACGATTTGACCTGAAGCGTATCCCGGTTGATTTGCTGACCAATCATTTCAAAAATATCCTTGAAAAAGAAAAAGTAGCCTTTGAAGAAGAGGCCGTTTTGTGTATTGCGCGTGCAGCGGCTGGATCGGCCCGTGATGGATTGTCTATTCTTGAACAAGCCATTGTGGGGGCCCAGGGGGGTAAAATGCTTTTATCCCAAGTTCAAAAAATGTTGGGCCTTTCCGATCGCCAGAAAATATTTCAATTGCTAGGATTCTTATTGAAGGGAAATGTTTCGGAATGTTTAGAGGCGGGTCATGCCCTTTATATGGAAGGGGCTGACCCAGACCTTATTTTACAAGATTTATTAAATTTGATTCATCAGTCTTTGACTTTTAAGGTGACGGATAAAAGTGGTTCCTTAGCGGCTGATCTGGAAGCTGTTGTAAGTCTTGTGTCAGCAGAAACGCTGATGATGTTGTGGCAGGTTCTTATGAAGGGGACCGAAGAATTAAAAGTATCATCCTTGCCCTTAGAGACCCTGGAAGTGATATTGATTCGGGCTATGCATGTGAAGGCCATTACAAGTGGGGAAGAAGATTCCCAAAAACCAGAGGTCTCGATCACTGCCCGCCAAGCTCCACAACCGAGTGTGAAATATGCTTCGCCTATGCCGTTCCCATCTTCTTTGCCCAAAACATTTGATGAGGTTGTTGGGTTGTTTGAGAAGAAACGAGAACCTATTATTGCCGATTATTTGACCCACGACGTGAGCCTTGTGGATTTCAAAGAAGGTTCCCTTAAGCTGAATGTTTTAAAGCAAAATCCTGAAAATTTGCATCCGAGAATCGCAAAACTACTATCAGACTACACTTCCTCTCCATGGACTGTAGAAACGGTAGGAGAAAAAGGTGAAGACCCATTAGGGGTTCAGCGTCAGCAAGCAGAAACAACCCGAAAGCAAAAGGTTCTTGCCACGGATGAAGTAAAGAAATTAGTAGAGCTTTTCCCCGGGGCCCAGGTAACTGTTAAATAGCAGATGAAGGAGTAAAAAATGAATCTTGGTAATATGATGAAGCAGGCAAAAGAGATGCAGGCGAAGATGGCAGAGGCGGATAGAAATATCGAATCCATTCAAGTTGAAGGGGTTGCCGCAGGGGGGGCTGTAAAAGTGATCCTCAATGGAAAAGGGGTTCCCCAAAGCTTTAAGATTGATGCAAGCATGGCGGGGGAAGACATGGAGATCTTGGAAGACCTTTTAATTGCAGCTTATAATGATGGAAAAAAGAAAGCCGACGATGAAAGTGCCAAAGAGATGTCGAAAGCAACCTCGGGCCTTCGTTTGCCCCCTGGCATGAATTTTCCCTTTTAAGGATCTGGTGTGCAAAGCTCGGAAATACAAAAGTTAATTCAGCTGTTATCTCGATTGCCGGGGTTGGGACCACGCTCAGGTCGACGGGCTGA
>JBKCVN010000012.1:0-3640 GCA_046317875.1 Alphaproteobacteria bacterium | reverse complement strand
GGATATGAGGCTTACAAAAAAATATCTCATGAATTTGTTCACTTGCAAAAATGTCAAATGCTTATTTGATGGTCAATTGAATGGGCAGTACTTGAGACTTCCAATGATATTTTTTGAGGAAAATTATGATGAATCTCGTTTTCATTTCCTTGAATTACGTACTTCAATTGAAAAGCCCACAATCTCTTATTTACTTTTCAAAGTGACAAGTGAAAATGTAAAGCATGTTGAAAATTTGCTTTTTAGACTATCATTGTCATCAGAGTACCTGTTTGGGCCTAAAGGTGTGGGAAAAAGCATGACATTGTATTTTATTGCATGCTTGCTAATAGGAGCACATTGCAATTACCTAGAATGTTTAAATAGTTGCAATTCAGGCGAAAAATTATCATGGGAAAACTTGAGATTTTCAAAAATTTTGAAAAGATTTCCAATTTACACAGCGAATTCTGAAAATGATGTCCATACTTTTTTTGAAATCAAGAAATTCTGTGATTTCTTTTTCCCTCAAAAAATAGGGGAATATTTTTCTCAAATTGTAAATCCCTATATTCCAAGTATTACTGCAGAAAGTTCAAATGATAAGGTATCAAGATTCATACACAATCTTGCTGATCACAGTGACAAATTTGTTCTTTTAGTCGATGAAGTTGACATGATGATGAAAAAAATAGGAAAACAAACGGGACTACAGTTTTTGGAAAAATTTGATACAAAATTCAGAGGAATTATAAATTGCTTTTCCAGCTTGGAATTTTTCGGAACAGTAGATGCGAAATTTCAATCGATAACACGAATACAAGCGCCTGTTTTTGAATTTGATCAAGAAAATTTTTTCGATTTTTTCCTATATTGGCTAAATAATCATTTTGCCCAAAATATAGAACAATTGTCATTGACAAAAGATGAAATTTTTTATCTTAAGCAGAACTTGAAGGAAGTTTTATCTGGCTTACCAGGAAATATTAATAGATTTATTTATGAAATCAAGAATTGCGAGAATATTTTTCAACAAAACCCAGGCCTTTCTCCCATCCAAAGAACCACAATTCTCGGACAAGTCATTAGCGAATTCATCCTTTCGCAAAAAGACCAATTCGAAGTGGAATACAAGAGCTTCCTTAAAACCATTCAAGGTAATCCAGATCTTGTACAGTCTAATGAAGAATGCATGAAAAAAATGCTCTACAAAATTCCCGTTGACCAAGCTCCTTCCACGCTCACTTTTGACAGGCGCTTTTTCTTCACATCAAGGCAAAAGATCGGTGACAAGTTTTTTACCTTCATACTTCCTTTGAATTCCTTCATGTATGGAGTTGTCGGTCGCTATCACGAAGGTGTTGTTTTGGAAGCTGAAAAAATACTCCAAATCTTGAACAGATTGGAGACAAAAGCTTCCAGCATCCATGGGAAGATTCTGGAGATGCTTTACATCCAAAATGCCATCAATAGCCGTAAAATATTCCTTGGAACCCTCGTGGATATTGACTATGCAATTTGCTTCGAGAAAGAATGTCCAGTCTCTTTGGACAAGTCGGAGAATGTTCTTTACTTTCCCTCTAGCGAGACTTATTCCATAATCGATGCAGTTATGTTGCATCACAAGGCAGGAAAATCCAAGGTTTCTTTTATTCAAATCACTCGAATTCAAAAGCGCGGATTCGTTGCAAAGCTCAAAAAAATCCAACAAGTCCTTGGTCTGCTGCCAAGTAGTGGGGCTAAAAAATGCAGTTTGGATTCCTCCAAGGTAGAAGAGCCAAATTTGCGCAAATGGATGGAGGCATTGGTGAAGTTTGGCTTCACACCGGACAATACTGAGTTTGATTTTTGGATCATTTACAAAGGCAATGATTCGTACATGAAGGCGGATGAGTTTGAAATTACTTTTGAACATTTATGCTTTAACGATTCTGGCGATGATTTTAGGGAATTTCTCAATGTTCGATCTGCCGATGAATATTCAAAGTACTACAACAAGATTTGCGATAGAAACTTTGACTTTGCTTCAGGGTAAAAAGAATGCCTAAACGAATTCACGTATTCATAATTGGGCTATCGATTTCAAGCCTCTGGAATTTGCTTCTAATTTTCTCGCTTCAGTTTGAATGTATATTTTTAAGAATAAATTAAAAATTGTAATTGCTCATCATATAAACAACCCATGTCTAAAACTGTATAAACTTTCAATAAGATGTCCCAAGAGAAAATCGTTCCTGAGATTGCTCATTCGCAAACCAAGTTTTCTTTGAGAAAGAGAAAAAATTTGGAAACAAATAGTTACAGCAAGCTTTCTAGTCAAAAATTACAGCAGCTGTTGGAAAGAGCTCATCGAGTTTTTTCGGCTGCTCATCCTGATACTCGAATCATTTCTCCAGGAGAGCAAGTTCCTTCAATTCTTGGGAAAGAATCTTCTTTTCAAGAAATTCAAATTTTTGCAAAGAAATCATTAAAAACTGCAATCAAGGTGGAAAATTTGTCAAGAATAGCCCTTAATGATATTCCTCTTCATCGTTCAGCCTTGGTCACGGTGACAAATCTATTCACCTTCAGAAATGTTACAAGACTTTTTAATGGAGAATTCAACGGGCGGTTTTTAAAACTTCCCAATATCTTCACTGCAACTAATTATGACACTTCTCGCTTTTTGTTTCAAAAAGAAAGTATAATTGACTCTAATGGAGTGGCAGCCAGCGTGGATTTCCTGCCTTTCAAATTAAGTGAGGAAACTGTTAGGCATATCTGGGATCTTCTTTCCGATCTAACTATTTCATCAAGATATATTGTTGCGCCAAAAGGTGTTGGCAAAAGCTATATATGCTATTTTGTTACCTGCTTGATGATGGGCATGCACGAAAATTATTATCGCTGCATCACAGAAGAAGACCTTGATAATCAAAATCTATGGAAAACTCTGGATTTTCATACTTTACTTGGAAGAATCCCAATTTTTAACTGTAACTCGCCTGTAAAAATCCACGCTTTTGAGGAAATTAGTATATATTGTTCCAATTTTTATCCTCAAATTGCGATAGAACTCGAAGAATTTCAATCAGTCGGAGAAAGAGAATTTTGCATTGATGTTCCGCAGAAAGAAATTTCCAAATTTCTTGCTTTTTTTCGCAAGAATCATACTAGGTTTATTTTCATTGTGGATCAACTGAATAACATGGAGGAAACTAACGGATCGTCTCTCACTAATCAGTTTATTAGTTCCTTTCCAAGTATCTTTAGAGGATTCATATCTTCTTCAGCCAACATTGAGACTTTTGCTGAAAGTAATGAGCAAATATTAAGGCTCATCAGATCTCAGTCCCCAATATTTCAATTTGGCGAAGAAGACCTTTTCGAACTCCTAGAATCGGTTTTTCAAATTAACCTGGGAAAACAAATCTTTGATGTAGGATTTGAGCAAGATGAAATAGCCTTGATCAAAGAGCATTTAAAAGAAGCTGTCTCTGGAATTTCATCAAATATTCGACTCTTTTATTTGGAAATCAAAAAATGTTCTTTGATTTTTCAACAAAACCCAGGCCTTTCTCCCATCCAAAGAACCACAATTCTCGGACAAGTCATTAGCGAATTCATCCTTTCGCAAAAAGACCAATTCGAAGTGGAATACAAGAGCTTCCTTAAAACCATT
>JBKCVN010000011.1:0-94237 GCA_046317875.1 Alphaproteobacteria bacterium | reverse complement strand
TTGCGATCGTACTTCTCAGGCGAAATGTTTAACGTGTTAACTTTAATATTAAAAATATATTATTTCCAATATTTAACATTTATTAGTGAAGGTATAGACTACCAGGGTCTCTAATCCTGTTCGCTCCCTATACTTTAATTCCTTTGCGTCAGTAAGAAACCGGTTATTTGCCTTCGCCCTAGGTCCTCCTTCTTCTATTAACAGATTTGACCCTTATTGAAGAAATACTAATAACCCGTAAACTACTCCAGAATTTTGGTTTTAAAAACTATTCCAAAGGTTAGCTTTGACATTTAATTTTTAACGTTCAAAAAACAGCATTAGAATCCTTTACGCCCAATTTGACCGAATAACACAAGCCCCTTTCGTATTACCGCGGATGCTGGCACGAAATTAGCCGGGGCTAATTCATTGAGTACTGTCATAATCCTCCTCAATAAAAGAGCTTTACAACCTATTGTTACAGCTGTCATCGCCCTTGCAATATTGCTGGATCAGGGTTTCCCCCATTGTCCAATATTCCCCACTGCTGCCTCCCGTAGGAGTCTGGGCCGTGTCTCAGTCCCAGTGTGGCTGACCATCCTCTCAGACCAGCTATAGATCGTAGCCTTGGTGAGCTCTTACCTCACCAACTAGCTAATCTAGCGCGGGCTCATCTATTGGCGATAAATCTTTCCCCCTCAGGGCTTATGCGGTATTAGCTTTCGTTTCCAAAAGTTATTCCCCACCAATAGGCAGATTCCCACGTGTTACTCACCCGTGCGCCACTCAGTCATAAGAGCAAGCTCTTATGCTTCGTTCGACTTGCATGTGTTAGGCGTGCCGCCAGCGTTCGTTCTGAGCCAGGATCAAACTCTCATGTTTGAATCCTAACAAACAAACTGTTTGTTGTTTGAACTAATTGAATAGTTCGATCGAATTAACTGACTTAATTGCGTAACTTGGAATTGACTTGGTATGTATTAGTTTGTTTCCAAACTTACCTTGTCATTTCTGCTAAGCAATAGTCTTAAATATATTCCAAGACCACTGCCTGCTTTTCTTTTCTTTACATTTTCAAATAACTTACTCATCTGAAGTTCGACAAGTCTTAGATGTGTATAGGGCATATCTTTTCCCCCGTCAAGAGGATTTGTTTTCTTTTTTCATATTTTTTCTTAACTGCCTAACCAGCCCCACTTGCCTACCCCCGGCACAGGGGGAATCTTAATCCATCTGGCAGACTATTATGCAAAAAAAACATGACAATTACTAATTAATCAACATTACAAATAAAAGTAATAAAAAGTAATAAATAAATATAAACAAATACTAAGAACGGATTTAACAATGAAAAAAAATTCAAATATTATTATTTTTACTTTTTTAACTAATTTAACATTTTCATCAGTGGAAGATGCCAACACATCTCCCAGCAGCCGTCTTTTAAATCGGGCACCTTCTCCTCTTCCCAAAAATGGAAAACTCAAACCAATGTCCTTATTTGCTGAACAAGCTCACATGAATACTGGCACGAACCCCTCAAGCGTTCTGACACTCCCTTTGTCTCCTTCTTCTGGGTATGTCACCGAGACCAGCACAGCCCCCGTTTCGCCTGCCCCCCTTCCAGCTGCTGCTCCAGCATTGGCTGCTCCGGCCCCAGCACGTGTACGTAACGTAATCTATCCACCCTCTATCGTACCCCAGGTAATTCCTAATACTCACCAAAACCGCGCTGTTTTTTATCCAGAATCCAGAGCCGTTCAAGTGGTAATGACAAGAAACCCCATTTATCCTGTATCAATGGATTTTTCCGAGGACAAACTTCTCTCTAAAATTAAAGAACTAGAAAATCTGCAAAATGCCAAAAAAGTGTTTTCTTTCCATCAAGACAAATTAATAGAAAAAACCAAAAAACTGGCCCAAAGCAAAAGGTCCTTCATCCATGGCCTAGAAGCCTATCAAAAAACCCTCCATCGGCTGATCGCTGATGTCGATACAAAGGAACAGGCGCAACAACTATTAAAAAGCCTAATTTCTCTTGTCCAGAATGAAGGGGAAGCTTATTTCAACAAAAGCGCCGAAATTAAGAAAAAACTGGAAGGCATAATTCCTGCCACGAAAAGAGACAATTTCAAAAAGTTCCTAAACGAGAACGAAAAAGCCTGCAAACGCGCCGTACAGGAAGTGGCAATATATGCCGAAAGATCGTCCCATTCCGCTCAGGGAACAATGAAAGATCTGGCTGAAAGAAAAAAATTATGCCCTAATGATTTGGCATACAAGGGTCTACTAAATCTAGAACTTAAGAAGTATTCCTAAACTCAATCTTTGATCTATGCCCGAAGGGAGCCCTTAAAACGGCTCCCTTTTTTTTATGATTTCGCTGGCCATGCTCAGCCCCACTGCGCCCAACAAACCTAGTAGCAATCCGTCATAAGGATATCCAAAGAAAGGAAGTTTCAACAAAAAAGCCACCCCTGTCACACTCATAAAAACAACTTTCTTTCGTATAACTTTAAATTAGGTCCCTTCTTTCATAGCCTCTTGCAAAAACCGGCGAGGGTTCTTGAAAAATTCCTCCATTAATTGAAAATGGCCAGTTTGCTCAGGTTCTATGCGCTCTATCCCTCGATGGGTAAAAGAAAACACCTCAGCCCCTGGAAATGACATTAATAAAGGCGAATGGGTAATCATGATGATTTGCCCAGTGTGCGAGGCCTCGACTGTCTTCAGCAATCTTAGAAAGTCTACTTGGCGGGAGGGTGACAACGCCGATTCAGGCTCATCAAACAAAAAAAGCCCTTGCCGATTCATTTGATGAGCAAAGAAAGATAAAAAACTTTCCCCATGGCTGCGCTTAAATAAATCGCCCCCATAACATTCAGGGTGAAAATCTATATTATAATGAACATGTTCTAAGAAATTAAAGAAAGTCTCGGCCCGCATAAAAAACCCTTTGGCCACTTTGGGCAACCAAGATAATGTGGCTCCCTTGGCCAACTCTTTCAAATATTCCAGGGATTGGTTTTCGTGTGCTCCATAAGTATGATTTCTCGAGCCTCCCCACACATTAAATCCCGCAGCATAGGCAATAAACTCTAGAAGGCTAGACTTACCCGTTCCGTTCTCACCCACAAAAATGGTAACGGGCTTTTGGAATTTGAGGGTAAAATTTTTTTGAAAAAGGGGAACGGAGAAAGGATAGTCATTACCAGCTTCCGCTTTTGCCCGATCAAAGGAAATTTGTTTTAGAAAAGGGGAATTTAAAGAACACTTATAAACGGTGGGCATTGCCATTATCTCATTTCAATATAAAGGCTAGAGATTGCGGTCAAACTCTAAAATAATTTCTTTCGCGCAAAAAGCTACCAGAAAGTCTGATGTAATTACAGGCATTTCTTGAAATTTGAAACAGCCATTTATAAAGCCTCCAAAAGAATTCTCATCAGAAAAAATATATTTTATCTTTCTCAGAACTCCTTTCGATTCCGGCAAAGCTTGTAAAGTGATGCCTTTTTTACAAGAAACAAATGCATTTTCAAACTTAAACTCAGATCCTGTCAGCTGAATTTCATCCCCAGCCTGAACGATAGAATTATGCCATTCTATTTTTGGCCCATTGATTAAGATTGATTGACCTGATTTAGTAAAAGACAAGTGAAAACACTGTGCTTCTTCAACTGTGATCTTGATATATTCTTCAGCTTCTAGAGTCGCCATTTTTTCTCTTTGGGATTCTAAACTCCTGTAAATATCAGTTATTTGGGTGGCAAGGTCTTATTGGCAGAAGGCTCCAATTTTAAGATCACTACCCATCATCCTGAGTGCAATATTTGTATCCCAGGGAGCAAGTCTTTTAGTCAAAGAAAATTGCTGTGCAGGGGCTAACTCGGATAAAGTCTTCCCATTGATAGAAAAGGCAGAAAAGCCATTATAAGAAAAGCATATAATACAAAATACTAAACTGAAATATGTTTTGAGAATTCTAAAAATCATGAACTTATATCCTTAAAGCGCTTTGATAATGTGCTCACACACCTTCTTGGCATCGCCGAACAGCATCATGGTGTTGTCGCGGAAGAACAATTCATTATCCACCCCGGCATAGCCAGCAGACATGGATCGTTTCACAAATAACACGGTTTTTGAAGCCTCAACATCCAAAATAGGCATCCCATAGATGGGGCTTTGGGGGTCGGTTTTGGCCGCTGGGTTGGTCACATCGTTGGCGCCGATCACAAAGGCGATGTCGGTAGAAGAAAAATCACGATTGATCTCATCCAACTCTAACACATCCTCATAGGGAACATTGGCTTCGGCCAACAACACATTCATATGCCCGGGCATGCGTCCGGCCACCGGATGGATGGCAAAGCGCACTTTTACGCCTTCTTTTTTCAGCATATCCACCATTTCTTTTAACGAATGCTGAGCCTGGGCCACCGCCATTCCATACCCTGGCACAATAATTACCGAGCTGGCATTCTTCATCAAGAACGCCGCATCTTCCGCACTGCCAGACTTCACCGCCCGGTTTTCATCGCCGCCTTTTGCAGCACCTGAAGCCGCAGGTTCGGCCCCAAATCCACCCAAAATAACACTCCAAATGGATCGGTTCATTCCCTTGCACATGATATAGCTTAGGATGGCCCCTGAAGCACCCACCAAGGCCCCCGTAATAATCAACAAATGATTTTGAAGGGTGAACCCAATCCCGCACGCAGCCCATCCTGAATACGAGTTCAGCATGGAGACGATTACCGGCATATCTGCGCCCCCAATGGGCAAAATAAGGGTCACGCCTAACAGAAACGCCAAGAAAGTCAAAATCCAAAAGGCCCGGAAGCTACCTTCGGTTGCCAGCCACACCACACACCCCACAATCGCAAGACCAATTAACAGATTCAGAAAATGCTGGCCTTTAAATACTAAGGGTTTGCCTGTAACAAAACCTTGAAGTTTTCCGAAGGCAATCACCGATCCCGTAAAGGTAATGGCACCAATGGCCGTCCCCAACCCCATCTCAACCAGAGCACTTAATTTGATTCCCTGCATGCCGCCAATTTTAAACACATCGGGCGAATAAAGGGCAGATGCTGCCACACAAACGGCCGCCAACCCCACCAAACTGTGGAAAGCAGCAACCAACTGGGGCAAAGCTGTCATTTTAATTTTACGGGCAATCAGGGTTCCAATCCCCCCCCCAATAAGAACACCACTTAGGATGGTTTCATAGCTCATGATGGCTTCATCCATCAGGGTAGTGCTAATGGCAAGCACAATGCCAAAAATGCCATACCAGTTTCCTTGGCGGGACGATTCAGGGGAAGACAAACCCCGAAGGGCCATAATGAAACAGATCGAGGCAATTAAATATAAAAAAGCCGTAATGGTATGGCTCACGGTAAACTCCTACTTTTTTGTTTTTTTCTTAAACATATCTAGCATGCGGTGGGTTACAATAAAGCCTCCAAAAATATTAATGGATGCCAACACAACCGCAATAAATCCTAATACTTTCGAGATATCAAACGCTTCCCCACCGGCCACCACCAACGCGCCCACAATGATAACGCTAGAAATGGCATTGGTCACCGCCATCAGGGGCGAGTGCAAGGCTGGTGTTACGCGCCACACCACATAATATCCCACAAAGGCAGCCAGTACGAAAACGGTTAAGCCCGTAATAAAGGGATCCAGCTCAACACCACGAATCACCTCCACAGAATGGGTATCGGACGGCATAATTTGATCAATGGCAGTCATTGATTTTTCAATATAGTGGGTGGGATTAAAGGGCATTTTTAGGGCTCCATTTTACAGGTTTTTTAGCAGCCATTGTTTCTTTCTTGGGGGCTGCCTTTTGGCTGGCTGATTTTGTGGCTGCGGGTTTTGTTTTTTTAGCCACGGGCTCGGCTCCTTTCACCAATTCCCATCGTAATACTTTGCCTTGGTGGGTTAACAAGGTGGCTTGAACAATTTCATCTTCCTGATTCAGAGCCAATTTTTTCGTTTCGGCATCATAAATTAGTTTAAAAAAGTTCAACACATTTCGGGCATACAATTCGGAGGCGTTACGTCCAATCTGGGAAGGAAGGTTCGCAGGGCCTAAAATTTTTACGCCGTGTTTTTCCACTGTTTGACCTAGAACACTTCCAAAGCAGTTCCCGCCCATTTCAACGGCCAAGTCCACCACCACAGATCCAGGTTTCATGTTTTTTAACATATCTTCAGAAATAATTTTTGGTGCTTCCCGACCGGGAATCAAGGCCGTGGTGATAATAATATCAATTCCCTTCACCACTTCCTTTAATTTTTCTTCTTGGCGGCGTCGGTAATCGGCATCCACTTCTTTAGCATATCCGCCTGCCGCCTCTGCGTTAGCCGCCGCCCCAACTTCCACAAAGGTGGCCCCCAGGCTTTCCACTTGTTCTTTGGCTGCCGCCCGCACATCATAGCCCGAAACCACTGCCCCCAACCGGCGCGCAGTGGCAATGGATTGCAATCCAGCCACGCCCGCTCCGATCACCAAAACCTTGGCGGGGGAAATGGTCCCCGCGGCTGTCATCATCATGGGAAAGGCCCGATCATACAAAAACGAGGCCTCGATCACGGCCCGATACCCGGCCAAGTTACTTTGGGAGGACAAGACATCCATGCTTTGGGCTCGGGTAATACGTGGGATCAATTCCAAGGCAAAGGCCGAAACTTTATGCTTTGCGTACCGTTCCAAATCGTCCTTATTATTCAGAATACTGAGGGTGGAAATAAGCATTACATTTTCGGGATAGTGCTTAATTTCATCTTCCAAGGGACGTTGGACCTTGAAAATGACATGGGAACCTTTGTACATATCCGGTCCATGTTTTACAATTTGAGCCCCCGCTTGTTGAAAATCGGAATCTAGGAAAGACACCCCTTCCCCGGCACCTTTTTCTATGCTGACACGGCATCCCATCTCCACCAGTTTTTTAACAACTTCGGGCGATAGAGCCACACGAGATTCATGGGGTCTTTTTTCTTTTGGAACAAAAATTTTCATGTTTTGCCTTCTTTTAGTCCGAATAATGACGACATGTTATAATAAAATCAAGATGATAATAACCTTAACATACCCTAGGGCATAGAAATATCGGCCAGGCCAATTTTAAAGGCTATGTAAATCAACATAATACCGGCCCCCCGATCAATCCAATGACGGAAACGATACAAATTAGATTGCAATCTTGAATGGGTCAACACCACAGCCGCCGTTCCATACCACGATACCACCAATATTAATGTGATCAGCACATACATCAGGCGCACCACCACGTGGGCATCGTAAAACAAAGCAAATGTACTCACACTAAAAATAATGGCATAGGGGTTAGAAAGGTGGGTCAGAAGGCCTGTTTTAAAGGATTTGAGTAGATCGGGTGACGAGGCTTTAATCACTTCCTCTTGGGGCTCGGCTTTAGGCTTGGCCAGCAGTCCCACTAAACCTAAATAACCTAAATATATGGCCCCCAAATATTGAATGATCTTAATCATCTGGGGATAACTATCAAATAAAACTTCAATTCCAAATGCGGCTGCCAAGGATTGAATCAGAACCCCCAACCCAAACCCTAAGGTCATGGCCAATCCAGCCTTACGGGTACTGTGGGTACTGGTGCGCACCACCATCACAAAATTCGGCCCAGGGCTAATGACCGCGGCGCCATAAATCAAAAAAAACTCAACCAGCTTATGCCATTCCACCATCTTTGATTGACCTCCAATAAAAAAAAGATATACAACAGATTCTGTAATACCAAAGAGATCCTACAAAAGATAGATTGAAAGACAAAGAAAAAAATGACAGTTATTACTCGATTCGCCCCCTCGCCCACGGGTTTTTTGCATATTGGAGGGGCCCGAACGGCTTTATTTAATTATTTATTTTCAAAGCATCATGGGGGTCAATTCTTGTTGCGCATCGAAGATACGGACCGTATTCGGTCCACCCCCGAGGCCACCCAAGCCATTTTGCATAGCCTCAATTGGCTAGGCCTTCACTGGGATCAAGAAACTGTCTATCAATCCCATAATTTGCATCGGCATCAAGATGTGGGCATTCAACTCTATCAAAAAGGCCAGGCCTATTATTGTGATTGCAGTCCTGAATTTTTGGAAGAAATGCGTGAAACGGCCCTGAAAAATGGACAAAAGCCCGGCTATAATGGCCGCTGCCGGCATCGCAATTTAACCTCAGGGGCGCTGCGTCTCAAGACGCCAGAAACAGAAAGTGTCACCATCCAAGATTTAGTCCAAGGACCCGTCACCATTCAAAATGAACAAATCGACGACATGGTCTTGCTGCGCAGCGATGGAACCCCCACATACATGCTATCTGTGGTGGTGGATGACCACGATATGAAAATCACCCATGTGATTCGGGGGGACGACCATTTAACCAACGCATTCCGTCAGTATCATATTTACAAAGCCATGGGATGGCATGTTCCAGAATTTGCCCACATCCCCATGATCCACGGACCCGATGGGGCCAAACTATCCAAACGTCACGGGGCTGTAGGTGTAGAGGCTTATGAAGAAATGGGTTATTTACCTATTGCTTTGCGCAATTATTTGGTGCGTCTGGGGTGGGGCCATGGGGATGACGAAATTATTTCTGATGTCCAAGCCATTGAATGGTTCACCCTGAATAATGTAGGGAAATCCCCTGCCCGATTCGACTTTAAAAAATTGGATAGTTTAAATGCTCACTATATCCGCGAGGCAGACGATAGCCTACTGACCACACTTGTTCAAAAAGAGCTTCCTAAATTTTTGCCCGACGATACGTGGAAATCCCATACAGACCGATTAGATAAAGGCATGAACGGGCTGAAACAACGGGCCACAACCATAAAAGAATTAACCCAAAATGCTTTGTTTTATGTACGCTCTCGGCCCTTGCCCCTTACGGAAGAGGCCCAAGCGCAGATTGACCAAAACAAAGACCTTCTAAAAACCATCGCTAATCATCTGGCAGCCCTGTCTTTGTGGGACCATCATACCCTGGAAAATACACTCCGCCAGTTTTGCGAAACGCAGGGTATTAAGCTGGGCCAAGCGGCACAAACTTTGCGCGCAGCATTAACGGGATCCCTTATTTCCCCCAGCGTGTTTGATGCCATGGAAGTTTTTGGCAAGCAAGAAAGTTTGGCACGATTAAATGACGTTTTGTAAAAATGATAAGAAGGCACTTTCCTTATTTTATTATCAGTTGGTTTATAGTGACCACTTTTATCTTCACGGGCCATAGCCAGCTTATCCCAGATGGTATTCAGCAGGGCACCATCCTAAAAAGCCCACATCCCTCTCGGCCCCTATGGCTTGAATGTGTCAGTGATGACCAGGCAAAAGACAGACTGTATTCAATCATGGTCCCAGGTTCCTCTGATTACAGCCAAATGTCTATTGGTTATCTATCAACACGATTCTTATCCGAAAAGTCTCACCTTAGTATTCGAATAGTGTCTATTGCTGCCCCTTATCAAAGGAAGAATTATGCTCTACAGGCTTTGGAGACCTTGTTTTATGCCTACCAGCAAAAACCCCATTTTCCATTACAACAGTATGTAGCCATGCCCCCCCTAACGATCCCGCCGTTATGGCCGTGGTAAATAAGCTGGGGGCACGCCCAAACCTTTTGGTTTCTAGCATGGTGCATGTGGCTCTTAAGTTTTTGAACCAAACAGCCCATCCTCCACGCTATTTCGTAACACTTCCTCGAGCAGAAGCAGAAAACGTTTTATGCGGCCCACACTCCCCGTGCCCCCTCTGACCCGATCATTAACATCCCTGGCCAGTTATTTACATGCCCTAAAAAAATAAAAAAGACCATTTGTATCTAAGCTCTTGTGAGAAAGAAAAAAAGTCATATATATAAGATGATTATTTAATTTTTAACGAAGGTTATTATGACTATTAAATTTTTTTTCTTATCAATTCTAAGTATTGCATCCTTTTCTTTCTCGGCCCTATTGGACGACGGAATCAGTGTTCATACTGCCCAAAAAAATGGTCAGTTTCATGGTAAAGATAAAAGGGTTTATTTGGAATGCACGTATGAAATAAATATTCCAGAAGAAGGAATTCTTAAGCGTTCATTCCAGATTAAAGCTTTTGAAGACCTGAATCTAGAGGGCATGGACCCCATTACAAAAGGCACAAAATTAGGGTACTTAAATGTATCTCTCCATGGAACATGCCTAGACATTAACACCATAGAAATTGACAAAAGGTTCCGGAATAAAAAACTTGGTCAAGAAGCATTAAGCACATTACTAAGCATATATAGTTCCCCTAAAAGAGCCCATTTGCCCTTTGATCACTTTTGCATTACCACCAAAACCTATAATACGGCTGCTTTAGAATGCTATAAAAAATGTGGATTCGAAATTAGACCCTCAGACAAAGATCACCCCACCCCCCCAGAATGGGTCTATTTGTTTAAAGATAAAGTTTTAAAGAATTAACTTGCCAGCCCCTTAAACCCCTCAGCCACCACATAGGTTTCGGCAGAATCCTTACGGCTGGCGGGGGGCTTAATGTGGCGCACTTTAGTAAAGTTTTTCTTTAAAAGGGTCAGTAATTCCTTATCACTTCCCCCTTGCCAAACCTTGGCCACAAACGTGCCCCCAGGAGCCAAAACCTGTAAGGCAAAATCCAAGGCCATTTCCACCAACCCAATAATACGAAGATGATCTGTTTGGGGGTGACCCGAGGCAGGCGGGGCCATATCGCTTAGCACCACATCCACGGGACCTGTCAGTTTTTCAAGCAACACATCCACGGCCTCTGGCAAGGTAAAATCCATATGCAGGAAAAGAGATCCGGGCAAGGGCTCCATGGGATTAATATCCAACCCCACCACTTGGGTGGCAGGATGGGAGTGATCCACTTCTTCCAAAACCACCTGGGTCCATCCCCCCGGTGTGGCACCTAGGTCCACCACACGGCATTTCTTTTTCAGAAATTTTACTACGTTATTCAGCTCTTTTAATTTATAAGCCGCCCGTGACCGATATCCTTCTTCCTTGGCCCGAATTACATAAGGGTCATTCAGCTGACGTTTCAACCACGCATTGGAAGATGGCTTGCGGCGTTTTGATGTTTTTACCCGCACCGTCATCATGCGACGGCCAGAATTTGTTGGGTTAGATGGTTTTTTTGTCATGGGTTGAATTTAACATAGAACGCAAAAGGTTAGAAATATTTTAACAGGATTATTTTTGCCATCCTTCACGTTCTAAAAAAAGTTTTTTTGCGACTAAATTCTATTAAAACCTCCACCCCACCGACAGCTCCACCCGCTGCTCGCTGTGGCGGAATTTATGGTTATAATATCCACCACCATTCATAGCATTTGGATAAGGCAGATGGATCCTATAGGTATGCGGAAAAACATACACATAGCCTAATTTCACAAAAGATTTGTCATTCACATCTAATTTCAACCCTAGGCCGGGCGCGAAGGAAGTGACAGTTTTAGAATCTTGAGGATCTCCTAATCGTTCGTTTCCGTCATACCGGCGCTTGGTTTGAACGGCCCCCTTTTCTATACCTAAACGTATATATCCCGATAAGGGCATCACTCCCAGGCCATCATAAAACACGGTCCCCAGGGAAAGGGCCGCCCCATAACTGTATTTTTTCTTTAGGTTTACAGAAACATATACAAAACCATTATTATCTAAAATTAAATCAGCCTGATTATTTTGATGGTTATAATACACCTCGAAATCAACAAAACTTTTTTCCATAACAGGATGATGGTAGCCTCCAATCAACCCTCCATAAAGGGATGTATTATCCCCCCCCGATTTACATCCTGCTATAATGCCGGCACCACCGACACCTCCTTGATTAAAATAAACCATTTCATGTTCCCCAAAAACTTGGCTGACACCTAACGAGGGCCCCATATAGAATCCAGCCTTTCGGGAAGAGCTGTCGGCTAAGCCCTGCCCCACATACAAGACGCTTAGAAAAAACAAAAAAATGGGAATCAAAATAACTTTCATGATAGGCCTCCTGTTTATGATTGGAAGCGAGCATACCATGGTTTTTTTGATAAAGTCTAGGGTATGTTTTATGGGATTTTTTTGAAAAAAAGCTTAATTTTTCAGGCTCTATTTCAGCAAAAAACTAAAATAAAAGTGAATTCAATATGTTGGCTAATAATCCTTCAATCCCCGGGCCTTATCACGTTGCCAATCACGCTCTTTTTCTGTGGCCCTTTTATCATAAAGCTTCTTACCCTTACCAATACCCAGCGATACCTTCACAATTCCTTTGTGGTTAAAATACATCACCAGCGGAATAAGCGTTACACCCTTCCGTTGAATGGCGCCCAACAGTTTGTTTTGCTGGCGCTTATGCAGCAATAATTTCCGGGGTCGTTTGGGTTCATGGTTAAAACGATTCGCGCCCTTATATTCCTCGATATTTAAATTAATCAGATAAATGGCCCCATCCCGCTCATCGGCAAAGGCTTCCGTAATGTTGGATTTGCCCATACGCAAAGATTTCACCTCGCTGCCCACCAACACGATGCCTGCCTCCAGGCTTTCCAGAATTTCGTATTCGAATCGGGCCTTTCGATTTTGGGCAATAACTTTATAATTTTCTTCGGGCTTACTCATATCCTACCTTGGCCATATGAACGGCTGTATCACTCATCCGGTTTGAAAAGCCCCATTCATTGTCATACCACGCCATCACACGGCAAAAGTTCCCCTCCACCACCTGGGTTTGGCTGGCATCAAATAACGAGCTGTGCGGATTATGATTAAAATCAATGGAAACTAATGGCAAGGTTACAAAATCCAGAATGCCCTTTAAGGGGCCTTGGGCTTCTTTTTCCAAAGCCTTGTTTAACTGGTCCACCGTTGTATTTTTCTGTGACATAAATTTAAAATCAATGACAGAGACATTAGGGGTGGGCACCCGAATGGCCGTTCCATCCAGTTTACCCTTCAGGTGCGGCAGCACCAATCCCACCGCCTTGGCCGCCCCCGTTGATGTGGGGATCATGGAAAGGGCCGCGGCCCGGGCCCGATGTAAATCCTTGTGACCCGTATCCACCAGACGCTGATCACCCGTATACGAATGAATAGTGGTCATATACCCCTTTTCGATACCCACAAGCGTATCTAAGACAGAGGCTACAGGGGCCAAACAGTTGGTGGTACATGATGCATTAGACACAATTTTATCGCAGGCTTTCAAATCGTGGTGATTCACGCCATACACGACGGTCCGGTCCTCGCCTTTCGCCGGTGCCGAAATTAATACTTTTTTGGCCCCTGCTTGCAAATGAAGGCCGGCCTTGTCCCGCTCGGTAAAATGACCCGAGCATTCCATCAGAATATCCACATCTAATTCTTTCCAGGGCAAATTCAATGGATCAGCGGCTGAGAAAACAGCGATCTTCTGCCCTTCGATGCTAAGGCTTTTCTCGTCATGGGTCACCTCAAAAGGAAACACGCCATGCACCGAGTCAAACTTCAATAAATGGGCACTGGTTTTTACGTCGGCCAAATCATTAATGGCCACCACTTCGATGTCGGTCCGTTTCGATTCATAAATGGCCCGCAAGACCAGGCGCCCAATCCGTCCAAATCCATTAATCGCAACTTTTACTTTTTTCATGCCTGCCCCTTTTCTAAATGATGAATAATTTTTTTACTGATTTTTTCAGCAGTCAACCCAAAGTGATCATATAATTTATGAATCGGTGCCGATTCCCCAAATGTTTCAATCCCTAGGGTTAGACCCTGCTCACCCACATAAGTGCGCCATCCCAAAGGATGGCCGGCTTCAAGGGCAACACGCAGCCCCTGGCCCAGAACAGCTTGCTGATAGGCCTTTGGTTGTTGGTCAAAAAGCCGTGTACAGGGCATGGAAACCACCCGAGCCACAACTCCTTTTTCTTTCAATAAAGCCATCGTATCTAAAGCCAGAGAAACTTCCGATCCAGTGGCAATCAACGTCACAACGGCCGCCTTATTTTCTTGTAAAACATATCCCCCTTTAGAACAAAGGTTTTCAGATGATACCTCCCGTACCGTAGGCAAGTTTTGCCGTGTTAACGCCAAAATAGAGGGTGTTTCACGGGACCCTAACGCCAGTTCCCAGCACTCGGCCGTTTCAATGGTATCGGCAGGCCGAAACACATTTAAATTTGGGATCAACCGCAAACTCCAAAGATGTTCAATGGGCTGATGGGTGGGCCCATCTTCGCCCAATCCAATGGAATCGTGGGTCATCACATAAATGACCCTTTGCTTCATCAGGGCCGACAGTCGAATGGCTGGCCGACAATAATCAGTAAAGGCCAGAAATGTGCCCCCAAAGGGAATGAACCCTCCATGCAAGGCAATCCCATTCATGATGGCCACCATGCCATGCTCGCGGATGCCATAATAAATATATTGGCCTCCAGGATTCTCAGGGGTCACGGAACCCATGCTGGGCACCTTGGTATTGTTAGATCCCGTCAGATCAGCCGAACCTCCCCATAAGTTCGGAATATGCTGCAACAACTGCTCGATCACTTTTTCCGAGCTTTTTCGTGTGGCTATCTTGGGCTTTTCAGCGGCAATTTTTTGATAAAAATCTTTCAACCCAGCCCCCAAAGTTTCAGAGATATCCCCTTGGTGCATGCTGTCGAACAAGCGCTTTTGATCGGCAGAGAGTTTATTGAATCTCGTTTGCCACTCTTTATGAACATGCGCACTGCGACAACCCACCTGACGCCAGGCTCTTAAAATATCATCAGGGATTTCAAAAGAACGTTCTTCTGCCCATCCCAACTGCTTGCGGGTTTCAGCAATCTCTTCGGTTCCCAAGGGCGCCCCATGGGCATCACTGGTACCGGCTTTTTTGGGCGATCCATACCCAATAATCGTTTTGCATGCAATCAATACGGGCCGATCTGCCGATTGCGCTTCGGACAAGGCCTTTTCGATCTGTTCGTAATCATGACCGTCAATGGCCTTCGTGGCCCAACCACACGCCTCAAATCGCTTCAAGTGGTTCTCCGAGGTAGATAAGGATGTGGGACCATCAATGGTAATGGCATTATCATCAAATAAGACAATTAGGTTATTCAATTTTTGATGTCCGGCAAAGGAAATCACTTCCTGTGATATCCCTTCCATAAGGCAACCATCACCCACTATTACATACGTTTTATGGTTAGCGATATCTTTTCCAAACCGGGCCCTCATCCCGCGTTCAGCCAAAGCCATGCCCACCGCATTTCCCAACCCCTGTCCCAAAGGACCCGTGGTGGTTTCAATCCCGGGGCACAATCCGTATTCGGGATGGCCGGCTGTGCGAGCCCCCAGCTGTCTAAAATTTTTCAGCTCCTCTAGCGTCATCTTTTTATAGCCTGTTAAATACAAAAGGCTGTACAGCAACATGGACCCATGTCCAGCAGACAACACAAAACGATCCCGATCCGGCCACTGGGGGTCCTGGGGATTAAACTTTAAAAATTTTGAAAACAGAACCGTTGCCACATCGGCCAGGCCCATGGGCATACCTGGGTGTCCTGATTGGGCTTTTTCAACGGCATCCATGGCTAAAATACGAATAGCATTGGCTTGGTCTTTTAAGGTCATACTCTAAACTCGTTTAAATTTTAGCTAGGATCATAAAGACTCTGGTCTAAAGACTCAAGGAGATTTCCGTTTAGAAACGCCCCTGCTATTGAAAATAAAAAAAAATACCTTATATTATGATTTTATTTTATTGATTTTTATGAGTTTTTTAAAGATGTCTAAATTTTTATCTTTATTTCTTCTTATTCTAGGCATCGAGCTATTCTTTGTTTCGGCCATATCACACCCCATACAGCGATTAGAAGGGGTACTTTGTATTTACAGTGATCATTTAGTCGAAGATAGGGAATATTTACATCATTTTGTCCCTAAAAATGACCTAGAAAAAGAAATATTAAATAACAATATAAAAGCCATCGAAGAACGGCAGTCTGGTGTGGATATTTTTTTCTCATTCATAGAAGATATAAGAAGAGGAGACAAAACCTTGGATGGGTTTTTAGAAATGCTCCTCAAAGAACGATTACAATACTTAAAGCACAGAACCGATCTCTTGCTGAATCTAGGAAACTCTAAAATAGCGCCCTTGGCTACAGATCCTATTTTATCTAAAGAGGATGAAAGACGGAGTGCCTGCCCAGTCTTAGAAAAGAGGCTCAGAAAGAATGAAGTGACAGCTTGGGAGTATTTGCAAGTTCTTATTAAAACTACTTTTGATCTGATAGACAAAGCAGAGCTCACGGCAGATGTTCGCATGTGGCTTCATGTCTCTCCGTCTATATGGAACCTCTTAGCCAATAAAACCCATGATCTAGGATATCCAGATCAAGCGGGAGTATATGGGCCCTTTTTGTTTGTTCGAGATCTTTTGCCTGACAATAAGAATTGGTTTGCAATAGCCTTGGATTGGCATAAGTTTGTGTGGGGGAAAATCCCTAATATTGATGCAAGATCCACTAATTTAACCGAAGACCAATGGCTCAAGGGATATGAAAAACATCTCCCCCATCTTGACGGAGAACTATTCCGAATTTTTACAGAAGGCTCTATCGCAACCGAGCCCAGTTTAATGCTGGGGGCAAAGCCCAATACCAGAATCTCTATTGATTCCTCAAACAAATGGGGCTACTTATCGCCTGATATTAGCAATCTTTTAGGACCAAAAGGAGAGGTTCCTTTTGTGGAAGAAGTTTCTTTTTCTGAAGCAATTAAATCCCAAGAAGCCTCTGTTGCATCTCCTCCTATCATCGACTATTCTGTAACTCCTTCTGAAGAGCCAAAAGCTTCAATATCCCAGGAACCAACTGCGGAAGATGAAGAACTTGCCAAGGGAAAAGAACCCCAGAAAAGTCAAAAAGAAATCTCAACATCCGAAGGTATCCAAACCTCTGCTCCAGAGAAGACGTATAGTTTTGTTTTCCCTCGAGGACTTCGTTTGTTCCGCCAAGACTTAACGAGCCAAACCTTCAAGCCGTGTGCAAAACCAGACAAAAAAATTCAAAACTTTGTAGACATCCTCTTTAACCCCAAACAACAGTGCAATGCAACTTTTGACGAATTTGAAGCACACTGGAAACAATTGGGTGGAGCAATAATCGGCAACAGAGGGGGAAGCCATCGCCAACTTATAGGTCCCGATGGCACACCTTGGTTCGGAATATACGATCATGGAGGCTTTGGAAAAAGTACGATCGTATATTTACAGGCCGCTTTTGTGTTAGCAGGCTACAAACCCTCTGCTTATGACTCCTTAGTCCTCAGTAATTAATCTCTTCTGGGGACTTCAAAATCAAAACCAAGGCATGAATGGTTTGAAGCTCTTCTTTTAATATTTGATGAACCAGGCGGTGCCTAGCAATCCGCTCCATCCCTGAAAACTGATCGGATACCAGCGTGACTTTGAAATGGGTTTCCCCTTCCGGCCGGTATCCCGCGTGCCCGAAATGGAGATTAGATTCATCTTCTATGATTAAAGATAACGGATGAAGGGCCTCATTTAGTTTGTTAGCCAGTCGCTCTTGCATCATGCTTGTCTAGGCCTAAACTGACTGTACAGCCCCAAGCACATCATGGCTGCCGTCTCGGCTCGAAGAATATGCTCTCCTAGGCTAAAAAATTTCACAAAGGGATATCGGGATAATAGGTCCACTTCTTCCTCCGAAAACCCTCCTTCCGGTCCCACTAAAAATGCAGCTTTCTTATCATGTTCCAGAATTTTTTCTAAAGTGTCTTCGGGTTGGCGCTCCAAAGCCACATACAAAATTCGTCCCGTGGGCCAACCTTTTAACCATGCTACTAGCCCCCCCAGCGACTTCACGTCTGGAATGGTCAATCGTTCACATTGTTCTGCGGCCTCGATGGCCTGCTTCGTCACTTTTTCTGTATTAAAAGACAAAAGGTTAGTATACCGCATTTCCAAAGGCACCAGCGTCCCCACCCCCAGCTCGGTGGTTTTCTCAATTAGAAAATCTTGACGGTGTTTTTTAAGGGGTGAAAAGGCTAACCACACGGTGGGGGCTTTTGATTGGGGACGTATCAAGGTTTCACACAAGCCCGAAAGCTCTTTTTTACCCTGTATTTTAAGTGATGCCAGCCATTCACCCTGTTGCCCATTAAACAACAAAACCTGATCCCCCTCTTTTTTTCGCAACACATTTAAAAGGTAATGAGACTGTTCTGGTAACAAGGTTACATCTTGGTGCTCCCCTAAAAGGCCACTCACATAAAGTCGAGATAATTTTTTGGGATATATTGTCTTCATGGAAACCATCTATATACTCTCTGCATGAAACTATACGGAGGAAGACCCTGCGCGGCAATCAAAAATCCAGTTTATATATAGACCGCTTCATGGCAAAAGTGCAGGCCTACGCCCGATTAGCCCGACTTCGCCAACCCACAGGATTTTTTTTATGTCTGGCCCCTGCCCTTTGGGCCCTCTCTTTGGCCCCCTACCCTTTTTCATGTTGGCTGTTTTGGAAAATAATGCTGGGGGCGGCCTTAGTCCGGGGGGCAGGATGCACCGTTAATGATGTCATCGATCAAGACCTTGATAAACAGGTCCAGCGCACTCGAACCCGGCCCCTTCCTGCGGGCTTGATATCCACAAAAGAAGCGTGGTTTTTTTTCACCACCCAAATACTGGCTGCTTTCTTGGTATTGCTGACTTTGAATCCATTCACCATTTTTCTGGGCATGGCTATTGTAATACCTATCGGGATATATCCGTTTCTAAAACGCCTCACCTATTGGCCCCAGGTGTTCTTAGCCTTTATCTTTAACTGGGGGGTTCTCATGGCTTGGTCCAGCGTAATGAATGGACTATCGGGCTCCATACTCTTATTGTATTTTGCTACCGTATTTTCGACATTGGGATATGACACGGTCTATGCTTTTCAAGATTATAGGGATGATGAACAAGCCGGTATAAAAGCGGCCTCTCGACGTTTGGGGTATAAAAAAGGCCTTCTATTTATTCAAGCATCCTACTTTCTGTTTTTAGTGCTTCTAAGTTTCAGCTTTTACAAACTTAAGGGGGCTGAATATCTGAGCCTGCCATTAGCTTCGTCAGTTTATTTGTTTTATGCCCTGAATAAGCTTCGTTTGAAACAGCCCTCTGACTGCCATTCTTTTTTTCAGGCCAATGGCATCTTAGGTCTCATAATTTGGGCTGGTCTTTTGATCCTAAATTTTGTAAATTCATAATATGAGTTACAAATTATTGTTCATAGCTTTCACCTTCACGTTAATCACCGCTTGCGGTAAACGAGGCCCCCTAGAAAAACCAGAAGGTTCCTCATTCCCCCGCCAATATCCCGCTCCTTTAGAATAAACCTGCTTCATGTTGCCCTGTCGCAACACATTTATACTTTATAAAAATGGGCCAGAAGGCACCCTTGTCTTTTCTTAAAAAATAGGTTTTGATAGGGACTGAGAAAACTTTATTTTAGATTTTAGGAGTATTAACAATGAAAAATATTTTCAGAAATGCCGCCCTTCTCAGCGCTTCTTTATTTGCGTTGAATGCAGCGGCTGAAGGTGCCGTAAGTCAAGGTCCTACACTAAGCTTGGGTGGAAGCATCACAGCCGCCGGTGTGGGCGTAAACCAAAGCAATCGCAGACAACCTAACCCCCGTGAAGTGAACTTTGTTTCTAAGGGTAACCTGGTTGTAAACGTGGGTGGAACGTCTAACAATGGGCTGGGCTATGGTGCCATGGCTGTTCTTGAACTGGACCGCGCCAAAGGGGAATCCGACCGCGTAAAGGAACTTTATGTGTACACCAACGGCGATTCCTTCGGTAACGTAAAGATTGGTGATACGGAGGGTATCGTTCAAACCATGATGTACAGTGGTACAGATGTATTAGGTGGTCTTGGTGGCGCCGGTGGTGACCTGAAAGACCTTATCAACGTAACCCGTCACGTAGATATACGCCCTGGCATTGCAGCTGCGAATGACAAAGCCACAAAGTTGGTGTGGGTATCCCCTGAAATGAAAGGTTTCCAAATTGGTTTAGACTTCACCCCCAGCACAAAGCTGAATGGTAAAGCTGGGCGTGGCTTGAACTTAAGTTCTAATGGTGATTTAAAATCTGCTACCGGTACACCTTATGCGCGAAATTTAATGGGTGCAGGTCTTTCTTATAACAAAGCTTTTGCTAACTATAATGTGGGCTTGTACCTTGTGGGCCACACTGGTAAAACACGTAATGACCAAACAAACCAGGCTGCGTTAATCAGCACAGACAAGTTCCATGACACTAAGGGATACCAAGTAGGGGCTTTAATCGACTACCAAAACTGGCAAATTGGTGCGTCCTATTGGGATAATAACAAATCAGCTATTCGTTACGGGGGGCAAAACGCCCAACCTCGTCAGACGCACACAAAGGGATTTGATGCGGCTGTAGCCTATGATTTTGCCAAAAATGCAAATGTGGGCATTGGGTACACTCAATCTCGCCGTAAAGTTCAAGGAGGCGATGCTAAGTCTGATGTGATTACCGCCACTATGGATTACGTAGTAGCCCCCGGTTGGGTAGCCTTCGCCGAAGTGGATCATTTCACCCTAAAGGCCCCAGCTGTTGCCATCGCAGACGGCAACTTAAAAACAAATGGTGGAGATATCTTCGCAGATCGTTCCACAGTGGCCACCAACAACCATGGTACAGCCCTTATGATTGGAACCAAGCTTCGTTTCTAATCGATTCTGGGTTGAATCACCAAAAAGGGGTCCTTCGGGGCCCTTTTTTTTATGGAACAATATTAAATTAAGAATTAACGACCAGTTGCCCAGCTTTAATCAATAAATTCCCACCGAGGGATCTATGTCGCGGGCCCAGGCATGAATACCACCCTTCACGCTGTACGCTTCATACCCATCTTGCCTCAGCCATAGGGTGGCCTTAAGACTACGCACCCCATGGTGGCATAGCACATAAATGGGCAGATCTTTGGGCAATCGGTCCTTGGCTATCATTAATTCGCCCAAGGGGATATGCAAGGTACCTGGGAGGCTTGCTTTTTGCAATTCCCACCCTTCGCGCACATCTAAGATCACCACAGAAGGATTCCTGGCCTTTATGGCAGATAAATCCTGCACCGAAATTTCTAAATTCATATTAAAACTCGAAGCGGGGGGGATGAAAAAAATCCTTCAAAGGATAAGCGGGCATTTCAAATAATTCTTTTTTTGTAACAACCCCTTGTTTGTTGCGCTGGAAACGGGTCATCATCCCCACGGGCAAGCCCTTAAACTGGCACGCAAATACCCCTAAACCATCGTCTGATAATTGGTCAAAAAAACAGCTGGGCACATATTCAACGGCTCCCTCAATAAGAATAAAGTGAAAGGGCCCTTGGCGCATCAACCCTTCCTTCAACGGTCCGGGGCATACCACCACATTGTCGATATGCAAGGCACTGAAGCCCGCTTGGGCCGTTTCTAAAAACCGTTCATCGGATTCTAATAAAAATAAGGATGATACCAGATGGCTTAAAATAGCCGCAGCATATCCCGTATTGCCCCCCACCACCATACTGTTTTTTTCCAAAGCCTGGGGTAAATGGGTCATCAGCTTGGCTAAGCTTAAGGGCATCATCACAGCACGCGTGTCCGAAAGGGGTAATATGTCTTCCACATAGGCCCTGTGGACCAAGTCCGGCGGCATAAAAAAGCTGCGGGGGGTCTTTTCAAAGCGTTCCATAATAAAGGGATCAAAGTTACCGTACGCGGCAATTTGGCGCTCTAGAACATGGTGATGTCGAATATCAAATGGCATACTTTATGGAAGACAAACTTCCCCTCTTTATATTTTAAAGTCTGAAATAGGTTCCATCTCGCAAAACTAACAGAATTGGATAGGCAAGCACCCTGGGTCAATAATTGTTTAAGATAAAGAAAAAAAATTCCACCTATTTGAAAAAACTATATTTTGATTGCTGCGGTCAGACCGTTTCCATCCTAAAACCTCTTGATAAAGATGAAGTGATCTTTTTAGATCGCTCACGACCGAAGTCATAAGGGTTAATTGCTGATGCATAAATTAGGATCCTTTTTGCTTATTCTACCCCCCTTCTTTAAAAACTCAAGATAAACTACCTTGACGACCTTGGAAAAATATGACTTTATTAGGCTCTAGCGCCATGGCCGGGTGGCAGAGTGGTGATGCAGAGGACTGCAAATCCTTGTACGCTGGTTCGATTCCGGTCCCGGCCTCCAAAAAGCGCTGGATTTATGTTGGGTAATTTGATAAAACCAACACATGGTATTCCCCGATAGCTCAGTCGGTAGAGCAAATGACTGTTAATCATTGGGTCACTGGTTCGAGTCCAGTTCGGGGAGCCATTCTTTCTTTTTCCTAATACTTTTTCCACCTCCCCACAAATTGACTTTATTTTTTCTTATTAATTGATTAAACGGGTTAGCCGACTAGCGGATTACTTATAAGCTATAGATAATCAACCCTGGGTTTTAATCAAAAGAATTGAATCTAGATCACAGTTTTTTCCTCATAGACAGGAGTGAGTTGCATCTACTACTCTACTGAAAGCTCTCTAGGGGCTCGAGAAATAGACACTACTTATTCTTCCAAAGGAACCTTCTAAAAAAATTTTCAACAGTATCCCCGACTTATTGGTTGGTTGGTTGATTAATCAATCCGCCATTCATAGACTTGGGGCGCAGGCTCCCTCTTCAACCCTTGTTCCTGAAACAACACCCCAATAACTTGATCCACCTGATCTGTGCATCGTTTAACCTCATCCTTCAACACGCGGAATATGTTTGTCTCGTCAAAATAGCGATTCCTTAGCCCATCCAGATCTATTTTCATCACCTGCACCGCATCGCGCAAAAGGGCGGACCCCAAAGACCCTGAAATCTGGGCCTGTACAGACTCTACCAGACGTGGGATATCCTCACGATTCAATGATGAGGCCAACTTGAAAATTTCTGTTTTTTCGGCAAAATAGCCCTGCAAGGGCAAGGGGAAAAGTTGTGATACCAAGCGCTCTAGGCTGCCTCGGGCATCACCAGATAGGGGCCTGATTTGTTGTAAGATTTTGGCCATGTGGGCTGGTTTTTTAATATGCCATTGGCTATTCAGCACTCTAAATGTTCGAAGAGCCTCTGTTCGTTCCTCAGGTGGAAAACTGGCTAGTACCGATATCAATTCAAACAGAGGATGAAACCTTTTTTCATGAGCCCACAAATCTTCTTTCCTAAGGGAAGGGCAAAGCTCTAAGGTTTGGGAAACAACTTTATCTCTCTCAATCCGGGGGATCTTTTCTAATTCTTTAAAAGCATGGTGCATAACAGACTCTGCATCTTCATTAGGTCCAATCCCCTCGGGTACTTTAGACACAATTTGGGAAAAAGAGCGGACCACACTGTGTCGATCTGCTTCAGGAATCTGGGTCACCTTACCCATAACAAACCAAAATCCTCCGTGTTCCCACATTGTAGGGTGTTTTTTGTGTTTATCCCAAAGGGGATGCCCTTGATAGTGCCCTTTTTGAAAAATAGAATCAAACCCCGGGTTTTCCACCATGGATCGCAAAAGAAGAAGTAAATCGGCTACCTCTTCCTTGTTCTTCCCATATGCCATCTTTGTTTTCAGGGTTTGAAAGAATTCACCCACCCATTGGCCCCGACTGATAAGAGCTTCCAATAAGGGATAGGCCAGTTTTCTATGCAAAGGCTCCATCTCAACAAACCCTTTTGCCGTCGAGATAACTCCATACTGTCGATCAGGGGGGATCATGCCTCGCAGCGACCGCCATAAACGAAGCACTTCTTCTTTCTCGGCCGTGCCAATTTTGGCCAAAGAGGTTAAAAGATCCGAATCCCCTTTATCGTCTTGCAAAAAATCCGCCACAAACTGTGGGAAGCTGGCACGGGTTTCGGTGTCCAATCCCACCATTGCTGGAACTAATTTTCCAATGCCTGCAGCAAAATTCAAATGGGGCAGCAGTTCTTTTATGGTAGACACGATGCCAGGTCGGTCAGGCGGCAAAATGCGCCTAAATTGGGCCCAAATCTCAACTTGTTCAGATAAATACTCTGAAAACTCGAAAGCATATCCCAGGCTTTCTTCATCCAGTTCATCCCCGTCGCGGCCTAAGATAGTCAACCAAGAACAACTATATTCTCCAAAGTGATAGAAAGGGCTATGCTTTTCTCCTTCAGGCTGTCGTTCTAAAAACCGGCTAGCCAAGGCTAAAACGTTCGGGCGAACATCAACCCGTATCTGAATAACTTTTTGGATAAATTCTTTTTTAGAAGAAGAAATTTTCTGCCCGGCTGGACTTTGGAAAAAGGCAACCATCTGCGATACCGAGATGGGCTCGTGAGATGACAAGGTATCTGCTAAGGCCTTAAAATCATAAAGCCAGCTTGAAACCGTCAGGCCCTTGCCTTCCTCGATTATATCTAACAGATCTATGACATTTTCACGCCGGTCTAGGGGAACACCGGCCACAGCTGAAATCACAACAATTTTATTTGTTCCCTTGGGAAGTTTTTTCAGCACCCGCTGGGACTGATCACAAATACTGGCATAGTCTTCTAATGACCGTTCACCAAAAGCCCGGCGGATACCATCCTTGGTAAGGGGTTTGGTATTCCTACTGAAAAACTGCTGGGCATAAAATTCACGATTCATCGGGGCCGAAATCGCCACCCCACCCCACACAATCATAAAACACAGAGCCTTCAACATTGTATCACCTCGCAAATAAGGCATATCATATAATTTCGCTCCATCACAATTGAATTAGCACCCCCCCTGCTAATCAAGACCCTATCTCAAACCACATAACAGAAAATCATACCGTCACTGTTTTATCTGATGCAAAGGCTAAAAAAGAATATCAAGCCTGATTGGAATCTTGTTCTAAAATCTTTTGGGCATAGGGCTCCCAGCCCCCGCCTAAGGCTTTATAAAGGTTGACGGTATTCAAAGCTAAAAACTCCTGACTACTCAGGTAGTCCAGAGTTTTATTCAAAACCTCTACCCTGATTTGAAAATAAGCAATTTGGGATAATAAGCCTGCTTTATAACGATCTTTTGTTAAGGTGGCCGCTTTTTTTGTGGCATGCCAAGCGGTTTTTAAACGTTCTTGACGTTTATGCTCGTTCTGATACGCGACAAGAGAACTTTCAACCTCTGCTAACGCATTTAAAATTGTTTGACGATAATTAAAATAAGCTTGGGTCTCTAAAGCTTCAGCCGCCAAAACCTGAGATTTGATGCGTCCAAAATCAAAAATATGCCAATTAAGCCCTCCCCCCAAAGCGTAGGTCAGGCTATTAGAAGATAACAAATTAGAGGCTTTATAAGATTCGACTCCTAAGGTACCGGTAAGGCTAAATGAAGGAAAGAAGTTTGCTTTTCTAAATCCAATATGGGCTGTAGCACTTGCCAATACCATTTCAGCCTTTCTAATATCAGGACGTCTCTCTAAAAGATCAGAAGGCAATCCAACAAAAAGTGTGGGTGACACTGTGGGAATTTTCCGAGGAGACCCAAGAAGAGTTCCTAGGGCTTCAGGAGCCTGGGAAGTTAGCGCCCCTAACGAGTAGATATATCGCTTAATTGCTGTCTCCAAGGGATAAACCAATGCCTCATAAGATTCCCAGGCACTTTTTGCATTCTCTGAATCAATACCGGTAGATAGACCACTACTTTCCAACTCTAAAGTCAGTTCGTATATTTTTTTATAAACTTGGACAAGCTTCAAGACTGTTTCTAAACGCTGCTGAGCACTGCGCAAAGAAATATAGCTCTCGGCCACATTTGAAACCAAACTTAAAAAAAGACCGTAACTATTTTCAACCTGGGCCTGCAAGTCTGCAAGGGCCCCTTCTTTAGCACGCCTCAGTTTTCCAAAAACATCTATCTCCCAACGAATGCTGGGTAATGCTCCATAAAAGTTATACTTTCTGATGCCACCATTGAAATAATTTTTACTCAATTCATTTTTACTAGTGTGAACCGAAAGATCCACAAGGGGTAAAAGATTGGATCTTGCTTCCTCTAAAATCTGTTGATTTTGAAGAATAGAGGCTTCGGCAGCCTTAAGATCAAAGTTTTGATTTAAAACAAGATTAACAAGGTTTATAAGGATCTCATCCTCAAAATGGGTCCACCACTCCACATTCTCTTTTTCTACGTCCGCGTTAACCAAGATATTTTGCCATGTTTCCGGAAGTTCAATTTCCGGCCGCTTATAGTCAGGGCCCATTGTACATCCCGCAAGCAGAAGAAATGACAAAAGAAAAAGCTGCTTCACGCTCATTCAGCAACCTCAATATAAACATCCAGTTGTTGGCCCAGATAAGCAGAAAATTCTTTTGGATCATAGGTATAAACCACTTGTAAAACCCGCATATCCACCTTTTCGGCCGGAAACCCAGTTAACTGAGTTTTGGGAACAACGTAAGGTTCGGTATAGCTATAGTGCAGGGGAATTTTAAATTGTGTGTTCCCCCGAAGGTAGGCAATAGCTTGTGCATTAGGCTTAAATTTCCAGGCATCGTTTTCATCGATTTCCACACGAATCTGAGACTTATCCACGTTACCAAATAGAATGGGTGGAAGACTGGTAGAATTCTGGGCTTGTACGAACTCTCCCTTGTTGATGTTCACTTGAAGAACCTGCCCATCACAGGGGGCACGAACAATCAGAAGATCTAAATTTGTTTTTGCAGAAGAAAGCTCGGCCTGGGCATTTTTCAAAGTAGCCTGGGCATTTTTTAAGTTTGCACCCGCAATAAGAAAATTATCCTGGCGGGTGATGATCTCTTCTCGGCTGATAGCGTTTTTATTCATAAGATTTTTCACCAAGTCATATAAATGTTTTTTGCTTTTTAATACACTGTATGCCTGATCACATGTTGTTTTTGCCAAATCAACGGCCGCTTTTTTAATGGCAAAGTCTGCTTCTGCCTGACGTTTATCTAAAGAGAAAAGGGGTGTATCTTTTTTTACAAGATCCCCCTGATTCACCATTACTTCATCCACAATGCCAGAGACAAAAGTACCAATCGATATGTTCGTTCCTTCTGCCTCAACAATTCCCGACGCAGCAATATAGTTTTTATAAGGGGCAAAAGAGGGGGGCATGATGGGTTGTGAAATGGGCATCTTTCTTCGATCAATCATGACCATGTACAGCCCCCCTAAAGCTCCGAGAATTGCACATAAAATAAGTATTTTCTCTATACTTATGTATTTCTTCAAAGCCTCTATTTTCATGTCTGACCCCCCAGCAATTCTTGGTCTTCACTCAACAACGCCTCTTTATAAGAAGTGACAATTTTTTTAATTATGCCGTCTTCCATTAGGGCAATACGATCTGCAAAAGGAAAAATTCTAATATCGTGGGTCACCACAATAAGGGCGCGGTCTTTTTGAAGGATCGTTTTCTTCATTAACTCTAAGATTTTCTTCCCCGTTTCCCCATCCAAAGAACTGGTGGGTTCGTCACAAACAACCAACTGGGGTCCATGAATCAGGGCGCGGGCGATAGCCACACGCTGCTGCTGACCTCCGGACAGATCTTGAGGAAAAGAGTCAACTTTATCCGATAGCCCCATTTCTGCCATAAGGTTTTTCGCCCGATCCACAGCCTCAAGACGGGGCACATTATTAATAATCAAGGGGATCGCCACATTTTCCGCCGAGGAAAGCGTTGGGATCAAGTTAAAGGCCTGAAAAACAAATCCGATGTTAGAAGACCTAAAATCACTTTTTTCTAAATCAGTCAGCGTCTTGAAGTTTTTATCCAGTACGGTGCACCCACCCTCGTCATAATCAAGAATGGCTGCAATAATTGAAATTAAGGTTGTTTTTCCACATCCCGAGGGGCCCACAAGCATCAGAAGCTCGCCTTTTTTGATATCTAAATCAACACCTCTCAGGGCTAAAACCGCATTAGGACCTGCTCCATAGGTTTTTTTTATTTTAGAACAGGTCACAAGGTTTAGACTAGGTTCTGCCAATATTTCACCTTTTAAAAACAATCGCGGGTTCAAGCCGAATAACTTTTCGAATACTCAGCAATGCGCTAAAAATAGTGATAAGAAAGACCCCCGCAAAACTAAATACAAGAAGTTGCCAAGGAAATCTAAAAGCAATAATACTATTGCTGCCCGCTGATAACCAAAACAAATAAGTGCCCCCAAGGCCCAAACCATACCCCAGACTTCCAACCAAACCAGACTGAACCAAAATCATACCTAAAAGGGTACGATTTTTAGCACCCATGGCTTTCAAAACCCCAAAATACTTAAGGTTTTCAATGGTAAAATTATAAAAAGTTTGGGCCGCAATTACGGCCCCCACCAAGAATCCCATAAAGACAGAGAACCCAAAATTAATAGGGATTCCTGTATATTTTAAATAATAATTAACGGTTAAATCTTTAAATTCACTTTGTGTATAAGCGCCCATTTTGGTGATAGATTTAATTTTATTTTTAACAACCTGAGGGTCAATCCCAGGCTGAACCTTCACCAAAATAAAGGGCAGCGAGTTTCGCTGAGGCGGCGCAAATGACAAAGCCCTTGAGTACGTGGTGAAAACAACGGGCTGAGATTGAAAGGTCCGGGTGGTTTTAGCAATACCCACAACTTTGGCACGGCGATCATTAAGTTCGATGACATCCCCAACCTGTAACGGGGTTCTAGGTCCCCCTTTGTATTTGGGCGGGTGTGCAAGCTTATCCTCCGCCCCTTCTTGGTTTACAATTATGGCGTCCTTTTGTCGTAAATCCTCCAATTTCCCCGCCACCATAATCGGGGGCCCCCCTACCATGGTGGCATCATCAATTCCAAGCACAATACATGACTGAAAATCCCCCCCATGCATGCGGGCCTGAATCAGACCTTTGTATAAGGGTTTTGCCCACTCCACACCTGCAATGCTGGCAACCCTGTAAACCATGGTGGCTGGCATGGGCTTACTATCATCCACAAATTTAACCTTGGGATCCATAACCCAGATATCAGCAATTCCAATATCTGAAATAAGGCTAAATGTTCGGGTCATAAGGCCTAAGAAAATACCAGGCTGTTGGGTCATTATTAACGAGGCAAAAGAAATGCCAAGAAGAATTCCCAGAAACTTCCCCCTATCCCCCATAAGCATTTTTACTGCGATATAAATCATTTTATTTATTATTATATAATAAAAAATAATTTTTTATTATTTTAATTTTATGAAATTTTTTTAATTCAGAACAAGATATTTATTAATAAGTTCTACTGAAATTACCCATATAACAGTAAAGATGAAATTTTATTGTTGGTTCAATCCTAACAATCCCAAATCAAGATGCATACTTTAACTCTGGCGGCCCAACTCCTGATAAAGTAGGATTATGTGCACATGACCATTTCGAAAAAAGTTTTTATTTACCTGACCCCCAACGCGGCCCAAGATAAATTTGGCGGAACGCTGGAAAAAGATAACAAGGTATATCTAAGGGTTTCGGTCAAAGCCGCCCCCAAAGAGGGCGAAGCCAATGCGGCCTTGATTCAGTTCCTGGCCAAAGCCTGGGGCCTTCCTAAAAGCCATATCCAACTGATCCAGGGCGCCCACAGCCGCTACAAAACCCTGTTGGTCCAGGATAACGAAGGTAAAATTATACTGCCTTCGATTCAGTCTTTATTAGATTTATGATTCTAAATAAGAAAAAAGCCCGCTTTTTGGGCGGGCTTTAAAGATATTAAAAATTACTTTTTATGCACCATATCCTGGCACATTTTGATATCCATCACTTTTAGCTCCAGGTCCACCACTTCCTTGGGATACAGTCTGTAACAGACTATTAGCTCCTTTAGACAACTGTTGAACAACCTTCTCAAAAAATTGTACTTGTTGGTCCGATTTGGCCATTAGGGCACGGGCCTTGGCCAAAATCTCGGGCGATTGACCGCTGACCGCCAACCCATTAACAGCCGAATTCATTTGTTTAGTAAGGTTAATGGCAGTTTTTATGTTATTAATGAAGTCATCAATCCGTATGATGCCGCCATCTTTCAAGCTAGAACTTTCAACATAAAATAATTTTGCGCGTTGTTGGGAAAGACGGTTTACCAGATCCAAAACCCCTTGGGCTTCTTTTAAACCTGCTTTATTCATGCTGCTAAGGTCTTTTTGTTGGGCACGATAGAAATCACGAGAACCCGATTTTCGAGACGCACCCTCTGCATTCAAAGATCCACCAACACATGCGTTTAAACGATTTTGCGCGGCAAGATTCCCCAGGTTAACCTTTTTACAATGGGTATCGCACATCTGTTTTAAGGGCGAGCCTTCTTGAGGGCACCCCTGGATAGAGGCACAATTGGCAGCACAAAAGGTTTTGAGACATTTACTTTCTTTGTCAATGTCATTGATACACCCTTTGTCTAAATACTTTTGAAAGCCAACCGGATTGGCACACTGGGAGGCCCGCATCACCTTACACCATGCTGATTTTGTATTCCCATAAACAGAAAATTGAGCATCAGCACTGGCCGCGGCACGGTAATCGGCCGTAGTGGCTTGTGTGAAGGGGGCAGAAAAAATAACCCCCAAAAATAATAAAAACATTTTTTTCATTTCATACCTTCCCTGGTTAGTTTATATTCCAGGGTATAGAGAATAACGAAATGCGTCAATACCTATGACAATACAATACTGGCTTTTAAAATCGGAACCCAGCACCTGGTCCTGGCAGCAACAGCTGCAGGTACCAAGCGAGCCCTGGACAGGGGTACGCAATTACCAAGCCCGCAACTTTATGAAAAAAATGCAGGTGGGTGATCTGGCCTTTTTTTACCATTCAAACGAGGGCAAAAAAATTGTGGGGATCGTAAAGGTGGTCAAGGCCTATTACCCCGACCCCACCGATGAAACGCAAAAATTTGGATGCGTGGATATTGCGGCCGTTCGGTCCTTAAAAAAATCGGTCAGCCTATCCCAAATCAGGCTGGACCCCGCCTTAGAAAATATCCCCTTACTGCGGCAGTCCCGACTCTCGGTCATGCCCATTACCCCCCAAGAGTGGAACGCCATTTTGGAAATGGAGACCCTGGGATGATGTGCCCTGCCAGCTTATTCGGTCTGCCTATTTTATTCGTGGCGCTCGGCACTTTTTTAACCGCGGTGGCCATCACCCGTCTGATGATTCAAATTGGCATTGCGGATGTGCCAACGCGTCGGTCTTCCCATAAGGCAGTGACCCCCAAAAGTGGGGGGATCGGCATTATTGCCGGATTCTTTTTTGCCATGGTTTTTTTATATATCAGCGGCAGCTTAGGGCACATCAGTGGTAAGAAGTTAGCCCTCTTAACGGTAGGCACGCTGCTGACCATTGGGGTGTCGCTGTATGATGACATTAAGCGGTTATCGTCCAGCCAAAAGCTGATCATCCAAGTGATAACCGCCCTGTTTGTGGTTAGCACAGACCTAACCCTGAACCAGCTTCCCCTACCCTTGGTGGGGACGGTGGACCTCGGCCCCCTGGGCAGTGTGCTGGCCGTATTCTGGATTATCTTTTTTATTAATGTCTTTAATTTCATGGATGGCCTCAACGGCCTGGCCAGTGGCGTCTCTATCATTGCCTCAACTTTTTGTATGGCTATTGGTCTGTGGCTACAGGAAAAATCCCTGTTCTATATCAGTATGGGGCTAACAGCTGCCACGCTGGGATTTTTTGTTTTTAATTTTCCCAAGGCTAAAATTTTTATGGGCGATGTGGGTAGCCAATTTATGGGGCTGATGTGGGCCGTATTATTATTGATCCCCAGCCAAGAAAGCCACCTGACGCAGATGAATCTTTCCATCTATACGGTTCCCCTGCTGTTTTTCTCTTTTATTTACGATGTCAGCACCACCGTTATTCGTCGTATTTGGCGCCGGGAACCCTTCTGGCTAGCCCATCGCACCCACCTGTTCCAATTGTTGAATCGTTTGGGATACAGCCATACCCAAGTGACCTGTTTTCATTTAATTATGGGTATGGTACAAGGGGTGGGAGCCATTGCCCTGCAATACATGGATGCGGGCTATCAAATTTTACTTTTCATACCCTATCTTTTCATAATGGCAGGGTATCATTATTGGACAGTCCGCAAAGTTCATGCTCGCTTTGCCCTGGCAAAACGTTTAAGGAAAAAACGCCGATGAAAACTCGATTTGCCCCCAGCCCCACGGGCTATATTCATGTGGGGAATTGCCGCACCTTGTTGGTGAATTGGCTTTTCACCCGCGCCCACAAAGGTACCTTCTTATTAAGGCTTGATGATACGGATCTTGAGCGCAGTGAGGCCAAATATGAAACCGCCCTTCTGGAAGATTTAAATTGGCTGGGTCTGAATTATGATGACTACTTCAAGCAATCCGATCGCCTAACACGTTATGCCCAGGTGGCCGAACAGCTGAAAAAAGAAGGTCGTCTTTACGCCTGTTATGAAACGGCCCAGGAACTGGAATTCAAACGGAAACGTCAAGCTGCCCAAGGGCTGCCTCCGTTGTATGATCGGGGTGCCTTACACCTAACCCCCGCCCAAAAAGAATCGTACGAAGCCGAGGGCCGCAAACCCCATTGGCGATTTTTAATGAAAGATGCGCCCATTGAATGGGATGATATGGTCCGGGGCCCCATTCATTTTGAAGGCAAGCACCTGACCGATCCGGTGGTGATTCGGGAAGACGGAGTACCCTTATATACCTTTGCCTCGGTTATTGATGACATGGATTCTGAAATTACGCACATCATCCGCGGTGAAGATCACATTACCAACACCGCCGTTCAAATCCAGTTATGGGAGGCCCTAGGTGTTCCCCAAAACCAGATTACCTTTGGTCACTTATCTTTATTACAAAGCGCAGAAGGAAGCCAACTCTCTAAGCGGCTGGGCACAGAAAGCATCCGTGATTTCCGTGACAAGGGCATTTTGCCCATGGCGGTAAACAGTTTACTTGCCAAAATTGGAACCTCCGATCCCGTTCAACCCTTTCAGAACCTGGATCACCTGTTGGTGTCCTTTGATATCAAAAAATTCTCACGGGCGACACCAAAGTTTTCAACCGATGAACTGGCCAGCTTGAATGAAAAAATCATTCACCATATGTCCTATGAAGACGCCCAAAAACAAAGTCACTTTCCCCATTTGGATCCTATATTTTGGGAGGCCGTGCGCCCCAATCTGAAAAGCCTATCTGAGCTGCCCGAATGGTGGCAAATTTGCCGGGGGAATATAGAGACGTCTATTCCTGAGGACGACAAATCTTTTATTCAAACCGCAAAAGATCTTCTGCCCCCGGAATGGAGCACCAATCCCTGGGATGATTGGATGACTGCCCTAAAACAAACAACCGATCGCAAAGGAAAATCTTTGTTCATGCCCCTGCGCCAAGCCCTGACCGCCCAGGATCATGGGCCTGAACTGAAAATTATTCTGGGCCTTATGGGGGCGACCTTGGCCCATACGCGTCTGGCTCATGCTCTGAAAAAATGACACTTATTCTTTACAACACACTGTCCCGTCAAAAAGAGACCTTCGTTCCCCAGGATCCCCACCATGTTCGTTTTTATGTGTGTGGCCCCACGGTTTACGATCGGGCCCATTTGGGCAATGCCCGACCTGTGGTGGTGTTTGATGTACTGTTCCGTCTGCTGCAACAAATGTATCCCCGTGTCACCTATGCCCGCAACATTACCGATGTGGATGATAAAATCATAAAAGCAGCCTTGGAGAAAAATATATCCATTGACCAGCTGACCACCTTTACCACCCAACAATATAATGATGATATGGCCGCCTTAAATGCTTTGCCCCCCACGGTGACGCCCAAGGCCACTCAGCATATTGGTGAAATGCAATCCATGATTCAGACACTTATCGATCAAGGATTTGCCTACGAAAAAGATCAACATGTTTTGTTTGATGTGCCCCGCTTTTCGGATTATGGCCTTCTCTCCCGTTTGAACCTTGACGATCAAATTGCGGGCGCCCGGGTCGAGGTAGCGCCGTACAAAAAGAATCCCCAAGATTTTGTGTTGTGGAAACCCTCTACCCCCGATCAACCCGGGTGGGACAGCCCCTGGGGTCGGGGACGGCCCGGCTGGCACATTGAATGTTCGGCCATGGCCAAAAAGCATTTAGGTGAAACCTTTGATATTCACGGCGGCGGCATTGATCTAGTCTTTCCTCACCACGAGAATGAAATTGCGCAAAGTCAATGCGCCAACCATGGATCCCCCCTGGCCACACTATGGATGCATAATGGGCACCTGATTGTGAATGGGGAAAAGATGTCTAAATCCTTGGGTAATTTTTTCACCGTGCACGACCTTTTAGCCACCATTCCGGGCGAGGTTATTCGATTAACCCTTTTATCGGCCCATTATCGGCAGCCCTTGGATTGGAACGATGCCACCGTCTTGCAAAGCAAAAACATTTTAGACCGTTTTTACACAGCTCTTGAAGGCCTAGCGCCCGAAGATCCCCTAATAAAAGATCACATTCCTAACGGTATTCTTACAGCCTTGAAAGATGATTTAAACATCCCGGAGGCTTTGGCTGTGTTACACGACCTGGTCTCGCAGATTCACAAAACAAAAGAATCTGAAGGTAAGAAAATGCTACAACGCCAGCTGAAAGCAGGGGGCCACCTGTTAGGCTTCTTTTCTGTATCAACCGAAGAGTGGTTTCAACGCCCCCTTTCCACAGGGCTCACCTCCAGCGAAATAGAAACCTTGATCCAACGCCGCCAAGCAGCCCGGGCAGCCAAAGATTTTTCCACCAGCGATGCCATTCGACAACAGCTTGATGCCTCTGGTATCATATTGGAAGACGGCCCCCAAGGCACAACCTGGAAGCGAAAATAACATGAAAAAACCGGTCATTGGCATTAATTTAGATTTCGAAGAAAAGGGTGGCGAATATATCGCTCGGCCCTATCATGCACTCTCGGAAAAATATTTTGCAGCCATTTGTAAAAATGGGGGAACGCCCATCGCATTGCCTTCCACTAATATGGATGTGGAGGCCGTTCTTAATTTGGTGGATGGTATCTTTCTCAGTGGCGGAAATGATTATGATCCCCGCCTTTTTGGACAAGAAGCCCCTGCCGAATTAAATCTTAAAATCATGCATCAACGGTCTCAATTTGATCTTTTATTGGCTGAAAAAGCCCTAGACCGTGATATGCCCGTTTTGGGAATTTGTGCCGGTATGCAAGCCATTAATTGCTTAAAAGGGGGCAACTTATTTTTAGATATCCCTACCTATAGGCCCAACTCTTTAAATCACTCTCAACGGCCCGAAGATATGCACTTGCCCAGCCATGACCTGAGCATTACACCGCATACAAAATTATGGGAGATCATCGGGAAACAGGAAACCATTCAGGTCAATTCACGTCATCATCAAGCCCTTGATCGCATTGGTGATGGACTTGTAGTATCCGCCACCGCCCCTGATGGAATTGTGGAAGCCATTGAGCTGCCCACCCATAAGTTTTGCATTGGGGTGGAATGGCACGCCGAATTCGAAATTTCAGAAGCAGACACTCGGCTTCTCAAGGCTTTTATTGATGCCTGCCGAAACTAAAGAACGTATTGCCAAAGTCATGGCTCGGTCTGGTCTTTGTTCCCGGCGCGAGGCAGAGGTCTATATCCAGCAGGGACGCGTATCTGTAAATGGAACGGTGCTAACCACCCCGGCCTTTACGGTTACCGAGAATGATAAAATTTTGGTGGACGGGGAACCCCTGCCCAAAAAAGATCGAGTTCGGGTTTGGAAATATCATAAACCTAAAGGGGTGATGTGCACCCAAAAAGATCCCGAAAATCGGACCACCGTTTTCGATGAAATTGTGACACGCTACCCTTCCCTACCACGGTTAATTTCTGTGGGTCGCTTGGACTACAATTCCGAGGGACTTTTGTTATTAACCAACAGTGGTGCTTTGGCACGGTATTTGGAACTTCCCGCCACAGGATGGGTCAGACGGTATAAAGTTCGTGTATTAGGAACACCTTCTGAAAAAGTATTAAGCAATCTTAAGAAAGGGATCACAGTCGAGGGTGTTCGATACGGGTCTATCGAAGCGTCCTTAGAAAAAAACCAAGGCACAGGGTCCAACAGTTGGGTAAAAATAAGCCTGACCGAAGGGAAGAATCAAGAGATACGACGTGTCATGAAGCACCTGGGCCATGTGGTGAACAGACTCATTCGATTAAGCTATGGTCCCTTTCAGCTGGGCGCTTTACAAGAGCATGATCTAGAAGAAATTTCTGAAAAAGTTCTAAAGGAACAATTCGGAAAAAAATGGAGCGAGGTTTAACTTTATAATTTAATGAGTAATAGATTAGGAGAAGAAATGTCCATGAAACTCTATCGAACTCTGCTAGCAGCTTTTTTTCCCCTCCTATTAATAACCACGTCGGGACTGGCAATGATGCGAGAATCTGACCCTGAGGCTCTTCTTGCTTTCCTAAAACCCCTGCCAGAAAACCTTCCTAAAGATATGAGTGAGGAAGACATTTCTTATGAGGTGGTCCCCGCCACAGCGGGTCTCAACTACAGGATATCAATGTTTGACATAGCAGGTCCTGTAGAAGGGCATTATCACGAACACCAAACCCAACAGATTGTGGTCTTAGAAGGGAAATTAGAGGTCCAACTAAATAGGAAAACTCTCATCATTCTAGAGCCGCCGCAAAGCATTTGTATCCCTCCAACTGTGTGGCATGCTTTAAAACCTATGGGTGGACTCCCCGTACGTTACCTCTCTACTTACTTTTTTGACGCTACCATCCACCCCACAGGCCTTCCCTTTCCCGAAGATGTCAATTTTTCAGAAAAGAAATAGGAGAGAATTGAATGGTTTACTCTTTTTGACCGATTTTAGGCTCTTTCCTCCGCATCAGCCTCAGAATATTTTCATAATGTTTTGCTATCAATAAAAAGCTTAATCCCAGTGTGGTATACAGCAAAGGTTCGCCATAACTCCACAACCAAACGGTAAAGGGAACCAGTAAGGCTGCCAAAAGGGCGGCCAAGGAAGAATATTTAAAAATCAACGCAAAGCTGACCCACCCTAAGATGGCTTGGGCCCCTAAGGGAATGGAGAGTCCGAACAAGGCGCCGCCATAAGTGGCCACCCCTTTACCCCCCTTGAATTTAAGCCATACAGGGAACATATGTCCCAATACCACCAACACAGCGGCAAAGTCTTGCACTTGCCATTTTTCGGCCCAATATACAGCTAAATACCCTTTTAGGAAGTCACAAAGAAATGTCATCAAGGCTAGAAATTTACTGCCCGTCCGCAGTACGTTGGTGGCCCCAATATTCCCCGACCCAATGGTACGCAGGTCTCCTTTGCCTCCCCACCGGGTAAATAATAACCCAAACGGGATGGATCCCAAAAAATAAGCGCCCACGATGGCTAACAAAGCAACAGGATTAGTTAATAAATAATGGTCCACTGAAAGTTCTCCCTTTTTTGTCCCCTCAGGCGATGTAGTGCGTATTAAAGCGTGCGGGCAATCCGTTCGATTTCTGAACATTCGATGATATCCCCTTCATGAATATCATTGAACCCTTCCAGCAAAATACCACACTCGAAACCACTCTTAATTTCTTTGGCTTCATCGGTTGTCCGCTTCAATGTTTTGATGGTGCCTTGGTAAACAACCTCAGTACCCCTCAACAATCGAACTTTGCCTGATTTTTTAATAAAACCATCCGATACATAGCAACCTGCCACATGACCCAGACGTGAAATTTTAAAAATGCGTCTTACTTCCGCACGACCCAAATATTTCTCGTTCAGAATGGGCGATAATAGTCCACCTAACAGGTCCTTCACATCATTAATAATATCATAAATGATGGAATAGTGGCGCACTTCGATACCCTCGCGTTGAGCCAATTCACGGGCTTGGGCATTGGCTTTCACATTAAAACCAATCACCAAGGCGTTAGACGCACGGGCCAATGAAACGTCTGTTTCATTCACTTCACCCACACCGCTGTGCAATACCAACACGGATACTTCGTCTGTTTTAAGCTTCATCAAGCTGGATGCAATGGCTTCCACCGATCCTTGAACATCCCCCTTGATCAAAACAGCCAACTCTTTATGTGCCCCCTTCTTCGAGAATAGGTTATCCATTTTCTTTTTATCTAATAAAGCGGCCTGCTTTTCTTTCCGTTTATGACGGCGGTATTCTGCAATTTCTCGGGCTTTAGATTCTTCCTGTGTAACCGAGAATAAATCTCCTGCTTCAGGTAGTCCGTTAAATCCAATAATTTCTACCGGCATGGAAGGTCCTGCTGTTGATACGGTTTTACCATGGTCATTTAACAAAACACGTACCCGGCCCCACTCCGATCCAGCCACAAAAAAATCACCACTTTTCAGGGTGCCCCGTTGAATCAACGTGGTTACCACAGGACCCCGACCTTTTTCAAGGCGTGATTCCACAACCACACCCGATGCCATGGGTTTTGGATTGGCGGATAGGTTTGCAATTTCAGCTTGCAGCAAAATGGTCTCTTCCAACTTATCCAGATTCATTTTCTTCAATGCTGATACTTCAACCGATAAAACATCTCCCCCGAATTCTTCCAGGAAAATTTCATGCTGCATCAATTCTTGACGCACCCGTGCAGGGTCAGCACCTGGTTTGTCTATTTTATTAATAGCCACAATAATCGGAACTTTGGCCGCCTTCGCATGATTTATGGCTTCTACCGTTTGCTCTTTAATCCCATCATCAGCGGCCACAACCAGTACCACGATATCGGTGACATTCGCCCCACGGGACCGCATTTCCGTAAAGGCCGCGTGACCGGGGGTATCAATAAAGGTGATCTTTTGATTAGACGGCAAAGTTACCTGATAGGCCCCAATGTGTTGGGTGATACCACCTGCTTCGCCTGCGGCCACATCGGTGGTACGTAAAGCATCTAACAAAGATGTCTTCCCATGGTCCACGTGACCCATGATGGTCACCACAGGGGGGCGAGGTTGCAAATCGGCTTCCGTATCCGGATCTTCCGCTAACACATCTTCGATATCTGCATCCGAAACCCGTTTCACACGGTGTCCCATTTCTTCAGCAATTAATTGGGCCGTATCCGCATCAATAGATTGGGTAATGGTTACCATAGTGCCCATTCTCATGAAACATTTAATCACATCAGACACTTTTTCAGCCATACGGTTGGCCAATTCTTGTACTGTAATCGCTTCAGGAATGACCACTTCTCGGGTAATTTTCTCTTGGGACATTTGCTGGCGTTGCAGCTTCATACGCTCTTTTTCACGGGCACGCTTAATCGCAGCCATGCTTCGGGTACGTCGGCGCTGATAGGTATCTTCACCCTCTTCGTCCATAATCACATCGGATACGCTAATCTTGGTCAACCGACGTTCATCGTGACGTTTAATGGCTTGCCTGGCGGGGGCTTCTGCATCATCTTTTTCTTTTTGTTTGCGGAAGGCAGATTCTGAGTTTGTATCCCTGGATACGGAAGACTCTTCTGCAGAAGGCGCACTACCTGCGGCTGCGGCTTCTTCTTCCGCCACGGCTTGTTGAGTAGCTTTGAGTGATTCTTCTAACTCTTCTTTTTGCCGACGATTTTCTTCTTCCATTTGGCGAAGCTCGGCCGCACGTTTTGATGAGAGATCCAGTTGTGCAGCTTGTTCCTCCACATACCTTGAGGCATTTTGTAAGGCTTTCAGACGGGCTTCTTTTTCTTGAATTGTTAGTTTTTTATCTTGGGTAGAAACCGCATTTGAAGAATCCGAAGATCCTGATGTTTCTTCAATCTTCTCGCGGGCCCGCAAAACGGGTTTTGAGGCCCTAAGACCGGCTCTTTCTGTAGGAGCATCTTGTTTTTTGTCAGAGTTGGATCGATTCTTCTTAACTTCCACAATAACCGTACGGCCCCCTTTTGAAGAGGAACGCGATTGACCATCCGTTAAATCCTTCAGGTCAATCTTCTTGGAAAGCGTTAAAGGCTTTTTTTCATGAGAAGGTGGATTTTTGTCTTTATCGCTCATCTGTTACTCATCCCATAAATTAAGCTCTGATTACTCAAACCAATGAGCTCGAGCTTTCATAATAATATCATTGGCTTGGTCCGCATTTAAAGACCCCTTACCAACAAGATCGATCAACTCATCCGATGCTAAGTCACCTAGGTCATCTAAAGTCTTGATGTTGTTTTGCCCTAATTTTTCTTTTATTTCAAGGGAAAGTCCATCCATATCCATGATCTCTTGAGAAACACCCAATTCAACACAGCGTTTTTTCAATTTTTCTTCTTTATTTTTCAGGAAGGTTTCCGCACGGCTTTGCAGCTCCTGGGCCAAGGTTTCATCGAATCCTTCGATCGAGGCTAATTCGTCCGTGCTGACGTCGGCAATTTCTTCCAATGTTGAAAATCCTTCTACAGCCAACAGGTGGGCGATCACTTCATCTACATCCAAAGCTTCCATAAACAGTTTTGTTTTGTGGCTGAATTCTTCCGTACGACGTTCTGCTTCTTGGGCTTCGGTCATAATGCTGATTTCCATCCCCGTTAAAAGAGACGCCAATCGTACGTTTTGTCCCCGACGACCAATGGCCAGGCTTTGTTGATCTTCTGGTACCACCACTTCCACACGATTCTGATCTTCATCGATCACAACCTTAGAAATTTCAGCAGGGGTTAGTGAATTAAGGATAAATGTTCCCAAATCAGCCGACCACAAAACGATGTCTACTTTTTCACCTTGTAATTCGTTCACAACGGCTTGAACACGACTGCCTCGCATCCCCACGCACGCCCCAACGGGGTCAATCCCCCCATCCCGTGCACGCACCGCGATTTTGGCACGGCTTCCTGGATCACGGGCAACTGATAGAATCTCGATAGTGCCATCGTAAATTTCAGGAACTTCTTGGGAAAACAGTTTAGCCATAAAGTCAGGGTGTGATCTGGATAAAAATACCTGAGGACCGCGGGGTTCTTCACGAACGTCCATCACAAAACAACGGACCCGATCGCCAGGTCTTAACATTTCACGGGGAATGCACTCATCCCGTCGTAACAAACATTCGGTCCGACCAATATCAATGATATAGTTTCCGTAATCCACACGCTTGACTGTACCACTGACAATCTCACCCACTTTATCTTTGAAATCTTCATACTGCTTTCGACGCTCGGCACCCCGAACCTTAGAGGAAATCACCTGGCGTGCCGCCTGTGCCCCCACTCGACCAAACTGGATAGGAGGGAGGTTTTCAATCACAAAATCCCCAAGGTCGATGGTCTTGTCCTCCTTGCGCGCCTCTTCCAGCGAAATTTGTTTTAAAGAATCTTCTACAGTGTCTACCACTTCACGATACCGGTCGATTTGAATGGCACCGTTTTTGCGATCAATTTTTACACGGATATCATTTTCCAAACCATACTTAGTGCGACTCAACTTTTGAATCGCTTCTTCCATGGCAATTAGAACTTCTTCAGGATCAATGCCCTTTTCCTGGGCTACGGCTTCAGCAATCTGTAAGGCTTCTTTATTTATGGATGCAACCATTCTTTTTCCTCATAATTTTACCTAAATAAAAAGGCGGACCAACGGTCCACCTTGACAATATGAAAAGGATGTTAAGCGCAGTATACGCTTTTTTTATGATTTGGCAAGTTTTGAATAATATAAACCCTTCCAATAAAGAGTTATAATTTTTTTAGGTTATGGAAATTACAGATAGATACGATTTCACAAATACTATTAGCTTAGTAAAGTTAATTTATACTATATGTTACATGAACCACCACACGCACCACTTTATTATATGAAGAAGGTTTTTGACCCGAGCCCATATTTTCTGCTGACCCTTCCTCTTTTGAATTAATACTGAAAGCTCCTTGGTTCAAATTTTTTACCCTGCCCAATTTTACATTTCCAGCGGAAGCAAATTTTTCTGCCACCATCTGCGCACTTTTGGTGGCCTCTTCTAATAATTCAGGCCTTAAAGTATCAAAGTTTTTAATCGAATACACAGGAAACTGATTCCATCCATTCAAAATCACACCCCGTTCAAACAAACGAGACATTTGCACAAATGCGGCTTGGATTTTTTCCACGTCCTCTGATACTACATAGACAACGCCTTCTACATTTACGTGTCTGTTTTCCTCTCTGTTTTCTAGCCCAAACTTATCTTCCCGTCCAAATCGAACATTGGGAACACCTAAAGAAATTTCTTTTGGATTGAATCCCTGTTCTTTTAAAAACTCTTGAATAACTTGATTCGTTTTCTTAAACGACTTCATAGCCTTCTCTAAATTGGACTCACGCACTAAGAATTCAATTTGCCAGGACCCATAATTAGCTTTTACATCTCGCTCTCCAATCCCTCGAACAGTGACTTGGTTATTATTGCCCCCAAATCGCTGTAAAGATCTGGAAATTAAGTGGCCCGAGATCACCAGACCAAATGCCCCGATAAGCGCAATCAGAATCCCTTGAACATTTTTCATATGGTTCTTCCTCTGTTATTTTTATTATCTTAATACACGATTACATAAGATGTAAATCTAGCAAGATACTGTTAACAAAGAAAAATTCCCTTTTTGACCAAAACTATGCTCGTTATTTAGCCTATCCAAAATTAAAGAAAAACCATTCTTATTGTTAGTTTTTTCTTAGTATACCTCTTTTTCCTAGGCCTTGAGAATGTTGGTAATAAATCTTTAAATTACCACCATGATTTTCTTGAACCTTCTTCTTTTTTTTGCGATCATAGCTATTGTAAGGGTCTTTAATGTTAAAAGGGAATGTGGTGCAAAGCCACAGCTGCCCCCGCAACTGTCAAAGCTGTGAAGTGAAGCCTCGAGAAAACAACATTTCTCAATCACTGGGTTAATCCTGGGAAGATTTTTCACTTCTTTAAAAACACTTAAAGCCAGGAGACCTGCCCTTATCAGTGTCCTATGCAATTGATCGGAGGGATCAATTCTGTGTGAATATCTTATGCTTTTTTCATACGCGACCTGACCATAACTTGAAACAACATGAATCATGGACAATGATAAAAAATTGGTCGTTTAAATTATTAACTGTTCACCTTGTGCTCTTGTGCTGCACTTGTATTGTTCAGGCAAATCCCGTGGTGTTGGATATTTCGGGCACGCGCCTTTGGTACGACAACCTTCATCCCCAAAGCTATTCTGCCCCGCCTACTGAAAACACCCCCTCGGCTACCCTCCAGGCCTTCGAGGCGTTGCCCAGTGTTCATTTAAAAAAAATGGGCAGCTTAGGGGCGATTAGTACTGCCAGTTTTCGGGGGCAACCTTCCCGTAATACAAGACTTAGAATCGACGATGTTCCCGTTCAAGATACGGCAGGGAATGTTAATCTGTCCCCCTTATGGGGAGGCACCACTCAACTAAAGTCAGTCATACCAGGTAGTCACGGCGTACGATATGGGGAAGGTTCCAGTGGAGGCCTTTTACTGATGGAAACGCCTTTCTTGCCTTCAGCCAATTCAGCCACCGTGGAGGTGGGCAGCTTTCAAACAGGGTATGGCCATCTTGCCCACCAACATACGACCCCCTCAACGAAGTGGGTTATTCATGGCCAAGGACTCAGGAATCAGGGTCTGCCTCAATATGGGTCCAGCCGCAAGTTGGGGGAAAAGGGACGCATGTATAATACCCAGCTGGCCACACGCCTTCAACACCAACTGGATCATGATTCCATACTTCATCTCTCGGGCAGAACCAGCGAACATGCCTCCAAATATGATCTGGATCCCCAACACCTAAGCCCCAAACCCCAAGGCAATCAAACGAATCATATTTCTTTAATAGGGGTGGGCTTGGAAAAAACCCTACCCACCCACCATCATTTTTTCCGAACATTCGCCAGCCACCATAAACTGAAATATACAGAAACTCCCGTCTCTCAAATTCTAATGACGGGGGCGACATACGAAGGCACCTATACGCTTTCTCCCCGATTAGTGTCTACCCTGTTGGGGGGCGTTGAATCCCATCACGTTCAAAGCACACCCCTTTTGAAAAAAACAGCTATTTTATCCCATCTCGGTGGTCTTCAAAAAATCTTGATCACCCCCCACCTGGCAGCAGAAGTGGGGGCACGCCTGGATCAACATCAAAAATTGGGCTCACAGGGAACTTACACCGCCAGCTTAGCACATACCTCGACCACCCATCTTATAAAAGCTGGCATCCATAGGGGCTTTTTAAACCCCAGCGATTACGAGATGTATATTACCAATCCCTTCATACAGGGGAACCCTGCCCTTAAGCCCCAACAAACACAAACCATAGATGCCACGCTTCAAAAACAATTTCCTATCAAGAATCTTGTTTTTCAGGTAACGCCGTTTTGGACTCAAACAAAAAAAACCATTCATGCTATTTTTGAAAACAATCGATACCGCACGGTCAATTTGCCTGGAAAAACTTATATTTCGGGGTTTGAATCCCAGCTGACCTATACACCACAGGATGATTGGAAACTCTTTTTATCTTATGGTTACACAAACCTGAATTGTTCAAAGGCAAATGTGAACCCCGAATTTCCTAAACACAAAGCCCAAGGTCGCCTAGAACATGAGCTTTTTCCCGATGTAAAAATTACCCCCGAATTACATTACATAGGCCGGCGACGCAGCTATTCCGGAGAACCTTTGAAAGATTATTTTTTAACTCATATCTCTATCAAACAAGAATTAAAGCCAGGCTTTTCTGTTTTTGGCAGGGTTCACAATTGTTTTGACACACGATACGAACAAACATATGGATATCAAACCCCTAGGCGAGAATTTTATGTGGGCATGCACGTTCATTTTTAGTATTTTCTTTCTGCCCTTAGCCGCCAGCATTTTGTCATTGGATTTGGGCGCTGACCAATGGGTGGTGGACCTAGCAGACCATGATGACATTTATGCTGTCAGCCATTTGGCTAAAGACCCCCAGCTATCGTTCGTGTCTTCACAGGCCCAGTCTCTCAGAACCCATAAGGGATCACCTGAAATTTTATTCCACCCTAGCCTTAAAATGGTAATTGGATATGCTCCCATTTCTCCTTTGATTGAGAAAATATGTAAAGACAGAAAAATTAAACTCGTCACCTTATCCTATCCCCAGTCTCTGCAGGAATTGGAACAACAGGTTCATTTGTTCTCGCGTTTATTCCCCTGCTCAAGAAAACCAGAAACATGGCTTCAAGATCTGAAATTGTCACAAAAAACGCCCCGAGCCACAGCTGTTTTTTGGGGCCGCGCAGGGCTTTGCCCCGGGGGCAGTACCTTGTTGAATGATCTTTTGAAAACCACGCCCTATGAAAACCTGTATGAAAAAAAGAAAGGGTGGACATATAACTCCCTAGAATCCCTAATACAGCCATCACTGGTTGCTGTGTTCTTTTTAGATCCTGCCGCTCCTCATCCCCTTTGGAGTTTATTAGAAAAGAAAGGGATTCGGTTACAGATCCTGCCCCATAAGCTTACGCTTTCCCCCTACCCTCCTGCTTTGATAGAGTTAATAAAAATGATAAACACAAGTGGCACAACATCATGACACACACACAACTGAATGGGGTTCTAGGGGGATTATTAGTTTTGCTGTTTGGCATATCATTGAGTGTGGGCGATGTTCCCTTTTCTCTTTTGTATACAGACCCTCAGCTTGGGTGGGCAGTTTTGGAAACCATGCGCCTCCCCCGCACCCTCTTAGCCATTTTAACAGGGGGATTCTTGGGTTTAACGGGCGCCACTCTTCAGGGTTTTTTCAGAAACCCTTTGGCAGATGCCGGTGTAATAGGTATTGCCTCCGCTGCCTCTTTTGGATCTGTGTTGGCTATTAGCCTGGGTGTTTCTACCTTGTTTGTTCCTTTATGGGGCCTGTTGGGGGCCGCCCTATTACTGGCCTTGTTATACTATGTGTTATCAAAACACCCTTGTATGTTAACCCTGATTTTAATGGGCCTAGGATTCAACAGCCTCCTTATGGCGTTAACTTCTTTAACCCTTAATTTATCGGATAACCCTTATAAAAATTTAGAAATCATGTTTTGGTTAATGGGGTCTTTCAGTCATGAGACATTGGATGTGATCTTCTGGTCTATTCCTTTTTTAAGTATGGGATTTTTCATCTTATGGCGTTATCGCTTGGCTTTAAACGCCCTGAGCCTTGGGGAAGACATGGCCATAAGCTTGGGATATTCCATGAAGAAATTAATTCCTATGATCATTATAGGTACGGCCTTGTGTGTGGGCCCCCTAACGGCCCTGGGAGGCAGCATTGGATTTGTGGGATTAATCGTTCCCCATCTGATTCGACCTTATGTTTCTCATAAGCCCAGCGTGTTGCTACTCCCCTCGGCTTTGGGGGGTGCGGTTCTGTGCCTAATGGCCGACATTTTAATTCGTTGTCTCCCTACCCAGACCGAACTGAAGATCGGCGTCATTACGGCATTACTAGGTGCCCCTTTCTTTTTATATTTTGCATTCACTCACAAAGAAAAATCACATGATCCATATTAAAAACCTTCACATGTTTGTTGATAAAAAACCTTTGATCAGCCATTACTCGGCTTCTTTTTCCACAGGACAGGTGGTGGGTATTCTTGGGCCTAATGGGATAGGAAAAACATCCTTTCTCCGTGTTCTTGCCAGACTAAATCCTTCCTATACGGGCACCATATACTGGGGGTCCCAAGACATTAAAACCTATAGTGCAAAACAATTGGCCTCTTTGCGCACCTATATCCCCGCCACCCCTATTTGTCATTGGCCCTTGTCCGCCCAGCAAATACTCCAGATCGAAAATCCCTTATTTTCAACTCAGCATCCCCTTCTTGATCGCCTAGGGATCACCCCCTTACTCTCGCAAAATTTTTTGACTCTTTCAGCTGGTGAAAAAGCTAGGGTTCTCTTAGTATATGCTCTTATTAAAAATAATCAGATTATAATTTTAGATGAAATCACCAGCCACATGGATACAACCTATCAAGATCTTACTCTGCAGATTTTAAATGAGTACGCAAAAGTGGGTGGTTTGATTTTTCTATCGCTTCATCAAGAAAACTTAGCTATAAAGTATTGCAATCAAGTTCTGTTATTAAAGCATCAAACTTTTTTTTCGAAAGAAACAGTTATGCTCTTTGAAGAGAAATAATCTTATCATGTCGACCTATATTATTTGTGGCCCGACCGCTTCAGGAAAATCTGCCCTAGCACTGGATATCGCCTGCCATTTAAAAGGTCACGTGCTGAATGCAGATAGCATGCAGCTTTACAAAGAACTGCCAATTTTATCAGCCCAGCCGTTTTTAATTGACCAGCAAAAAGTCCCTCATCTTTTATATGGCTCTTTTTCAGTGACAGAAAGGGGTTCCGTTGGAAAATGGCTTACTTTGGTGGAACATAACCTGAAAACAAAAGACATTTCTTGCCCCGTTTTTGTGGGTGGAACAGGTCTTTATATCAACGCTCTGTTAGAAGGCTTAAGTCCCATCCCCGATACCCCCCCTGATGTGCGGGCAAAGCTGACAGAGATTTTATCTGGAAATTCTCCTGAATATATGTTTAACCTTCTTAAGACACAAGACCCACTAACCGCCAGTCAGATTGATCCGCACAACACGCATCGTATCCTCAGGGCCCTTGAAGTTATTCAATTTACAAAAAAACCTTTGGCGGAATGGCAACAAATACCCCGCGAGAAAAAGATTTCTTTCCCATCCCCCATTAAAGTGATTTTAATCGAGCCAGACCGTCAAGCCCTGCATAAAGTAATTAACAATCGGGTCGAGCAAATGATTGATAAAGGGGCCATTAAAGAAGTTTTAAAACTTAAAGATAATCATATTCTTCCCTCAACCACCGCTTGTAAAACTATTGGATATGAAGATATTTATGCCTATCTAAGAGGCTATTTATCCCAGGAAGAAATGATCGAACAAATTCAACAAAAAACTCGCCAGTATGCTAAGCGACAAATCACCTGGTTTCGTCACCAAATTAAGCCTGATTTTATTTGGCCGAAGATTTACCACCAGTCAGATTGGCCGACGGTTCTTTCAGAAATGAAATGGTAAGGGGATAGCGATAGACTTCGGCATTTAGGGCTTTAATCCCACCATAAATCGGTAATGCTAGATGGGCCAAGAAATAGCTCACTAGATATGCTAGGGAAAAAAGACCCCCTCCTAAAAACAATGGGACGATGCCATTTGGAGAATGCCCCGAATCAAAGAAGACTGAAATTCCCAGAAGAAATAGGCCAACAATCAGAAAGAAGACCAATGAATAGACCCAAAAACTTAACACAAAGTTAATAACATTCTGGCCATTTTTATTAATAAGGGAATCTTGTTCTCGCTTCATTCCCCAAATAATCAAGGGCGCAATTAAAGAAGCACCAGGAATCAGAAATCCTAGTAAACTAGATAAATGGCACATCATCGACCAAAAGGAAGATGGGCGGGTCTTTTTTACTGGCATAAAATTTCCTTAAGTTGAATCAAAACATATCGCAAAGTCTTGATATCTTTACTGTTTTCTAATAAAGCAGTCAACTTTTCTACATTACTTTCGGATATGGACATAGAGAGAGACTGAGGGGATAGAGTTTCTGTTACCAACGTGGATGCGCTATCGGGATTTTCTAATGACCTGATGATCATCTGTTCACTAAACAAAATCAAAAGACTAAATAACTGATTTTGCACGCCATAAGAAACCTTTCCATCTAACTCTTCAATACGATTCCAGTACCAGTCTAAATCATATGTCGTTCTGATGGTCACAAACAAGCGAATTAATTCAACTAAGGCAAGACCCGCATGGCGTTCCAATTCAAAGAAAAATGATGCCCCCAGTCGGTTCACCAACAAATTCGCCTCGGTGGTAGCGATCAATTCCTTTTTCAAAGGATGCTGGTCAATAAATGAAGGGTATCGAGTCTGCAAAGCGTTAGGAAAATAGGATTTCAAATGACCATAAAGAGCCGGATCATTAGGTAAATCCGATTCTAGAATTTTCTCGTACAAATATAACTTAGTGTGGGAAACCAAAACCGCAATTTCAGGCCGCGTTAACCCTTTTTTCTGCTGGATTCTGGATTCTATCTCTTCTTCGGACGGCAGCGCTTCTTGGTCGCGCGTCAACCTTTCCTGGGCTTCAAAGAATCGAATCAACCGATTCTGTCGGGCCAACGCCTTATATCCCCGACTTTCAATCATACTGATGGCTTGGGTCTGCAAATAATTGTGACGCACCACCAAACTAGCCACTTCATCGGTCATGCTTTTTAGTAGTTCATTTCGACCCTGTTCATCTAAATGGCCGGCTTTCATAATACCTTGGAATAGGATTTTAATATTCACTTCATGATCTGAGCAGTCGACCCCAGCCGAGTTATCCACCGAATCCCGATTGAGCTTGCCTCCCTTCATAGCATAGGCAATGCGACCCTTTTGGGTAAAGGCAAGGTTTGCCCCCTCACCCACAACGGCCGCCCCCAATTGGTCGCCGTTGATACGCACCAGATCATTTGCCCTATCTCCTACCGCCTCGTCTGTTTCCGTGGCAGATTTCACATAAGTCCCTATACCCCCAAACCATAATAAATCAACGGTCAGCTTAAGAATATGTTGAATCAGATGGTCGGGCTTAATCTCATGTGTACTGATACCCAAGATCTTTTGGGCTTCTGGTGAAAGGCTAATAGATTTTGATTTTCGATCGTAAATCCCCCCTCCTTTTGAAAGAAGATCAGGATTATAATCTGACCATTGGGAACGGGGCAGTTGGAACAGACGTTTGCGCTCTTGGTAGCTAATCGCAGGATCGGGGGCAGGATCTATGAAAATATGGGCATGGTTGAATGCCGCCACCAGTTTGATTTGATCCGATAATAACATCCCATTTCCAAAAACGTCTCCCGACATATCCCCCACACCCGCTAAAGTGAATGGAGAGTCCATGGATTTTCCTAATTCACGGAAATGACGCTTAATGGATTCCCAGGCTCCTCGGGAGGTGATCCCCATTTTCTTATGGTCATACCCGGCGGACCCACCCGATGCAAAAGCATCCCCCAACCAAAAACCATATTCTTGCGATAATGCGTTCGCTATATCGGAAAAGGTAGCCGTCCCCTTATCCGCCGCCACTACTAAATAGGGATCGTCTTCATCTCTGCATTTTACTTGATTTGGGGGAACCACCTGACCGTTAACCAAATTATCTGTTATATCTAATAACCCGCGAATAAAGGTTTTGTAACCCTCAATCCCCACTTCCTGACGTTGAGAAAAAGACAGATGATCCATGGGTGTTTTTACATAAAATCCACCCTTTGAGCCCATGGGCACAATCACGGCATTTTTCACCAACTGGGCCTTCATCAGTTCCAGAACTTCCTTACGGTAATCACCCCGTCGGTCCGACCATCGAAGCCCCCCACGGGCCACTTTCCCGCTGCGCAAGTGAATCCCTTCCATCCACGGGGCATACACAAAGACTTCATATAATGGTTTTGTGTCTTCTAAAGGCGTAATCAAACTGGGGGAAAATTTAAGGGATACATATTTCTTGGGCCGACCCTCGGAATCCTTTTGGAAAAAATTAGTCCTAAGGGTGGCGCGAATTAACGTCAAAAAAGAAGATAAAATATTTTCATCTTCCGTACTGTCAATTCGGCTTAGGGCCTCTTTTATATCCCCCAACAACACATCTGTCGACTCGGCTTGCCATTCAGGATCAAACTGCGACATAAATAGAGATCCTAGCTTTTTTAGAACCACAGGATATCTTTCAAAAGCAGAAACGATGTTTGGGCGTAAATACGGCCAGCCCAGTTGTCGCATATAACGATAGTAAGCCCGTACCAACAAAAGGTGCTGGCTAGATAAATTAGCCACTACCACCAAGCGATTGAAAGAATCGTCTTCCGTGCTGCGATGTAATACTTTTTCTAGAACCTCGATAAAATGATCATAAACCTTTTCAAAAGGGTCTAAAGACGAAATAGGATAGGCTCTGAAGTGATGAATCCAAACAGTCTCCGATCCCTCACCGCATGGATAAGAGGCCTCTGTCAAAATACGCAGCCCCATATTTTCTAAACTAGGAAAAATATCCGATAAAAACAAAGGATAACTGGGACTGAAGATCTTTAAATGAACTTCTTTTTCTTCATTGTCCAGCATCTCGTATAACCGAATGGTTTTTGATCCTGTTTTCAAAGATTTTTGAATAAAGGGCAAATCTTTTAAAGCATCAAGCACCGAGAAATGTTCTTGGTAAGCCCTAGAAAATAAAGATTCGATACCCGAATCACAGGATATTAATGATTCTTGCGCCCGTTTCTTCAGCTGTTCGCCCCACGATAAAGACAGGTCTCCTAACAACATTTCTGTGCTGGCAATATCGCATACAATTTTATGCTGGGGGTGGGAATCGGTTGAAATAAGATAATGAATACGGGCAAAGGATAAATCTCCTCCCAGATGACTTTCCGATGAAACCACAAGCCCTTTATAACAATCTGCAAGTATTTGACCCATACGTTGAACTAAAGAAGCCCCATATCTATCGGCTGGAACATAGATAAGGCTTGTCAAAAAATGCCCCAAAGAATCGCGCAACACAAATAAGGATACTTTATGTTTTTCTTTCAGGCCCATGATGGCATGGGCCGTTTCCGAAATTGTTTCAGGCGTCAGTTGGAACAAGATGTCACGGGGCAATGATTCTAGAACATACATAAGCCGACGGCCATCATACCAATCAGGGGAAATTTGGGATTTTTCTAGAACCTTCGAAATCTTTTCTTGAATCCAGGGAACATCTTGCAGAGGCCGATTATAAAAAGCCGCCGTAAATAATCCAAAAAACTGATGCTCTCCACAGATCTGACCGGTCCGATCCCAGGCCGTAATTCGAATCACATCCATGGGCACGGGCCGATGGACCTTGGATTCAACCATTGTTTTCGTCACATTAAAATGTGACTTTAACAAAAGAGTTTGCTCTAAAATATTTTTTTCAGTCTGGCCATCGGGTCCAAAGAAGCTGTGCAAGTTTTTTTTGGTAATCCCTAAGGATTCTTCTGGAACCACAGCTTTCAGCTCATCTTTGGTGGCTCGCCAAAAACGATATCCCAAAAAGATGAAGAACCCTTCATCTAGCCATTTTAGAAAGTTAACTTGTTCTTTTTTTTCAACCGCCGACAGATCTTGATTATATTCATAATCGGCACACACTTGATGTAATTTTTGCCGCATGGGTTGCCAATCCCTAACCGCCAATTCTACATCACCCATGATGGTTCTTAAGGACTCTGCCAACGCCTGCTGTTGGTCATCCGATAATGTGTCTTCTAACTCAATGTATAAAAAAGAATCCAGGCCCTGTTCAGTGATGGTGGCATTTCCTTTTTCCAGCGAAACTATCTTTTTTCCCTGGCGTTCCAGCTTCAGAACTAAATGGGAAAACAGGGAAATATGCTGCTTCTGGGCCACAAGACCCGCATACAAAGAATCGATCAAAAAGGGGCGATGATTCTGAAAAATAAAAACAGATGTCCCCGTTTTACCCGTATGTGGGGGGATGGTTTCTATTTTCAAACCAGAGGACTGTTCACAAAATTGAAACGAGCGCAACCCAAGTTCTGCCCAATTATCGGGTGAATATAACTTCAAATCTTCCGATGGAATTTTTCCCAGGAAAAAAGACAAAAATTTTTCAGAAACGGCCGAGTAAGAGGATGACTTTTTAAGATGGTCTAGAATATCGATTTTTGATTTACAGTCCATTATAAAACCTAAAGTGTAAGAACCTTAATTAACTTACAAGATGGGCTCAAGGAAGGAAACAGAAAAATTGGAGCGGGAAAAGGGATTCGAACCCTCGACCCCAACCTTGGCAAGGTTGTGCTCTACCCCTGAGCTATTCCCGCTTGTTTAAGCCAGGATATTAACATGCTGCAGTTTTTTTGCAAGAGAAGAAGCAAGAAAAATTAGCGCTTTTTCTGTTCTTTCCCAAATATTAAAGAAGACTTTTGTTTCCAAGACTCCTCAAATGCCTTGGCTGGCAAATCAAGCGCCTTTAGGATTTGTATTCCTCACCATAATTGCCGCCTGCGCGATAGAGAAGCCACTTAATAAAAATGTAATTATTTTCAGTTTAAGCAGAAAAATTTTTTAGTTTTTCTTTTTTTGAACAGGATCAATCGCACCCTCATTCCCCAGGGGATACTTAGATAGCCATTTAATTAATATAATAGCTGGAAATGCTGCCACAACGGTCCACAGAAAGAACGACACCCAATTCCCATTCAATCGATCCACAATCCACCCACTAATGCTTGCTAACGGAGTCGACAAAGACCATAAGGAGGTTAATAGCGCAAACTGCGTGGCGGCATAATTCAACCGACACAATCGCGATAAATAGACGAAGAAGGCCGCAGTGCTCATACCCCCTGTGATATTTTCCACACCCACCGCCATATAAAACATGGACAGGTCATTCCCAGCATAAGCTAAAACCACAAACATTAAATTTGAAAGGGCATGGGTCACCCCACAAAAAGCAATCCCTCCATAAATTTTAAACCGTTTTACAACGGCAGCTCCCAAAAACCCCCCTGCAATGGTGGCACAAATCCCAAACAGATTCATGACCGAAGCAATTTCTGTCTTCGTAAATCCGATTTCTAAATAAAAGGCCGAGGCCATATTATTAATCATCGCATCCCCAAAACGATACAGCACCACAAAACAGAAAACAGCCGGCCATAAGGGGGAACGCTTTACCAAATCATAAAAAGGCTCGACCACCGTTTCATATAAGCTTCTTTTTTTCTTTTCATGAACGGGTTCAGGGTTAAACAAAGTGGCCACAATACCCACTCCCACCAATATGGCCATCACAATATAGGCCACAGTCCAGCTGAAATAATGGGCCAGGTATAGGGGGCCTGCTTTGGCCGTAATCGACCCCAGTCGGTATCCAAAAATCAGCATACTGACGCCAGGGATGGATTGGTCTTTATTCAAAATTTCAATCCGATAGGCATCCACAATAATATCTTGGGTCGCCGCCAAAAAAGAAAGGATCAGGGCAATGATGCCTAAAGGGAGTAAATGGTCCGGCCTTGGGTCAGAAAACCCCATGGCCACCAATCCTAAAATTAACAGAATATGTACAAAAACAAGCCAACTGCGACGCTGCCCCAGCCGATGAATAATGGGGAGTTTGATCACATCTACCAAAGGGGCCCACAGAAATTTAAAGACATAGGGGAGGCTGACCAAGGCAAACAAACCAATGTTTGTTTTTTCCACCCCAATTTCTTTGAGCCAAACCTGGGGGGTGTTCACCATCAAGAAAAACATCATCCCATAAGGGAAGGCAAAAAAAGCTATACTTAAAACTCTGGGCGAGAAATAAGGATCAATATAGCTTTTTTTAAATCCTTGGATCATGCCTACTCTTTATTCAAAAGTGTTGGATCTTTCGGCTCGTTTTCTGTCGTTGGGATCCAAATAAACCTTGCGTAATCGCACATTCTCAGGCGTTACTTCCACCAATTCATCACTTTGAATATAAGAAATGGCCGTTTCCAAAGTCATTTCACGCGGAGGCGTCAGACGAATCGCCTCATCTTTTCCTGAAGCACGCACGTTAGAAAGTTTTTTACCTTTTAAGGGGTTCACTTCCAGGTCATTGGGGCGAGAGTTTTCACCAATAATCATGCCGGTATACACTTCGTCACCCGGATGGATGAAAAGAACACCACGTTCCTCAATTGCCCACAGGGCATAGGCCACCGCTTTTCCTTTATCGGTGGACAACAGAACTCCGTTACGACGACCGCTAATTTCTCCCTTATGCGGGGCATATCCATGAAAAGAACGGCACATCACGCCTGTGCCCCGTGTGTCGGTCAAAAATTCGCTTCGATATCCAATCAAACCGCGGGTCGGCACCATAAATGTCAACCGCATCTTATCACCACCCGTGGTGGTCATGTTCATCATTTCACCCTTACGAAGGCCCATTTTTTCGGCCACGACACCCACATAGGGTTCGTCCACGTCAATTTGAACTTCTTCGATGGGCTCCAGGCGCTCACCCGTTGTCTCGTCTTTTTTGAACAAAACCCGAGGACGACTGATAGATAACTCAAACCCTTCACGGCGCATGGTTTCAATCAAAACCCCCAGCTGCAACTCGCCACGGCCGGCCACTTCCAAAGCTTCTTTGTTTTCCGTATCGGTGACCCGAATCGACACGTTAATTTCTTTTTCATGCATCAATCGGTCGCGAATCATACGGGATGTCAGTTTTTTTCCTTCCAACCCTGCTAATGGAGAGTCATTCACTGAGAAGGTCATGGCCAAGGTGGGGGGGTCGATCGGAATGGTTTTCAACGCTTCAGTAACACTGGGGGTACAAATGGTATCACCCACAGTAGCTTCAGAAAGCCCAGCAAAAGTCACGATATCACCCGCTTCAACCGTATCCACAGGGATCCGTTGCAAGCCTTTAAACATATAAAGCTTGGTGGCCTTCCCCGTTTCTTTTTGTTCGCTGGCGGGGCTTAAAGCCTTTACGGCATCATTCACGGATACTTTTCCGCTGTATACCTTGCCGGTTAAGATACGACCCACGAAGTTATCGTATTCCAAGATGGTGGCCAACATTTTGAAAGGACCTCTTTTATCCACAGTGGGGGCCGGAATATGGTTATAAATGGTTTCAAAAAGGGGATTCATATTTTCGCGCGGATCATTCAAATCCCGAACCGCCCATCCATCACGGGCAGCTGCATACAAAATGGGGAAATCTAATTGTTCGTCTGTGGCATTCAACGACATGAACAACTCGAACACCTCGTCCAACACTTCTTGGGGGCGTCCATCGGGACGGTCAATTTTGTTGATAATGACGATCGGACGCAATCCCTGGGCCAAAGCTTTGGTCAACACGAACTTGGTCTGGGGCATGGGTCCTTCGGCCGAATCCACCAACAGGATTACGCCGTCCACCATGTCTAAGATACGTTCTACTTCTCCGCCAAAGTCAGCGTGACCTGGTGTGTCTACAATATTGAAACGCTTGTCACCCCAATTGATTGAAGTACACTTAGCCAAAATAGTAATCCCACGCTCTTTTTCCAATTCATTCGAGTCCATGGCCCGCTCTTCCACCCGTTCGTTTTCGCGAAATGTTCCGCTTTGATGAAGCAATGAATCCACCAGGGTTGTTTTTCCATGGTCAACGTGGGCAATAATGGCAAGGTTTCGAATTTCAGTCATAATTAATATTCCAAATGTTTAAAAAGAATGAGTTATATCACAAAAAAAGAAAAGGCCCAACAAAATCCGTTGGGCCCATAAGGTTATTAGTTAATCTTGGGCTTGATACAAGGCTTCCAAATGGTCTCTTAACTCTCGTTGGGACTCAGTCATCGGATAATCGGGATGATCTTCCATAAAGGGGGTGTGATTTTTGCGCACATCTTGTAACAGAAATTCAGTTTTAAAAGATTCCAACGCTTCAGGCGCAAGAGTTGTCCCTAATCGGCGGGCCAAAGTAGTCAAGGCTTCATCCGTATGCTTCATAATTTCCTCATATTTCACAAAAATACGTTTTGCAGCCGGGGGCAAAGTCACTTCTTCTTGGCCGTCAGTGATTTTTCTTTCACTTTCTATATTTGCAGAACTCAAGGCTTGCTGTAAATTTTCTCGCCACATCTCCATATAGTCCTCTACTGTCTTCTCGGGATTACGCTCGTGAAAAGCATGGTGCATAGAAAGCCCCACATCTGCGGGATGGCGCAAGGCTATAACATAAGAAAATTTTATATTTAATGCTTGAGCCCCCACATCTTCTTGCGTGGCCCGCCTTTCCAGAATAGGACCAAATTTAGACAGCGCAGGATGCTTGAGGACTACACGAGCAGAATCTTTAAAAACTGTGTTAAAAAATATACCAATATTCTTACGTCCCTTTGCCATAGAAGGGTGCGTAGGGGGCAGTGGTTTATCCTTATTGGTACGATTCATATATTCACGACCAATTTTTAAAAATAAAAGGTCTTCTAACGTTCCTTTGGGATTAAGTTTGCTTTCCGCAGAAGCAGTTTCTTCCTTAAGTTCCTCTTTTTGTGCCTCAGCGGCAGGCGATAAGCCAAAACCACAGGCACGCACTGCCGCCGTAAGTGTGCTAGTACCCGATCGGGCCGGACCTGCCACCAAGGCTAACTCATGATAATCGGCCCTCTCAGAAGCGGCCATTGCCTGAGATATGGTCGCTAATACGGCTAGTCCCCCCATCGAATTTAAAAGATTTATTTTTTTGAACATTGAATTCTCCTGTTAAATTTTATTTGAGACTATCACCCTTTTCAGCCATAATGAAGCCAACAAAAAAATTTATTCGGAGGCTACGTGAGGCATTCTTTTTTAATTTCCAGATTTATATACCGTTTTTTAACTTTTTTTTCTATTTTTTGTTCTTCTTGTTTTGCAAGAAATATAGCTACTTTATATTGGAATGGGTCTACAGATGGGTCTTGGAATACGATCAACAACTGGAATGACTATGGCCAAGGAGCCTTCAATGCCACTGGCGTTGCTCCTGATAGACTTTATACCGCCAGTGCCAGCGGCAGCGGGTATGATTGTTTAGGCTTTTTGGTTTATTTTGATGATCGAGGGGCAGCACAAACAACAATTAATCTTGAATCAGGATCTTCTGCGGGGCTAGATCCCTATGGAAATGACTTAGATGTTAATACGATTCAGCTAGAATCTATTGAATTTTTGACTCGCGATGGCGGTGACCCCACCCCTTCTTATACCCTTAATTTATCAGGCCCCCGTTTGGAAGTGGGGCGGATTAGTAATACGTCAGGGGTGACTCAGACTTTTACTATACCTGCGAACAAAACCATAGATATTAACTCAGGAGATTCTTTTGGCAATTCTCAGACCCAAGGCATTACACTAAACAATTCAGGGCAGATTAATTTTAACGGGTCCAATTTAACCACCAGCGGCACCATTACCAACAATGCCAGCACGGCTGATGCTCGCGGACTAACCATTATTGGGGGGGAATCATCGGTTGATTCCTGGGACCTTATTAACGATGGGGGGGCCACATGGGCCCCTACTGCCGTGGGTTTTACCAATACATTTGTTCGCAACAAAGTTTCTTCCACGGGGGTGCCAGGCTACATGGGGATAGCCTCAGAGTTTAATGCTAACACCGGCATTCATTTAGGATTTGATATTACGGCTAATAAAAATGGATTCATGATTATTGCTGCCAACAGCATAAATACAAGCAGAGGTAACATCACAGCCGATAATGGAAACATTTCTTTTTATCTAGACCCAACCCATACCTATACTGCCGATACACGTAATATAATTTATAGAAATGGCGACAATGGAGGCAGCATTGATGGTGTATTTGATACCATCAACATCTATGATTTAGAAGGAAATGTTCTAGAAAATGCCGCAGTTGAGTTGAATTATGATGAGGGGGAAGCCCAAGCTGCCCCTAGTGGAGTAGCCATACCTGATGGGCTAGACCTCGAGGATCTTCAAGATTTAACGCCTATTTTACGGGCTATCATTAATTATATACCCACCTCTGCGCCTACGACTCTTTCCGAAGAAACCCGACATCATGTGCATTCAACCGCCCAGAGTATCAATAAGTCTTTGGAAAAAGTGCGCACAGCCGTACACAAAATATTTTCCACGGTTTCCCATGGTATCCGTCAATCCACATGGACACCCTCATCTTGGGGACAATCCAATTCCAGTGGATCGCAAAATAAGGGACTTAATGATAACTCATTTAAGGCCCCCTCTTTAACACAGTCTTATCTCGCCAATACTGAAGGCATGATGGGAATTATGGCTCAAGAAACATTTGATCGATTCGCACCCCTACGCACGGAAAAAACAGGGATCTGGGCCCAACCTTTCGGGCAAGTCGTTGAACAAGAACGAACTGGTCAAGAATCGGGATTTGATTCCAGAACAGCCGGTATTTTGTTTGGAATGGATCATAAAATCACCCAAAAGCTGGTTGTGGGGGGCGGTATTGGATCGGCCAATAGCACATCAGAATTAAAATCCAATGGCAGCAAAGCCCAGATCACTGATCAATTTGCCACGGTTTTTGCCTCGTGGACGGATGACAATTGGTATGCTGAAACCATGATGACAGCAGCCCTTAACAAATTTAAAATGGGGCGTAAAATTGACCCAAATACTGTGGCAACCAACAAACATGATGGATACCAATTAGTACCTTCTATCGGGGCTGGTTACCGTATTCTGTTAGAGGACAAACAATGGCTTCTGGTCCCTAACATTAGCACAACGATGATTTATGGACATGAAGATGGCTATACGGAAATAGGAGCCGGTGCCAATAATCAAACCATAAAAGGCAGGTGTTCATCTATGTTGCGGACAGAAGCAGGGTTTAATTTATCTACCCATAAAATTCATGAATCTGTTACTGCAATTTATTCGATTGGATTAAAAATGATCGTGATGGATCCCATGAAAAAAGGACACATTAATGGAACGGTGGGTGGAAACGGCTTTGGCATTACGAGCAATGATAAGACCAAAATTTATGGTGGATTGACCTTATCTTCCGAATTTAAATTGAATGACAACTGGTTTATGAATGCCAACTATGCAGGGGAATTCGGCGAACATCTGAAAGCTCATGAGATAGCGCTACGTCTTGGCAAAAGATTTTAAAAATCAGCTCTTTACCAACCATTTTTCTTCAATACTTTGTAGTGTCGAAGATTTAAGACTCTCGCGGATATCTGTCATTAAAGCATTCATAAAGTGAATGTTATGGATGGTCAGCAATTGCATCCCTAAAATTTCTTTGGCCTTAAACAAATGGTGCAAATAGGCCCGCGAGTATCCTTGGCAGGTACTACATGTACAGTCAGTTTCTAAGGGGCGTTCATCTTCTCGATACTGAGCATTTCGAATTTGAACATGCTCACGCTTGGCGCCCTTAACCAAGGCACCTCCATGCCGTGCAATGCGGGTGGGATGAACACAGTCAAAGGTATCAATCCCCTGGCGTACCCCCGCAAAAATATCCCGAATGCCCCCAATCCCCAATAAATGAATAGGTCGATCACGCCGCAGCTTGGGGGCGGTAAACGAAACAATCTCTTCCATCTGGTCTTTGTTGGCCCCTAGGGACCCCCCAATCGCATGACCGAAAAAATCATTATCGTTCACAAAATCAATGCTTTGCTGGCGCAGACCTTCATAAACGCCCCCCTGAATAATCCCATACAAGGCTTGTGTATGATCATTCCCACGGTCAAATTCTGCCAAACTTCTTAAAGCCCACCGATGGCTCATCTCCATGGATCTTTGGGTATATCTTTTGTCCACATGGAAAGGGGTGCATTCATCAAGAACCACAATTAAATCTGCCCCCAATTCACGCTGAACCTGGATGGATTTTTCAGGCGTCAAAAGCCATTTTTTTCCATCGATATAGGATTGAAAATAAGCCCCTTCTTCCTTAATTTTGACCACCGACCGTCGGCCAGGTTGGGACCGCTTACCCTTAATTTCCTCCGCAACCGATCCATGCCCTAAACTAAAAATTTGAAATCCCCCCGAATCGGTTAACATGGGGCCATTCCAACCGCAAAACTTATGCAAACCTCCCATCTTTTTTACCAGCTCGGATCCGGGCTGTAACATCATATGGTAGGTGTTAGATAAAATAATTTGCGTACCGGCTTCGGTCACCTGGGGCATGGCCACCGCTTTCATCGCTCCTTTGGTGGCACAAAAAATAAAAGCAGGCGTCTGGACAGTGCCATGGGGGGTTCCGATTTGGCCCAAGCGAGCCCGTCCCGCCGTGGGGCACTCGGTGAAGGTAAAAGAAAAATTAGGATAACGAAACGACATGAGGGTTATTGTTCCTATTCAAAAAAGCCGAGGCATACATAAATGCCACATTTCCCAGCGAAACCACAACTCTTAATACCGTGGCTCCCAAAATATAGGTCCAGAAAATATCGGACAACGGCAGTGGAGACAGGGTTAAAAGAGACCACGCCAGCAGACTGAAAATTGTATTATCAATAAATACAGCCACTAGGGTGGATATAAAAGACCTTAGCCATAATAATTTTTGGCCGGTTTTGCTGTGAATCAGATCATATAAAAAAACATCCATATACTGGCTGCAAAAATAAGAAACCAAGCTGGCTAGGAACAAAGAAGGGGCAGGCATTATTAAGAAAGAAACGGCCGAATCAAAAGTGAGAGACGAGCTGGAACCATAAAGCAACGAAAGACCCATAAGTACCATGGTCACAAAATAGGCAAAAAACCCCAAACCCACCGATTTAAGCGCGGCTTTTTTTCCATAGCGTTCATTCATAATATCGCTGGCTAAAAACAAAGAACTAAACACCATGGTTCCCAGCGCCATGGGGTTTGGGTAAAAAGAAAACTGAACCACTTTTAAAACTGTGACGTTGGCCACAATAACGCCCACTGCGGTGTAAACATAAAGGCCGGGCAATCTAAAGAAACGGTCAGCCCCCAAAATAAAAAGCCCACATACTAGCCACTCAATGATTAGTAAAACCTCGGGAGACTGGGCTATAAGTTTCAATGATTCAAAATAATCGATCACACATATTCCTCAATTAAAAAACCCGCCTTGAAGCGGGTTTTAAAAATAACCTCAAACCAAGACGCTTTACGCGGCCCCTTGCTTTTTCAAAATTTTCTTTTTCAATTTTTTCATTTCAGGGGTTAATTTGGCATTTTTTGTATTTAGCAAAAATCCATCCAATCCACCCTTAAATTCTACTGTACGCAACCCACGGGCGCACAAACGAACAGGTACAGAAACGCCCAAGGCTTCGCTGGCCAAGGAAACGTGTTGTAAGTTAGGCAAAAAACGGCGGCGCGTTTTGTTGTGCGCGTGGCTCACGTTGTTTCCAACCATAACACCTTTACCTGTAATCTGACATACGCGTGACATAATCGTATCCTTTCAAAAACTCTGAATACCCTTGAATACATTAAACAAACAGGATGGTCAAGGGGCAACCTGCAGGAACTATTCCATTGAATAAAAAAAAAACCAGTAGTATGGTATTCACATGGTTTATATTTTCTTGTTTTTTTCTATTACAACCCTTTGCTTAGGTCAACTTTTATTAAAAAAAAGCGCCCTTATCCTAAACACCCTGCCAAACCCTTTGTACTTGGCAAAAAATCCATTTTTCATATGCGCTTTGGCATGTTACGGCCTATCCATGTTGTCTTGGATTCATGTGCTTCAATTTTTGCCCATAAGCCGGGCCTATATGTTTGTATCTTCTGCGTTTGTTGTTTTGCCTATTCTTAGTCATTACTTTTTTAATGAACCCCTCTCCCCCCGTTTCTTTATGGGGGCCGCTTTTATTATTGCCGGAGTCATACTGACTACAAAATAAGCTTTTATTTTTTCTACAAGATCCTTACAATACTATCTAATAAAAGGAAAAATCATGACCGTATCAACCGAAACCAAAACACAAAATGCTGAAATTTTTGACCTTCAGTCCCAATTCAAAAAAACATGCCGACCGGTTTCTGAAGAATTAGAAAAAATTTTATACGAGCCCTTACCCGTGTTGGATCATGGGTTTGTTCGGGTGATTGACTATATGGGGGATGACGGCGCAATCGTTCAAGCCGCCCGTGTTTCCTATGGCAAAGGCACCAAAAAGGTTTCGGAAGACCGGGGGCTGATTAATTATCTATTGCGCCACCGCCACAATACACCCTTTGAAATGTGTGAAATTAAATTTCATATTAAACTTCCCATGTTCGTGGCCCGCCAATGGATTCGTCACCGTACGGCTAATGTGAATGAATACTCGGCCCGTTATTCCATATTAGACAAAGAATTTTATCTACCCGCGCCTGAACATCTGGCGTCCCAATCGGCCATCAACAATCAGGGCCGTGGAGCTGTGCTAAAAGGAGAAGAAGCGGTCCGTGCTTTGGAACTTTTAAAGCGTGATGCAATGCAATGCTATGATACCTATCAAGAATTGTTGAACCATGACAATCAGGGCAACATACTAGACGATTCTAAAAGTGGCCTGGCGCGCGAGCTGGCCCGTATGAATCTGCCGGTTAATTTTTACACCCAATGGTATTGGAAGATTGATCTCAGCAACTTATTACACTTTTTAGCGTTACGGGCAGACTCTCATTCCCAATACGAGATTCGGGCGTATGCCGATGTGATGCTGGATGTGGTTAAAAAATGGGTACCTTTGGCGTACGAAGCCTTTATGGCCTATCGTAAAAATGGGGTACATCTATCCGACAAAGGATTAGATGTCATAAAACAAATGATTGCAGGTCAAAAACCATCTGCCGAATCTTCCGGCATGTCCCAACGGGAATGGCGTGAACTAATGGAAATTTTGGGCCAGAACAAATAAATATTTAATTTTTATTGTTCTTTGATTGTCTTTCATGGTGGATCAATTCTATACTTAGGAAACCATCAAACGAGAGGCTTAAAAAATGTTCAAAAAAATCCTATTTTTATTTTGTCTACCCTTTATTTCATTAGCTGGCCCTGACTTTCAGAGAATCCAGCAAGAAAACTGTTCACCTGTATCTACTCGTGTGCCAAATTCACCGAGCATGGAGGAAAAAAAGACAGTGGAAGAAGGATTTCATCGAAACCTTTCGTTTGTTTTAGACTATGGGGCCGCTTTTGGAAATTTATTAGCCCTCAGCTCCCCCATATCCAACACAATTGGCCTATGTATTAGCACCAGCTTATCAGGAATCTCCATGGTGGGCAGCCTCTTCAGCCCCTATTATGATGAAAGTACATCTAAGTTGTTAAAAACAGCCGATGCTAGCCTGGGCTTATTCATTCCCATCGTAAACATGTATGCTGCAAATGCGGAGTTACCAGAAAATAAAGAAAGATTAAACACCTTAGCATTGACCTTAACCATAGCCAAAATAGGCGTTTCTACTACGATCCATCGTCAAAAAGAAAAAGCCTTAAAAGATAAAGCAAAAAAAGAAAAATAACGATTTTTTTACCCTAGGGGGGGAATGCTCTTTCCCCCCTTGTAATATTAGTTATTTGACTTGCTTTCCATTAGGGGCATAAATGGACATGGATTGAACTGTCTCAGACATGTCATCGGCATACTTAGCACGGACCACCCAAAAACCACGATTGTTAGAAATTGCCCCTTCTACAGGAGTTCCCACCACTTCCCATAAGCCAAGAGTAAAGACATCAAGAACAGCATGTCCCCCTGCCCGCAGATAATTTACCCCCGACTTTCTGGCCAAACCTTGATAGGTTTCATTAAACTGGCCTTCTGGAGTTTTTCGTGAGTCTATGATTTTTAGACCCTGAGATAAAAGACAAGAACGCGTGTTACATTTTTCAATATCATGTAAATCCACGCCCTGATTATCTGCTGCCTTATAAACAGAACATCCAGATAAAGGCAAACAGATAATAAATAAATTCAATATTTTCAATTTTTTAATCCTTAACACTAAACAAGAGATCGGATCGTATGATTTTCCCCCAACAAAATCAAGGGTTCTTTTACAGAATTTTATTTTAAAAAAACAAAAATCAATTTTAATAAACCATGATACACTTAAAATAAAAACAGGGTATTTCTATGATTTTGGCGATTATTTTTACATTCTTTTTTATATTGGCAAATGGGTTTTCAACCCCTTCCTTTGCACCTCGTGTGCGACCTTCTGATAAAAACTGGCCTTCTGCTGCAGAATGGGCCCAATTGAAAAAAGACGTGGGTGGGCGACTCTTTGCTGTTAAGGATCCTTTGGAAGCTTGCCGCAAAAATTCTGCCAGTAAAAGCTGCTTCAAAGTGCTGTCCCTGATTAAAAACCCTTTCTATATCCAGGACCAAGCAGGCGCTACCCAAACCAGCGGGTGGTTCAAAGCCTGGGATTCCAAGCTTAGCCAATATGTCGTAGAAGCGAAGAACCCCCAAGATGTTCTAGCCACCATTAATTTTGCCCGCACAAAAAATTTGCGTTTGGTTGTAAAAGGCGGTGCACACAGTTATTTAGGTCAATCCAACGGGCCCGATTCATTGTTGTTATGGACACACAAAATGAATGGAATAAAACTGCATAAAAACTTTACACCTGAAGGCAGCCCCGATAAAAAAGGGTTCCCAGCGGTTAGCATTGAAACAGGCGCCATTTGGTTAGAGGTATATGACGCCGTGGTAAGCAAGGGTGGCATGTATGTACAAGGTGGGGGATGTACCACTGTGGGTGTGGGAGGTTTCATTCAAACAGGAGGATTTGGCAGTTTTTCTAAGGGGTGGGGTATTGCAGCATCCCATCTTCTGGAAGCCCAAATTGTAACTTCGGAAGGAAATATATTAACCGTCAACCCACATAAAAATGCCGATCTTTTTTGGGCCTTAAAAGGGGGCGGCGGATCCTTTGGGGTTATCACCAAGATTACCCTTAAAACTCATCCTTTACCCCCCTATTTCGGGGCCGTTAATATGGCAGTGAAATCCAGGTCAGATAAAGCTTTCCAAAAATTACTATCCCAGTTCTTTATATTCTATAAAGATAGTCTTCTGAATCCCTATTGGGGAGAGAACATTCGAATCAAATCTGATAATACTCTGGAAATTGCAATGACTAGCCATACACTTAGTCAAAAACAAGCAGAAAAAATATGGGCGCCTTTTATTCAGTGGATTAAAAAAAGAGCAGGAGATTTTGAAATCACTGCCAATCCACATTTTGTTTTTGTCCCTGCCCAAAAATGGTGGGATTACAATTACCGCTCGAAATACCTACCCCATTCAATTGTGGAGGATACCAGATCGAATACACCTAAAGGACGATTCTGGTGGCAAGGCAACGACCGCGAGGTGGATGTTTATCTATATGGATATGATTCTGCTTGGCTGCCTGAAAAGCTGTTACGCCCTAACAAATTATCCAGCTTTATATCAACCTTATTCCAAGCCAGCCGATTAAATGATATAGAAATCCATTTCCAAAAGGGTTTGGCAGGCAGCGCCTCTGCCATTAAGGAACTGGCTAAGAAAACAGCCATTAACCCCATCGCCATAGATTCATTTGGGTTATTACTAGCCGTCAGCGGACAAAAGAAAGCCTATAAAGGCATCAAGGGATATGAGCCCAACGTCAAGGATGCCAAAAAAGGGGCAGAAAAAGTGAACAAAGCCATGGGCCTAATACGCACCCTTATTCCGGAGGCGGGGGCTTACAGCTCGGAATCGGATTTCTTTACCCCCCATTGGCAAAAACGCGCTTGGGGGCCTAATTACCCCAAATTGCTATCTATTAAACAAAAATATGACCCTATGGGTCTGTTTGTAGGACGCCATTATGTGGGCAGCGAATTCTGGAGTTCCGACGGGTTTACACCCAAAAAAGCTAATTAATACTAATAAAAGAATAAAAAAAGCTGGTTTTATTAGAAAAATCAGTTTACTGTATTTTTGTTAATCTGTTTTCAACAGCGGTTGTAAGATATTTAAGGCTTTTTCCAAAAAATTCATAAATACCTTAGTCTTGAAGAGATTCAAGTCACAGCTCTTGATACGCCAAATGAAAGGATTATTATTATGGCAAACGGTACAGTAAAATGGTTCAATCCTACAAAAGGTTATGGATTTATCGCTCCAGAAAACGGAGATAAAGACGTCTTTGTGCATGTAAGCGCTGTGGAAAAAGCAGGCTTAAAAGGCCTTAATGAAGGACAACGCGTAAGCTACGAGATCATCAGTGATCGTGGCAAACAATCAGCTGGAAATTTACAACTGATCTAATAAAGCGTTTCCAAACCTTTAAAAACCCCTGGTATTTACCAGGGGTTTTTTTATGGCCAAGACATCTACATTTGTATGGGTTTTGACAAGCTTTATATTTTACTGGTCAAAGACCGCTGTGCATATTTGGCTTTCCATGCTTTTTTTTGATTCTCATAGGCAGAACATGACTCGGCTTCTTTCCATTTCTTATAAAATATATGCGCACATTTAGCTTTGATCGGGTCGCCAGTGCCCACAGGCAATTCTTTGGTCTCTTCATATTTTTTACCGCTTTTGTAATTCGTATACCGTCGGGCACGTGTAAACCCCATCTGTAGAAACTTACGAGCCATGTCAGCGCCTACAAAATCATTATTTTCTAAATAGACGTGGAACAAAGAGAAAATTTTTTCACTGCTTTGAGTTGCAATTTCAGGGGTTTTAAAAGCCCAAAAAGGAAGGATTTCACTTTTATAAGGTTCGCACAAAAGGACTCCCTGCTCGCCCTTCCCCACCCGATAAAGTTCCGGGTGCAAGCGATAATCGATGTCGCTTTTCCAATAATATTCTTTGGGGTCGAAAGCTTTATCCATGCACGGCAATGTAGAAAAGATCTCACCACAAAGGAAGAAAAATAAAAATTACCTTTTTTCCGCAGGCAAATAAGAAGGGTTATAATTTAGATTAAAATTTCAAACTCTCGGTCAGGCCTAGAAGGGATATTTGGCATATCTAAGCTCTGGGGATGTTTTTGATTTTTAGAAAGATGAGCCACCGTCACAAGATTTTTGTTAATATAAGTGAGCTCCATCACATAAGGGGCTTCTCCTTTCATACCCTTGGCCGAGAAGAGCCGGCCCGAGTTGTTCCCGTGCACGTGCACCAATATGAAATTTTTTTCTATCTCTGTGAGAAGGCTCAGTGCTTTTCGAAGCGCCTCTAATGATCGAAAATGTAGTTCAAACGCAATCCCCGTAATCTGATCGGCATAGGGCAAAATATCTGGGAAGGCTTCATATTCGCCCCCTTCGATATCCATCTTGATAAAGATTTTTTTATTTTTTAACCCCAATCTTTCTATTTGTTGCTTAAAGGTAGAAACTTTACCAGACGAGGTTTGGTTGCCATACAAAAATTGATCACTGGAGATACATTCACTAAAGAAAGTGAACAACTTGTTCTTCGAGGCAACATTTTTCACACCCCCATCAAACCCATAAGAAGGCTTCTGATAAATGTCTGAAAAGGCTTCCTCAAACGAAGGATCATCTGCAATACCGTATCCCATCAGGGCATCTGCCGCAGTCAGTGATTTTTCCGCCACCACATACCCGCCATCATAATCGCGTCCGATTCTTTTTAAAGGCAGTTCACCATTTTCATCTGAAACGGAATAAATTCTTAAATGGGCCACCAACTGATCCAAAAGTTTTCGCCGTTCGGGGTGAAAAGAGCTGTTTTCAGAACATCCTGAAACAAGAAACATAAAAACCAACAAAAGATTCCAAATACTTTTTGTACCAAAAATCACAGGACAATGCTCCGAAAATAGGGTTAAACTGAAAAACCGATAGGCTTTTTTCAAAAAATAACAAGTTGCTATCAAAATTTTTCTTAATATACGAATATAAACACTAAATTTCTAGTTTAAAGTAAAAGCTCTGAATTTTTCTGGCTAAAAATCCTGGGCCCATACTTCCAGTCTTTTTAAAAGACAAAATTTCTGCTTTCAATTTTTCAAGCGGTTGATCGTTGCGTATTTCTATAAACACTCTATGAAGATATTGATTATGAAGGGAATGAATAAAGCTGGCTACGCGTGCCTCGAAATTCCCAAGATATTTTATTAAGGAAAAAATTATTTTCTCAAAGCATCCAGGGGTTCGATTATCTATTTTATGATTTTTATGAAATAATCTTCTTATTATTCTTAATAAACAGAGGCAAGGCCAATAGTTAAAATATAAAACGACATCTGCTTCTTTTACCGCACCTCAAGCGAATGGATACAGTTCCCATCTATAATCCTTGCATCGTGGTTCACAATAGATTTTTGTATTCTTAAAAACTGCTCATGGTCATGCTCTACCCAATTTTCTTCAAAGAAGAATTTATCTAAAATTAAAGCTTTGCAAGCAAAAAACCTTTTAATCAATCATAGTCCATACATAGTCTTCAATAGTTCTGTCTGAAATTAATTTTCATGATAATATAAAAACGTGGTGGAATATCTTAAAAAACCCATGAGACGCTTAAAAATACTTGCCTCTTTTTTTATTATTCACCACTATTTTTTGCGATTTTTTGTTTCAAGCTTTATGAACAATTTTGGAAATATTAAGAAACAAATATTGAGCTCTTGACTCACGGATACAATTTTTGTTGAGAGGCTGACTTAAACATGATACCTATTATAGCTCAACATATGGAGATTTAAATCAATGAAACCTGCCTTCGATTTTATGAGCATTCTGCCTCTGGTTCTTATTTTTGTGGTGATGTATTTTTTGGTCATCCGGCCCCAAAGCAAAAAAGCAAAAGAACATCAGAACATGATTTCTGGTCTTAAAAAAGGTGATCGGGTTGTGATGAGCGGGGGACTTATTGGTACGGTTCTTAAGGTTACAGAAGGTGAACTCGAGCTCTCAGTTGCTCATAATACCAATGTATTTGTGGCCAAACAAATGGTATCTGCTTTGCTTTCCACCGATGTTCCCACAGAAACAACGGTTATTGAAAAACCAAAAAAGAAAAAATAACTAAAAAACAGGTAATAGAATGCAACATTTGGCCCGGTGGCGTGTCACCCTTACTATGGGAATCTGCTTAATAGGTTCTTGGTTTGCTGCACAAAATTTCATGCCCCGCCATGTATTAGAAAAACTGCCTAGTTTTTTACCTGTGACTCCCCTATCTTTGGGGCTTGATCTTCAGGGTGGATCTTCCATTCTTTTGGAAGTCGACCTAAAAGAAGTGGGTCGAGATAGCCTTCTTTCCCTGATGGACGAACTAAGGCGTTCACTCCGCCAAAACCGTTTAGGATACTTTGATCTTAAGCTTGATAACCAAAACATTTTACGTTTTAAACTCCGGTCATTAGATGATGCGTATAGTGCGAAAAGTATTATTCGTAATTTGTTCCCAGAAGTCATGGTGGATATCGACAAAGATGGTTCTGTTTCTGTAACTCCGAAACCTTCGTTTATCCAAGAAAAAGAAGAAAATGCTATCATCCAATCCATTGAAATTGTACGACGACGTATTGATGAAATGGGCACCAAGGAACCTTCTATTCAAAAACAAGGTCAAAATAGAATCCTTGTTCAGTTGCCAGGGGTTAACGACCCTACAGAAGTAAAAAACTTACTGGGTAAAACGGCGAAACTCACCTTTCAATTAGTCCACCCCACCCTTACCGCAGAATCGCTCCGGGGTCGACCTGCACCCCTAGGGTACGAAATTCTCCCAGGTTCTGATCTTGAAAACCCCTCTTTCTATTTGGTTAAAAAAAATGTGGAATTGGGTGGCGAGATGTTGACAAATGCTGGTGCTGATTCTCAAGGCGAAGCCCAAGTGACATTTAGTTTCGATGCCATAGGGGCCCGCAAATTTGCCGATATCACACGAAACAATATTGGGCGTCCTTTCGCTATTGTTTTGGATAAAAAAGTAATCAGTGCACCCGTTATTCAAAGCGTTATCCCCAGTGGTCGGGGTGTCATAACAGGTCGTTTCTCCTTAGTCGAAGCACGCAACTTAGCTGTTCTGTTAAGGGCTGGTGCCTTGCCTGCGCCTCTCACTATTTTAGAAGAAAAAACAGTGGGTCCAGAATTGGGATCCGACTCGATTAAAGCCGGGGAAATGGCCACCCTTATTTCTATTGTAGCCGTCTTTATTTTTATGTTTATTTTTTATGGCACCCTATTTGGAACAATTGCCAATATTTGCCTGTTTGTAAATTTTATCTTGTTGTTTGCGGGGCTTGCCCTGTTAGGAGCAACCTTAACCTTGCCAGGCATCGCAGGCATTGCATTGACCCTAGGCATGGCTGTGGATGCCAATATTTTAATTTATGAGCGCATCCGAGAAGAAGTAAAAGAGAAAATGCCGCCTTTGTCCGCCATTGGATCTGGATATAATCGTGCCATGGCCACCATTCTTGATTCTAACATCACCACTCTTATTGGGGCAGCCCTTCTGTATCAATTTGGGAATGGCCCTGTCAGGGGATTTGCCGTCACATTAGCATTAGGAATTCTAATTTCCATGTTTACGGCCATTTCTTTAAGCCGCGTCTTAATTCTTTTATGGATTAAGGGGCGCGGCCAACAAAAAACGCTTCTTATTTAGGGATACGGCATATGTTCGCAGGTCTTCAATTCAACTCCTCAAACTTGAAAATTAATTTTATCCGTTTACGGTTTATCAACTATATCGTCTCTGGCTTAATTTCGGTTGCCGCTATCGGGGCCTATTTTGTTAATAACCTAAATTATGGAATCGATTTTTCTGGGGGAACTCTTATCGAAGCTCGATTTTCTTCCCCCATCGAACTTGGTAAAATCAGACAAGACTTAAATAATCTAAATATTGGAGAAATTTCACTTCAAGAGTTCGGGACGAATCAGGATCTTTTGATTCGATTGGACCAAAAAAATAGAGATGAAAAAGAACAACTTGTGGTGATTGGAAAGATAAAAGAAGCCCTACCCACAGATGTGGAATATCGTCGGATTGAAAATGTGGGCCCCAAAATGGGCCAAGAGTTAATTTCAAACTCTCTCCAAGCCGTGGGATGGGCCATTTTGGCCATGATGATTTATATTTGGATTCGTTTCGAATGGAACTTTGGGGTGTGCGCGATGCTGGCCCTGTTACATGACGCCATTGCTGTTTTTGGCCTTTATACTGTGTTTGGATTTGAATTTAATTCTTCAGCTATTGTGGCTATTTTGATCACAATCAGTTACTCCATTAACGATACGGTGGTTATTTATGATCGTATTCGAGAAAATTTAAGAAAATATAAAATCGCCAAAGTTGAGGATCTTATTAATAAATCCATTAATGATACTTTGACTCGTACCATTCTAACCTCTAGCTCGACCTTGCTAGCCCTGCTGGTTCTTTTTTTGTTTGGCGGCAAAGTGATTGCAGAATACAGCCTGCCCATCTTGATCGGAGTTGCGGTAGGAACATACTCCTCGATTTGCCTGGCCGCGCCTTTGCTGTTTAGTTTCGGAATGTCATTACGCAAAGAAGAAGAGCCTAATAACCCTATATAAAAATAGTTTTTAAGTTTAATTTTCTCTTTTTTTGGACTCTTCTACTATCCGATTCAGATTTCGAAATTCATTATCGGCTTTCGAGAGACCGTCTTTTAATTGATTGATTTCTTGCTGAAGTCTTTGAATAATAGAAAGGGTCCTTTCCACCGTCTCAGAACTACGATCCACAAAAAACTGAAGATGCCCTTTATTCACAAAAGCATTATCTTCAGATATTTTTAAATCTGTAGAAATCTGGGGATTTTCTTTCTTTTTATTAGCCATTTCAGTACCACTTTCTTGTTTAAATCTTTGAATTCGAAAATATTTTTTAGGTTTATTTTTCTTGATTAAGATATAGCAATTTTGAGTGCTTATTAGAAGTATTTTTTCCTAGTTTTTATTTTGGTAACCACTCAATCTAGATAATCATCAGTAGAAAAAGATAGGTCGGTTATTAAATTTTATTTCGAATAAACTGTAGTTGGAATTTATGTACGTTTAAATAATTGACTTACCTTGCCCCCCCTGCCATAAAAAAACAATTGGGGGAATAATGACTTTTTTTCATAAATACAAAAACTTTATTTCGGGTCTTTTGATTAATGGTATGGAAAGCTTTGATTTTGTTCTTTATGGATATTATGCCCCTCTCATGGCTCCTTTCTTCTTCCCTGATCAAGATGCCAAGTCTACCCAACTTAAGGCTTTGCTCATATTTGCTGCCATGTTTGTCATGAAGCCATTGGGAGGGTTAATTTTTGGGTATGTTGGGGATAAATATGGGCGAAAAAAATCTCTTATTCTAAGTGTTCTAGTCATCTCAATACCCACCTTCTTAATTGGTATTTTACCAGGATATTCTATCTTGGGTATATGGGCGCCTATCACATTGGTCTTCTTTTTATCCTTGCAAGGCATGGGTGCTGCAGCAGCTTACAGTGGTGCTGCTGTCTTTTTAAATGAACATGCCCAACCTAAAACGAAGGCCTTATTAAGTGGTCTTTTGTTTTCATCTGCTTTTTTGGGTGCGGCGGCGGCAAGCTTACTTGGTATCTTCTTTGTATCCTATTACCCCGATTGGGGATGGCGTGCCGTATTTATTTTCGGGGGCCTTATGGGATTGTATATTTTAAAGATCCGCAATTATTTGGAAGAAACTCCCCAATTTATAGCAGCCGTCAAACAGAAAAAAAATCCTGCTTTAATTCCTTTAAGTCAAATTATTAAAAACAGAAAACGAAACATGCTGTGCAGTGTGGGAATTGCGGCCGGGGCCAACCTTCCATTTTACGTGATTTTGATTTATATCAATTCGATTTTATCAACGGATTTGAATGTTCCCAGCACAACTCTTTTAACCTACAACGTGGCAACGCTTTTATTATGGGCTCTTTTACTTCCCGTCTTTGGCTATATTGGGGATAAAAAAGGACAAAAAAATATTATGATCATAGCCAGTCTTCTATTGGTTCTGATCCCCATCCCCTTAAGTTCATGGTTTTTGGGTGAAAAAACCCTATTCTCCCTTATGTCCAGTCGTCTTCTACTTAGCCTTGTCTCTATGGGGATTGTGGCCCCCTGCTCGGCCTTCTTAGCCCGATTGTTTCCAACCGAAGAGCGCCAAACAGGGGTCGGGTTTTGTTATTTACTGGGGGCGGCTATCTTTGGTGGTACAGCTCCCTCTGTATGCCTTTATTTTTCTGACGCCCTAGGAACGGATTTATTTCCGTCCATTTATCTCAGCATTTGTGGAGTGATCACATTAGTGTCGTTGTATTTCGCAAAACCAGTGGAAAAATAAATTTACTGGCTCAGGATCTCTCGTTTACCCACATGATTAGGCTTACTTACAACACCTTCTTTTTCCATTTGTTCAATAATACGGGCTGCCCGATTATATCCAATTTGCAAATGACGCTGAATAAAGCTGGTAGAGGCCTTGCCTTCCCGTAAGACAATTGATAGGGCTTCATTATAAAGATCATCCCCGCCTGCTTCGTCTCCCCCTAACCCGACAGATGCATTAAAGCTTTCTTCTTCAATGCTTTCTTCATACACTGGCTCTCCTTGGGTGCGTAAAAATTGAACAACACGTTCCACTTCTCGGTCTTCCACAAAGGGTCCATGAACACGCAAAATCCGACCTCCTGGTTTCATGTATAGCATATCGCCTTGACCCAACAGTTGTTCAGCACCTTGCTCGCCTAAAATGGTACGGCTATCGATCTTCGAGGTAACATGAAAACTAATGCGGGTGGGGAAGTTGGCTTTTATAGTCCCGGTGATTACGTCTACAGATGGTCTTTGGGTGGCCATAATCAAATGAATTCCCGCAGCACGGGCCATTTGGGCTAACCGTTGAACGGCAGACTCAATATCCTTGCCCGCCACTAACATAAGGTCAGCCATTTCATCCACCACCACCACAATGAAAGGCAGTTTTTTCATGTCCATAGGATGTTCTTCAAACAAGGGCTTCCCTGTTTCAGCATCAAATCCCGTTTGTACTTTATGGGTTATCACTTCCCCTTTTTCTTGGGCTTGCTTCATACGTTCGTTATATCCTTCGATATTACGTACACCCAGTTTAGACATTTTTTGATAGCGTGTTTCCATTTCGCGCACTACCCACTTTAAGGCCATGACTGCTTTGTGTGGGTCCGTCACAACGGGGGTTAACAGATGGGGAATACCATCATAAACCGATAGCTCTAACATCTTGGGATCCACCATAATAAACTTGCATTCATCAGGAGAGAGCCTATACAGGAGAGAGAGAATCATGGTGTTAATGGATACGGACTTACCTGATCCGGTGGTTCCCGCAATCAATAAGTGGGGCATGCGACTAAGGTCCCCGATTACCGGGTCCCCGCTAATATTCTTCCCCAAGGCCAAAGGCAGGTTAAAAGAAGGATTATTAAAAGAATCCGTTTCCAACAAAGAGCGCATAAATACTTTCTCTTTGCTAGGATTTGGTATCTCGATACCCAGGGCATTCACACCGGGCATAACCGAAATACGGGTTGAAAGGGAACTGGTGGATCGGGCAATGTCATCTGCCAATCCCACTACGCGGGCTGATTTTACCCCTGGTGCAGGCTTAAATTCATAGAGGGTCACCACAGGTCCGGGATAGGCATTTAAAATATCCCCCTGCACCCCAAAATCTTCCAAGGTTTTCTTTAGATGGTCAGCATTTTCTTTCAAAGCATCCTTGGAAAGGGAAGCATGACGGCCCGTGTTTATTTCTTTTTGTAATAAATCCAAAGAAGGAAATTCATATCCTGAGGATGTTCTGGGTGTACTGAACGTTTTAGAGGACGTCACCGGTACGGGTTTTGTTTTTGGTCGGGGAGGAGAAGACTCAATCTCATCCATATCCCTTCCCATCGCCTCTGCTGCAAAAGATAAAGGGGCAGGTGGTACCGAGTCGAGATCAGTTTCTACCATTTCGATCCCCTCTTCCAACAACATCTCACCTTGCATGGGCTTTTCTTTTTTAGCCAACAACAGCATGCTCTGAAAAAGAGCACCAACACTTTTTAAAGCGGATAACAGCACCCGACCAATAGTAAGCCAGGTTTCCTTGGAAAGACCCAAAATAAATACAAAAATGGCCAGACCCGAAACCAATAAAAATAAGCCCCACACCCATCCTGGGATCCCTATCTTTGATAAGAAAACCATGCTGGCATTATGAAGAACTAAGCCTAATGCACCACCACTTTTAACAAAAAAACTCCATTCAATCCCCCCAAGCCCTGCAGCGCAAAATACCCCCATAAAAGGGACTGCTACAAGCCGCCATTTCCAATAAGACAAAGAATGAAATAGAATGATATGAACGCCCCATACCAAGCATAAAAAGGGTATTAAGTAACTAGAAAGACCGATGGTTTGGAAGAAAAAATCTGCAAGATAGGCCCCCCCTGTTCCCATGATGTTCCGGGGGGAAATATCTTCCCGAATGGTATTCCAGGACACATCTTGATTTGCATAACTGGTCAGGGCTAAAAATAAAGCCAAACCAAATACGACTAATACAAACCCTAACAACTCGTAGGAACGCTTCTTAAAAAAAGACACCATCTCTTCGGAAAATAAGTTTTTTTTCGCTGTGTTTTTATAACCAAAATTCATGTTTTATTCTTTCATTTACAGATTACTATACTGCAAGATTTCATCGAGATGAAACTTTTATATAATACTTTAAAAAGCTGAATATTTCATTATTGACGAACATGAAAAAATCCCCCACAGTTCCTGTATGTATTCTCAATTTATTTCCATCCGCGGGGCGCGCGAACATAATCTAAAAAATATCTCTGTGGATTTGCCACGCAACCAACTTATTGTCATCACAGGTGTCAGTGGCTCGGGCAAGTCATCTTTGGCCTTTGATACCATTTACGCAGAAGGTCAACGTCGCTATGTGGAAAGCCTGTCCGCTTATGCCCGTCAATTTCTAGAATTAACACAAAAACCCGAAGTAGACTCCATAGAAGGTCTATCTCCCGCCATCTCAATTGAACAAAAAACAACCTCTAAAAACCCCCGATCCACAGTGGGGACCATCACAGAAATTTATGATTATCTAAGGCTTTTATTTGCCCGTATCGGCGTTCCCTACTCGCCCACCACCGGCAAACCCATCCAAAGCCAAACCATTTCTGAAATGGTGGATCGCTTAATGGGTTTGGATGAAGGTACTAAGCTGGCTCTCATGGCGCCTCTGGTACGGGGTCGCAAGGGGGAATATAAAAAAGAAATTAACGACCTAAAGAAGAAGGGATTCCAACGCCTAAAAATTAATGGCCAATTTTATGAAATTGATAACATCCCTGCCCTGGATAAAAATATAAAGCACACCCTATCCGTGGTGGTGGATCGTATCCTGATTCGTCCCGGCATTGAAAAACGATTGGCCGATGCCTTTGAAACCATTCTGCCCTTAGGTGAAGGCTTAGCTATTGCTGAAAATGTGGATACACAAGAAGAAATATTATTTTCCGAAAAATTTTGCTGTCCCGAATCAGGGTTCACCCTTGAAGAAATAGAACCTCGACTTTTCTCTTTTAATAGTCCTTTTGGGGCCTGTCCTGCCTGCGATGGGCTGGGAATTCGTTTGATATTTGATGAAAATTTGGTGATTCCGAACCCCCAGCTGAGCCTGCGTGAGGGGGCGATTGAACCATGGTTTGGCCCGTTCGAGGAATTTTATTATCGTGTTTTAGAGTCAGTGGCCAAGCATTATAATGTTTCCACTCTGATTCCTTTTTCGCAAATCCCAAAACCCATACAACATATTTTTCTTTATGGATCGGGCACCGAAAAAATATCCATTCAGCAAGATTATGGGAAAACATATCATACCCAGAAAGCCTTCGAAGGGGTACTTCCGAATTTAGAACGTCGATGGAAATCCACCGAAAGCGAACGCACCCGGGAAGAGCTTTCCAAATACCAAAGCAGCGTACCCTGCGATGCGTGCCATTCCTATCGTCTGAAACCCGAAGCATTGTGCGTCAAAATTAATCATCTTCATATTGGTGAAATTACGGATTTTTCCATCGAAGAATCGGTGGCGTGGTTTGAAACCCTATCCAGCCATCTGACAGAAAAACAAAAGGCCATTGCTGTTCGTATTTTAAAAGAAATTAAAGATCGGCTCAGCTTTTTAAAAAGTGTGGGATTAGATTATTTAACCCTGTCCCGTACATCAGGTACTTTATCAGGCGGAGAATCCCAGCGCATTCGCTTAGCCTCACAAATTGGGTCAGGCCTGACGGGTGTTTTATATGTACTGGATGAACCCTCCATTGGTCTTCACCAACGAGACAATGATCGGCTATTAGAAACCTTGCAACATCTTCGTAATTTAGGAAATACGGTTATTGTGGTGGAGCATGATGAAGATGCCATCAAAATGGCCGACTATGTTCTGGACATGGGTCCCTATGCTGGCAAGCACGGCGGAGAAATTGTGGCTCAAGGGACGCCAGATGAAATTGCCCAAAACCCTGCCAGTCTTACGGGGGCCTATTTAAAAGGCACTAAGAACATTCCCATTCCCGAGGTGCGCCGTCCTGGCATAAAAAATAAATTTATTCGGCTAGAAGGGGCATCTTCTAATAACCTGAAAAATGTCAGTGTGGATTTTCCCTTGGGCAAACTAACCTGCGTTACGGGTGTTTCCGGAGGAGGCAAATCAACACTTGTAAATGAAACCCTCTATAAGGCACTCAACCGCATCCTAAACAAGACACGGGAAAAGGGGGGCGAGTACAAAGCCCTTAAAGGGGTCGAGCATATTGATAAGGTGATCAATATTGATCAATCCCCCATTGGTCGAACGCCACGCTCAAACCCTGCCACCTATACGGGTATTTTTACACCCATCCGGGAATGGTTTGCCAAACTGCCCGAAGCTAAATCGAGTGGTTATACAGTGGGACGATTCTCATTTAACGTGAAGGGAGGCCGCTGTGAAGCCTGCCAAGGGGATGGTGTTTTAAAAATTGAAATGCATTTTCTGCCCGATGTTTTTGTAACGTGCGACCATTGCAAGGGCAAACGATACAACCGAGAAACGTTAGATATAAAGTATAAAGACAAATCCATCGCTGATGTATTGGACATGAGCGTAGACGATGGCATTAAGTTTTTCGAAGCCGTTCCCAGCATTCGGGACAAACTAGAAACCTTGCAACGGGTGGGTCTTGGGTATATGGAAATTGGTCAACGGGCCACCACTCTATCCGGCGGTGAAGCTCAGCGTATTAAACTTTCTAAAGAGCTTTCAAAGCGGGCAACGGGCCGTACCCTATATATTCTAGACGAACCCACCACCGGTCTTCATTTTGAGGACATTCGGAAGCTGTTGGAAGTTCTTCATGAATTGGTAGATCAAGGCAACTCGATGATCGTCATTGAACACAACTTAGATGTGATTAAAACAGCCGACTGGATTATTGATCTGGGCCCCGAAGGGGGTGACAAGGGTGGGGAAATTATCACCCAAGGCACCCCAGAAGATATTATTAAGGTTCAGAAAAGCTATACGGGAAGGTTTTTGAAGCCTTACCTGGAAAAATAAGGCCTCAAAAACTTATATTATATAGCCAAGTCTAGGTAGCTTAATTTTTTTTCAAACTTATTTAAATACCGTTTCAACAAATCAGAGGGCATATGCTCAGCTTTCTCTTGTTCTATTTTCCATGAAATGGGGGCGTGCACTTCAGAAGCTCTTTTACTATATCCTAAAATCTCAATACGGATATTCTTCAATTGAGAAACATAACAACTTCTTAACCCTGCTTCATATTCATTATCTGCCATGTCTAAAAATTGAGGTTGGATCGTCGCCCTTAGAATAACAGGAAAATCTTGATAAGGCTTAGATCTATCAACAGCATAGTATGCAGACCTTTTAATCACATCTCTTATATCTTCCTGGGCCGATATGGGATGAACTTGAATTCCGAAGGCCTTTCCAAGCCCTAACGTTTCTCGGTCTTCAAAAGTACTTAAAACGTTTTGTAATTTATTTGGAGTTCTTCTTCTATTAGGGAACTCCAAATCATATCCTTTTTCATGCCCTGTTAGAAAGTCCATGAGATATCTGAGGCTACCTCCATGAATGATTTCTATGGCTTCTTGTTCAGAAGAAGAAAAGGGAACGCGCCTCCAATTATCAAACAAAGATTTAGCTTTAAAGAAAGATTTTTCTTTCATTTTTAATGCCGCTTTCTTTTCGCTAGTCTCTTTGAGAAATTCAAAATCTTTCTCTTCTTTCCTATCAGCAATACGATCAAAATCTGAAAAAATAACCCTCATTTTTTCATTTAATAAAAATTTTCCTTTTTCTAAAAAACCTTCTTTTTCTGTCCAGAACTGGGGCACCGCTTCCCTTTGAGTAGCTTTAAATTGAGAAAAATTTAAATGCATTTTACAAAAAAAGGCATATTCTTGCCATGTGGAAATTTTCTCTATTTCTGTTTGAACTTTTTCTAGAGTATATTCTTTCTTTTCATAAGCCTGTAAGCGATCATAAAAGGTTGGGTTTCTTCTCAGACGTTCTAGATCTTCATATTCGAAAGCTTTAACGGCCATGGATTCATTGGCCAGAATTACAGCGATACTTAGTGACAAAATTTTTAAAGAAACTTTCATTTTTTAACTCCCTTAAAGCGACACTTTCAATGCCCATAAAACACATATAAGATATAATTCATATTATTCAATCGTAAAAAACTAGGCGCTGTCCTAGATATTTTAATCCCCATTAAAATCGGGATAACAACTCTAGGAAAAAATCCAGAAGATTAAAAAATATCTCTCCAAACCTTGTTGAATCTTTTTTCATCAAAGCCCTCAACCACTACACCCTATATAATAATTAATCTATATATTTCAAGTTATTAACCTCACAATACACTATAAAAAGTATGGATAGAAAAATTTTTCTTGGGGCCTTGGATGGTATAGAAAGTTTGGAACTGATGCGTTTGAATGAAAAAATCACAATGATAAACATCTGCCCCACAAGAATGAACGTGGGAATAAAATATACCTTTCTCTGAAAAATGGGGCGTAGAAAACGTATGCAAAATCATAGCATCTTGTTTTAAGATTATAAAACCACCTTCATTAATTTGAAAAAATCGTTCTTGATAAAACTCTTGGATTTCAGAGCCTAAAAAATAAAAACCTTTTTCTTGGTAAGGAATGCGTGCCGTGACTAACGCTTCAGAAAATTCTGCTGTCCCCTTCCACCCTTGGGGAAGAAAAGATACATACCGTACAAAGGAATACTTTCCTTGAAATGTGGATTTTAGAAGAGTGAATATGGCAAAATCATCTTCCATAAATTATTTAAAAAAAGAAATCATTTTCAAGGTATGACCTTCTTTTTTTAACCAGGCCCGATGCTTTTTATAATCGGGATCCAGCTGGGCTACTAGAGCCCAAAATCGTGGGCTATGATTCATTTCTTTTAAGTGCGCCACTTCATGGGCACATACATATTTAGCCACCTCTAACGGCGCCAGCCCCAAACGCCAAGAATAGGATAAGGTCCCTGATGATGAACAACTCCCCCAACGGGAATGTCCATCACGGATGGAGACTCGTGAAAATTTCGTTTCCAATACTCGGGCATAGTGGTGTGACCATTCTTCAAAAAAAGAAAGAGCTTCCTTTTTTAAATACTGCTCCATAGATTGGGGGGCATCCATAAGATTATTCCCCACAATAATGGAGTGGCCATCCTTCCAAATTCCTTTTTTGCGCAACAAATCTTGGATAATGTTATAGCGTTGACCAAAAAATAAAAAAGAATCCCCCATATTAAAAATGGTTTTAGGGCTGGTTTCCCTGATGTTTTTTTTAATCCAGCCCTCATTGTACCTTAGGAAAGTCAGAATTTCAGTTTCTGAGACCATGGGGGGATATGTTAACGAAAAAAGATGACGTGCAGGAACCCATTTTAAACGCAACCGGCTAGTCCGCCTACTTACTTGGTGTTCAATAGAAACAGCCTCGCCCGAAGATAGGTAAAAAAGAAAAGAGTCAATTTCTGCCACGCGGCCAGCTGTCTTCTTAAAAAAAGAAAAAAAGGAAATAATCGGTCTCCAGTTACTCTTTCCCTTTCGAGACGGTTACCATGGCGGGCCGTAACAAACGATCGTCAATTGCATACCCTGCTTGTAACACATCTACCACCATCCCTGCCTCATGATCGGCGCTTGGCACTTCCACTACCGCCTGGTGGAAGTTGTGGTCAAATTTCTGACCTGTGGGGGTTATTTTTGTGATGTGATGTTTCACAAATGTTTTGGCCATCTCGTTGCGGGTTAATTCAATACCTTCATACAATCTTTTAAACAGGTCATGACTCTTTTTTTCCTCTTCGGGAACACTTTCAAGCGCACGATCCAAGGTATCCACCACACTTAACAAGTCTTTACAAAATCCTGCCACCGCATATTTCCGGATTTCTTCCTTTTCACGCTCTGCCCGTTTCCGCGTATTTTCTAAATCGGCCAGGGTGCGCAACAATTGATCTTTCAAACGGGAAACTTCTTCTGTGTTATCAATCTCCGAATCAGTTTCAGTTTTTTCAAGAACTTCTTCAGCTTCTTGATTCAGGTTTTTTTCTTCATTCATATTTTCTTTTTCCATTTTGTGGTCTCCTTAAATTATTTGCCGCTTAAAATACGACTTAAAATTTTTGCTGTATAATTCACCATGGGAATAATCCGTCCATAATTCAGACGCTTGGGTCCAATGACTCCAATCGCGCCCACAATATCCCCTAGTTTGCTCTCATAGGGCGATAACACAAGGGAACATCCCACATGGTGAAACAATTCATTTTCTGCTCCAATAAAAATTTGGATACCTTCTCCTTTCATAGAAGCATCTAATAAATTAATCAAGTTCTCCTTTTTTTCAAGTAATCCAAAAATATGTTTAATGGTATTCAGATCTTCTAAATGTTCCACCCTATTAAGCAAATTAGATTGTCCATTTACAATGAGGGATGCTCCTTTCCCTGTACCACTCCACATGGCAAGACCAGATTTAATAACTTCTTGGCTTAATAAATCCAAATCAGCCTGGTGGGAGGATAATTCCTTTAAAATACGATTTTTGGCTTCACTTAGGGTGCGTCCCGCAAGACGAGCATTTAAGTAATTGCCTGCCTCTATTAAAGTTGAGATAGAAAACCCAATAGGTAGTTGGAACAAGCGGTTTTCCACTTCTCCTTCTTGTGTCACCATAATCGCAAGGGCTGTACCGTCATCCAGGGGTATAAATTCAATTTGACGCAAGATTTTTTCTTCTTGAGGGACCACCACAAATCCAGCGCATGTAGATAGTCCCGATAAAATATTTGAAACTTCTGTTAGAACTTGGGACAAAGACCTACTTTTTTCGATACATTTTTGTTCAATCAGAAACCTGTCCTCCGACGATAGTTCACTGGATTCTAATAATCCATTCACCACAAAACGCAATCCTTCATCGGTGGGCAGTCGACCGGCGGAAGTATGGGGGGAATACAAAAAGCCATAATCTTCCAGTTGGGACATCACATTTCGGATGGTTGCCGATGATAATTGGTGCCCCAATCTTTCGGCTAATGTTAGGGATCCAATGGGTTCCCCTGTTTCAACATACATATCAACCACATGACGTAGGATTTCTAAAGATCTAGGGTTTAAAACTTTCATGACTAATTCTTTACTTTTACAATTAATGTGGATAGTGTAACTGGTGAGTTAAATTTAGTCATCCGCCCCATAAACGTCAACCATCACCGAGCCCAACATCATGAATCGTCCCTCCGGTAGAAAACCTAACCAACTAAGGTCTCTTACGTTACAAACCCATGTGGCTAAATATGCCGAAGGGTCTTGTTTGATTAAACTGGCCGATACCCACGTTTTTTGTACAGCAAGTGTGGAAGAAAAAGTCCCCTCTTTTTTAAAAAACACTGGATCTGGATGGATCACAGCCGAATATGGCATGCTGCCCCGCGCAACTCATAATCGCAGCGATCGCGAAGCGGCCAGGGGTAAACAAACGGGACGAACCCAAGAGATTCAAAGATTGATTGGCCGGTCCCTGCGCGCCGTAACCGATTTATTTTTATTAGGCGAAAGACAAATCCATATTGATTGTGATGTGATTCAGGCCGATGGCGGCACCCGCACAGCTTCTATTACCGGTGCATATGTGGCCCTGCATTGTGCTTTGTCAAAACTTCAGAATGACGGTCTCATCACAACCATTCCTTTAACTGATTCCTTGGCGGCCATCTCGTGTGGGATATACCACGGCATGCCCGTACTGGATTTAGACTATGCTGAAGACAGCACTGCCGAAGCTGATGCCAATTTTGTCCTTACAGGAAAAGGACAAATTATAGAAATTCAATCCACCGCCGAAAAAAAACCTTTTTCAGAAAACCAATTTCAGGACTTATTTAAACTGGCTCAAAAAGGCATACAAGAGCTTATTCATCACCAAACAGAGATTCTAAAGGCTTAAAAATGATGAAATTAAGACGAAATGATACCTTGGTTTTGGCAACAAAAAACACAGGTAAAATTGCAGAATTCACAGAGTTATTAAAACCCTATGGTTTTAAGATTTTAACACTGGATGATCTGAATTTACCCGAACCCAATGAAATCGGTTTAACGTTTAAAGATAATGCCCTATTAAAAGCCCAAAGCTGTGCAGCGGCGGCTCGCTTACCTGCGCTCGCAGATGATTCTGGCCTTTCGGTAAAGGCTCTTGGGGGGCAACCCGGAATTTACACCTCGCGTTGGGCAGGCCCCTCCAAAGATTATCAACACGCTATGAAAAAAATTAATGACGAACTTTTGGCCATTGATAGCCATCCCGATCGCCGGGCGTCTTTTGTTTGTCATATTGCACTCTGTTTCCCAGGCCAACCAGGGTGTTTTTCTTTTGAAGGACGCGTGGATGGAGAGCTGGTGTGGCCTACCCGGGGACATTCCAATATGGGATTTGACCCCATTTTTATGCCTGAAGGGTACCAAAAAACATTTGCCGAGATGCTTCCTGAAGAAAAGCACACCATGAGCCATCGTCGCCAAGCATTCCAAAAATTAATCGAGACCTGTATTGAAAAATAAGACATTTGGAATTTATATCCATTGGCCTTTCTGCGTTTCTAAATGTCCCTACTGTGATTTCAACAGCCACGTTCGCCAATCCATAGATATCCAGGCCTGGGAAAAGGCTTTGGTGACAGATCTTCTTTCTTTCCACCCATGGACCCATCATCAGTCTGTTACGAGTATCTTTTTTGGAGGGGGCACCCCCTCCCTTATGCCACTTGATTTAGTCGGTACACTCCTCGAAAAAATTCATGAACTGTGGCCTGTGGATCAGCACGTTGAAATTACCCTGGAAGCCAACCCGAACTCGGTGGAATGTGAAAAATTCTCAGCCCTGTCCACCGCAGGCATTAATCGCATTTCTTTGGGCATTCAAAGCCTCCGGCAAAAGGGCCTAAAATTTTTAGGCCGGAGCCATTCTATTGCGGATGCTTACAAAGCCATTGAGACCGCCGCAACCCATTTTGATCGATACAGCTTAGATTTTATTTATACCCTGCCCCACCAAACTCTCGTGGAATGGCAGGAAGAACTACAAGAAGCCCTCAGCTTGGCCAAAGGCCATTTATCCCTCTATCAACTAACCATAGAAGAAGGTACCCCTTTTTTCTTAGCGTATCACAAAGGCGATTTCCAAATGCCCTCCAGTGACATCAGTACGGATTTTTATGAAGCCACTCAGCAATTAATGGGATCAAAGGGATATCATGCGTATGAAGTTTCTAATTATGCCCAGCGTTCCCAAGAATGTCGTCACAATATAACCTATTGGCATTATCATGATTATATCGGTTTGGGGCCAGGGGCTCATAGTCGACTGACCGTTGGGGGAGAAAAATACGCGATACGCCGTCATCGATCCCCCGAAAAATGGATGGAAGATGTATTCACCAAACAAGATGGCACCCACGAAAAGAAAATACTTTCCTGGTCCGGTAAATGCGAGGAATTTTTGATGATGGGCCTTCGCCTTCAACAAGGCATTTGTCTTAAAAATTTTCAAACTCAGATGGGCTATTCCCCCGTGCAGGTTCTGCCAGAAAAAAAACTAAATGCCCTTGTTTCCGAAGGCTTATTAGACTTATCGTCCACCCACTTAAAAGCCACTTCTTCGGGTCGACAAAAATTAGATGGAATTCTGCGGTATCTTTTTGATGCGCCACTGAAGACTCCATCTATCTTGTCTTCTTAGAAAGAACATCATATCATCATGCCAGAGGAAGCCATATATGACCCACCTTAAAACCCTAGGTACATTTATTTTATTTTTCTCTCTTCCCCTTGTGGCCAGCTTAAAAGGAAAAGGAATTGTTGTTTCTTTTCTTTTAGCCTTTTTCTTATTTGAGGGGCCCTCTGTGGTTATCCAGTTTATACGTCAAAAAAAATGGCAACAGTATGGTTGGACAGCAATCAGTTATTTGGTTTTTATTTTTCTAGTATTTGCCCCCCGTACCCAAATGGATTTTTTACATCTTATTCGCATGCTGGCCTTGGGTCTTATTGGAGTACTTTCTTTTGAAGGTATCAAAAGATTGCCTTTATCAGATAGGGAAAAAATAAGTTATATTTTTTTTCAGGGCTATATCTTTTATTTAGTTTTCTTTTTAGCCGAATTGTATGGGGGACATTGGGTGTCCAGCCTTATAACAGGGTCACTTTATTATAACGAAAATCTTTTCATTAGAGGCGTTGTGATTCTGACATTTTTATTTCTTCCCTTTTCTTGGTACCTCGTCCAAAAATATAAAGGTCATTCCAGACAAATATTAGTGGGGGTATCTGCCCTCAGTCTTTTGCTTGTGGTTCTGAAGGCCCAACCCAGTGCCGCACGCCTGGCCATTGCTCTTTCTGTGTCTTTTGGGATCCTCACCTTTTTCTTTAAAAGAAGTGGACAAGCGATTATCGCCGTTGTTAGTCTCTATGCCTTCCTTATTCCCGTGATCATCTTATCCGCCTTTAACCGCCAAACCCTTTTTGATCACTTGCATCATCTTCCCCCCAGCTATCAACATCGTGTCCAAATTTGGCATGAAATTTCCCAGCATGTTTTTCGAAAACCTCTCTCAGGCCATGGGTTTGGACAAGCGTCAAAATTAAAAGAGGCCCCCCCCCTTTGTATACACCACAAGACAACATACTTTCAAAAAGTAGAAGAGAAAATTCGTACAGTTCCCGATAGTCCCTTTGTGAAAAAAATTCATTCGACCACTCCGTATGTATGGGGAGGAGTCATCTGTTATAACGAAAGCATTCTATCGCGCCACCCCCACAATGGGGCTCTTCAAATTTGGTTAGAGTTGGGGCTTTGGGGTATAGTGATAGGGGCCTTTCTTCTGTATAAATTAGGGCAATATGCTTCTAAAAAAGAACCGATCTATCGAGCATATTTGTATGCTTTAGGAGGACTGGCTTTAGTGTATTGGAATGTTAGCTTTGGATTGTGGCAAAATTGGATGATAACCGTTGTTGCCTTGACATTTCTGCTCTTTCAACTCATAAAAGTTCTGCCTTCAGAAGAAAGGAAGATATAAATGTACGAATTAGACTTCGAAAAACAGATACGGGATTTGGAAGAAAAAATAACCGACTTAAGCAAAATGTCTGAAAATAAAGAAATAGACATTGTGGAAGAAGTCTCTATCTTACAAAAAAAACTAGATAAGATGTTGGGGGATACCTATAAAAAGCTCTCTCCTTGGGAAAAAGTCCAAGTAGCCAGACATCCTGAACGCCCTCACTTTCTAGACTACGTAAAACTGTTAATCGATGATTTTACAGAGCTTTCAGGAGATCGGGTTTTTGGTGAAGATGCGGCGATTGTTGGTGGGCTTGGTAAGTTTAAAGGCCAGTCTGTGGTGGTGATTGGCCAGGAAAAGGGCCATGACATTAAAACACGCATGCATCACAACTTTGGTGCCCCCCGTCCCGAAGGTTATCGTAAAGCCCAACGCTTGATGAAATTGGCCACTCAGTTCGAATTGCCGATTATCACATTTATTGATACCGCCGGCGCCTATCCTGGTGTGGATGCGGAAGAACGGGGACAAGCCGAAGCGATTGCTCGATCGATTGATGTGTGTTTATCTGCATCTGTTCCCCTGATCGCCTGCATTATTGGGGAAGGCGGCTCAGGAGGAGCCATTGCCATTGCTACGGCCAACCGTATTCTGATGTTAGAACACTCCATATATTCGGTTGTATCACCGGAAGGCTGTGCCTCAATTTTGTGGCGCAGTGCGGATAAAAAGAAAGAAGCGGCAGAAGCCCAAAAACTAACAGCTTTAGATCTAGCCGAGCTTAAGTTAATAGATGAAATTATCCCCGAACCCTTAGGAGGGGCCCATCGCCAACCAGACCAAGCCATTTTAGCTATGGGCAAAGCGATTGAAAAATCCCTTAAGGATCTGAAAAACTTTACGCCAAAACAACTGGTGGCCCAACGTCGGCAAAAATTTTTAGAAATGGGCCGGTTTTAAGATTTTATCTAGAATCAATTTAAGCTCTTTATAAAAAAGAGTATCCGTCTTAAGGATGGACGGTGTTCCCTGGTCGTTATCCTGGGCTATTTCTGTTTGAAAATGCAGACTTCCCAGATAAGGAATCTGGTGATTTTTACAAAGTAAGGATAAATCTTCCATGCCGAGCCCCATCTCATGCTTACAATGGGGGCACTCTAAGCGGCTCATGTTTTCAATTACCCCCAAGATGGGTACTTTTAAGGTTTGGAATGTTTTTAAGCATTTCAAGGCATCGATCCAGGCCATATATTGGGGGGTGGACACCAAAATAACACCTGTCAGCGTTAAACTTTGGGCCACTGTCAAATGTGCATCCCCCGTACCTGGAGGCATATCCACCACCAAAACATCCAAGGCGGGCCAATCCACATCTTTAAATAACTGTTTTATGGCTGTTTGAATCATGGGCCCCCGCCACATGACAGGCTGATCTTGGTTTAATAAAAATCCCATGGACATGATATGGACCCCATGTTTTTCAAAGGGCACAAACTTTCCGTCTTTTAGGACAGGCTTATCATGATGGCCCGTTAAAACACCCAATGAGGGACCATAAATATCAGCGTCCACTAATCCCACCTTCAGCCCTTTTTCACCCATACCCACGGCCAGATTCCACGCAACGGTGGACTTGCCTACCCCACCCTTTCCAGAAGCTACAGCAATGATGTGTTGAACCTGTGGTAAATTTATTTTTGAAAAATTCATGATTTTTATTTTGTTCCTTAAGCCTAGTCTATAAAGCTTGTTTTTTTGAGGCTAATGACATAAGTTTATTGTTAAAATAAATCCACAACGGCTGACAACATGATTTTCAAATCCATATATTTCTTTGCCTTTTTTTTAGCAAACATTTTATTTTGTCAACCTACCCATACGGGGCTGATCAGCAGTGGGTTTTCCAAAATAGGTGCCAAAACCATGCCAGCCGTGGTCAGTATAGCGGTGATCGCCCAAATCAGCGATGATGAAGCTTTAAAGAACCGTATAGCTACCATGGTTTTAACGCCCCGCAAAGATATTTTTGGATCCGAGATTTTAAATAATCCTCGACGAATTGGGGCCTTGGGGTCAGGTTTTGTGGTGGATCCCCGGGGATACATTGTCACCAATTACCATACGGTTGAAAATGCCATAAAAATTAAAGTTACATTTATGGACGAAACGACAAAAGACGCCAGTTTAATCGGCTATGATGCTGGCACCGATCTAGCTGTATTAAAGGTCGATAGCTCTAAAAAAATACCAGCCCTATCCTGGGCTGATTCCGATTCCATTAGTCTAGGGGATTGGGCCATTGCTTGCGGAAATGCATATGGACTAGGGCCAACCCTAACAGCAGGCATTATTTCCTCCCCTGCCCGTGATTTAAGCGATCCATTATTGGGAATTATGCCCTCCCAACTGATTAATAACTTTATCCAAACCGATGCCGCCATTAACAAAGGAAACTCAGGGGGCCCCTTGATTAACACTAACGGCAAGGTAATCGGGGTCAATTTTGCAATTATTACCTCCTCGGGTGGAAGTGACGGGGTGGGCCTAGCCATCCCTGCCAATATTGCAAAAAAAGTGGTGCAAAATATAATTGATTATGGTCGTGTGCGTCGGGCATGGATTGGTCTGATGGTCCAAGGGGTAACAGCTGAAATTGCTGAAAATTTAAACCTTAAAAAGCCCGAAGGTGCTTTGGTAGTCACTGTCACAGACAACGGCCCTGCCAAGGAAGCAGGAATTCAACCCCGTGATATTATTTTAAAAATTAATAATAAGAAAATAAAAGACTCGCCCGATGTCAGCCGTACTATTGGACAGTTGGGTGTGGGTGAAACGGTTTCTATTCACCTATGGCGCGAAGGGTCGCATAAAAACATTTCTGTAAAACTACAGGAATTCCAAAGCCACGAAGATTACAAAAAAACGATCAAAACCAGCAAAAATGAATTAAAAGATCACATTGAATGCAAAGATTACGATTTTGGTGTGACGTCCCTTACGTGGCAGTTCAGGCAACGATTCCAAGCTGAGAACCCTGCTATTCAAGGAGTGTTAATTTCGGACACCCAAGAAGGTGGTCTGGCGGAAAAACAGGGCCTAATGGTGGGGGATATTATTTTAGAAATTAATAAATCCCCAGTTGTGTCCTTAGAAAGTTTTGAAAGTGAACTTAACAAAGCTAGTCTCTCGAAAAAAAGCTTGTTGTTACTGGTCTATCGATTTGGACAAAAACTATTTATTACACTAAAACAAAAGCCGGAATCAAAAAAAGAAGATTGACAAATTCACCCCACACTTTACAAATCAAAGTTTATGCACAAAAGGAAAAAAGAATGACTAAAGGCTTAATGCACGGAAAACGTGGTCTTATTATGGGTGTGGCCAATGATAAATCCCTAGCGTGGGGGATTGCCCATCATTTACATCAGCAAGGGGCTGAGCTTGCCTTTACGTACCAAGGTGAAATTCTTGAAAAACGCGTGCGCCCATTGGCCGGATCTGTGGGGTCTGATTTTATTATCCCGTGTGATGTATCCAATGAAGACAATTTGGACCAGGTTTTTGAAACCCTAAAGAAAAAATGGGGAAAGATTGATTTCATCCTGCATGCCATTGCTTTCTCGGACAAAGAAGAATTAAAAGGTCCATATTTTGACACGTCTAAAAATAACTTTAATATGGCCTTAGATATTTCATGTTATTCGTTCACCTCTATTTGCCGTCGCGCTCTTCCCCTTATGCCCGAAGGGGGCAGTTTATTAACACTCAGTTACTATGGGGCCGAAAAGGTTATGCCCCATTACAACGTAATGGGTGTGGCCAAAGCAGCCCTGGAAGCCAGCGTTAAATATTTAGCCGTAGACCTGGGCAAACATAATATTCGTGTGAATGCTCTCTCCGCAGGGCCTGCACGTACCCTTGCTTCCTCAGGGATTGGCGATTTTGGATATATTCTAAAATGGAATCAATATAACTCTCCATTAAAACGGAATGTTCTTCTAGACGAAGTGGGCAAAAGCGGGCTTTACCTACTAAGCGATCTTTCCTCGGCCGTGACTGGAGAAATTCATCATGTGGACTGTGGATATAATGTGGTGGGCATGAAATCCATAGACGCTCCCGATATAAGTATTGTATAAATATAATAATAACGGAGGGCACATCATGGACATTATTCTTTATCCTTTATTAAAGATCTTTCTTTTATTGATTGAGCTTTATAAATGGGCCCTCATTGTATACGTTGTTGTTCACTTATTAATGGTTTTCAATTTATTGGCCAAAGGAAATCAATTTATTGATACGGTCTATGGGTTTCTTCACAAAATCATTCATCCCGTTGCCCAAAAGATCCGCAAAGTGGTTCCAGTGGTAGGGGGCCTTGATCTTTCCATATTGGTGCTTTTCCTGATTATTTACTTTTTGCAAGAATTCCTCAGTCGTCTTTTAATAAAATATTTCATGCAAGATGTTTTGTTCAGGGCCTTGTCTTTGTAGACAGGCATTCCGGTCATGGCCAACCATAACTTCCCACCCAAAGGCCTTCAATCCGCTGGCAAAGTTTCCAGCTTTCTGACCCGCACTCTTATATCTAAAAAAGAAAATTTTCTGGCCTCTATTTTGTACGATTGGCCTATTATCGTGGGCCAGAAATATGCCTCTCAATTAAAACCTGAGAAAGTTATTTTCCCAAAAAATAAAAACACGGGGGCTTCCCTTCATCTTTCCGTTAGTAATGGCAGCGTGGCCTTGATGGCTCACCACCTGCAGCCTTTTATTTTATCAAAGGTTAACCAATTTATTGGATACCAAGCTTTTGATAAAATCACCCTGCAGCAAACGAAAAATCCTTCATCCTTATCTGCACCTCACACTTACCCTAACTCCCCTGCCTCATTGACCCTAGCGCAAGAAGAAGAACTGAAAAACTTATTAAAAGAAACCCCAGACGGCGATCTGAAAGAGGCCCTGGAAAATTTAGGGAAGAGTCTTTTCACCCAAAAGGAAAATCCATCATGACATCTGGTAAGTGGGTTATTGGCATGATGAGTGGGACATCTATGGATGGCATTGATGTGGCAGCCATAAAAACGGATGGACATCATATCTTTGAAATGGCCCCCGGGTTCATGGTCCCCTATACGGATGAGTTCCGTGAAAAACTACGCCATATTCTGGGTCAAGACACTAAAACCCCAGAAATTGAAGCCATTGAAAAAGAATTGACGCATCTGCATGCCGAGGCATTCCATCATTATCTTAAAAAGTTTTCTATCTCTTCCCATAATGTAGAGTTAATTGGGTTCCATGGGCATACAATTCTTCATCAACCGCCCTCTCGATTTAAAAACCCCCATACATGGCAAATTGGGGATGGAAAGCTATTAAGGCACCTAACCCAAACCAAAGTTGTTTATAATCTGCGCGAGAACGATCTAAGACATGGAGGCGAGGGAGCTCCCTTAGTCCCCCTATATCAGCGCGCCCTCGCCCAATATCTGCAAAAACCCCTAGCTATTATTAATATCGGAGGCATTTCGAATGTCACATGGATTGGAGAAGATGATCAGCTCTTAGCCTTTGATATGGGGCCAGGAAATGCCTTGTTAGATGACTGGGTAAAAATCTACTATCAGCAACGGTATGACGAGGGGGGCCAAATTGCAGCCCAAGGCCACATAGAAGCATCGATTTTAGAACAGTTTAAGAACCATCCGTACTTCAAACAAGTGCCCCCCAAATCTTTAGATCGACAAGATTTTGATTTCTCAACTGTATCCTATCTCTCGCCCCCAGATGGGTTGGCCACCCTTACGGAAATGACAGCCCTTGCGATTAAGGCCGGAACCTCTTTTTTCCCCGCGCAACCTCATCTATATATCATCACGGGTGGCGGCCGCCTTAACAAAACATTAATCAATCGTTTGGCATTTCACCTAAGCCCAGTTTTTGTCAAAACCACAGAAGAAATTGGGTGGGATGGAGATTATATGGAAGCCCAAGCTTTTGCCTTTTTGGCGGCCCGAGCTGTAAAAGGTTTGCCTTTAAGCGAGCCCACCACTACGGGGGTCAGAAAGCCCGTTTCGGGAGGGATCATTGTTTCTTAAAACACCTCGATGCAGTGTTGAGTTTGTGTCTGTGATTTTATTCCAAAACTTTTTTAACAAACTGAGATTTTAATCCCATTTGGCCCACCCCTGGAATTCGGCAATCAATATCATGATCACCTTCCACTAGGTGGATATTCTTAACCTTGGTTCCCACCTTCACCACCATAGAAGACTCTTTCACTTTCAGGTCTGTGATAACCTTGACGGCTCTGTTGCAAAAACTTAAGAGCAGGCATCCATGGTATAAGGATTCTGTAGATATTTAGAGGAGGCATATCTGGATGGGAGATTTTAAATGGAAACATTTTAAGGGAGAGATCATTCTTGGGTGTGTGAGGTGGTATTGTAAATATGGGATCAGTTATCGGGACTTAGAGGAAATGATGCTGGAAAGAGGGATCACAGTGGATCATTCAACCCTCTACCGATGGGTCCAAGAGTATGCTCCTGAAATTGAAAAACGCTTGAGATGGTACTGGAAGCCGACAATGGGGGACAGTTGGCGGGTTGATGAAACTTATGTAAAGGTCAAAGGAAAATGGGTCTATCTTTATAGGGCCATTGATAAACGGGGTCATACGATTGATTTCTATCTGTCATCGACGCGGAACACTGAGGCAGC
>JBKCVN010000010.1:0-74388 GCA_046317875.1 Alphaproteobacteria bacterium | reverse complement strand
GTTTTAAGATACGTATCTAGGGGCCAAAAACAATTAAGCTCCTAAATCCACCACCAGACCTGTTTCCAAGTGCAAAATGGAGGCTTCTTTTAATTTCTTAAATACCTCACCCTGAAGTTCATCCACCGGAATGAAAGATGTTTTAATCTGGAAGGATTCTTCCATTTTCAACGCATCTTTGTCTTTTTGGAATGTTCGGGTGATATCAACCCAAGGCGTTGATAGGGTGTAATTTAAACGCTCTGCATCTTCTATTTTTCCATTTTCAATAATCAGAGTTCGTTTAAACGAGGCAGGGGGGCCCATATACATATCCGCCACCTGATCGACCCCCGGTTTTATGCTCAGGGGCGAAGTGAGAGCCAAATAATAACCCTGATTTGTTTTTTTAACCTGATGGGGATGGTTATAGTCATACTTAAACACCAAATCTTCCACCACTCGGGACTTTAAATTGGGCAATATCACGCTTCGTCTGTTTTTTTTATCAAGGTATTCCCCTGCAGATCCAAAAATAAGCTCTTCTTCCAAAGCTTGGGGTGAGGCACTTAAAGCCTTTCCTGCCCAATCCAAAGAAGCTTCTCCTTTAGTGGTTACAGTACCCCATACATCTAACGAGGCATCTTTGTTAATACGAAGGCGTTTTTCCGAAATTGTGGAATTCGTCACATAATTAACAGGGGGAATTGATTCATATAAGCCCCCCCCTTCTTTTGTGACAACCAAGGCTTTTCTTCCCGCCACATCAGGAAAAATGCCCTGGGCCATACTCACAAGATTGGTGGGATCCACCCAATACACAGCACCAGATTTAGCCACGACCTTAACCATGGCATGATTAGGACGCAAAAAGGGTAAGGCCTCTTCCAAATCACGTCTTTCCGTGCCCCGGGTAACAAACACAGCATACGCCTGAAATCCTAATTTCCTTAAAATAGCAATAGTAGAAGCCGAAAAATCTTTACAGTCTCCAAAATGTGTCGCGTCTATGGTTTCTAAGGGCCGGGGCCAAAACAATCCTTCAACCGTACGCCAATCCCCCACATACTGAATCATTTCCATCAAATCTGAGGTCACACTATTAATCTGATCTACTTCCGTTTTTTTCTTGGATGCCTTTTCGGCAATTGTTTGAAAACGGGCGGGCAAGGGGGCGCTTAGCGCCTTTTCCCATCCGGCGGAAAAGTGATCTCCTAACTCTTCCCAGCTTTTAAAACTGGAGAAAGAACCCCATGTTAATTTTTTATGAGGAATCCATGACCAGGGTCCATCATTCACCGTATCAAAATAAAGGGGTTTGGTTTGAGTAATTTCAATCACCTGCCGTCCCTTTTCCTGTTTTTCTTTTACAGACAAGGCTTTGGTGGGATCATTTATTTTGATCTTCAATGGAATCTTTGAATAAATAATGTTTTTTGATTTTTTCGAATAATCTATGCCCCACCACAGAACACCAGACCAATGGTTAGGGACGGGAGTTTTTTTTGTTTCAATTTTATATTTAATAAAAATGGTGGCCCCAATAGAAACATGGGGATAAGCGATCAGGACTTGACGTATTTGATCAAACCCTTTTTGCGAGCTAGCCAGGGGTTTATCTTGTATGTCGGTCGGGGCCACGCCATATTTTTGGCCATCCTTTAGGGTATAGGCTTCCTTAATCGAGAGCGTTTCAGTAGATTCATTATAAAATAAGCGACGAGTTGAGATCCGATCTCGACCCGCTTCATTCAAAACTTTCAACTCTTCGGTTATTTCTTGTTCCCATGTTCCATCTTTATGGATGGTATCAATTTGGGTTCGATCCGTTATTTCAAAGGGGGCTTCGTCATAGGTGGCCCACCGGGCCTGGGCGCAAAAAATAAAAACCATACATATAAAAAAGGATAAATTTTTGGTTTTGAGCATGGGATGATCCTTTTGCTAGGGGAAATGGACAATGGTGCGTCCTAGAGGATTCGAACCTCTGACCTACGGCTTAGAAGGCCGCCGCTCTATCCAGCTGAGCTAAGGACGCATCCGCTCAAATTACACCTAATTGTTTTTAATTGTAAAGACAGGGGATTAAATTTTCCCAAAATATTTTTATGTGTTATTATTTTTTTAATAATAACGAGTTGAAAAACCGATACACAGAAGAGGCGATAATGTTACAGACTGTTTTTTTAGTATTTATTTTAAATTCCTCTATGATTCAACTGTTTGCGGCAAGCAATCACCCTATAACCCCCAAAATCTCCAGAGTATGCTCGTACTTTAAGCAAAAGTATTTTGGATGCCCATAAAAAAGGGGGGAAGCTTCACACAAATTATAAACAAGCCACACCCTTGAAAAAGACGCTTGATCAAATTAGTCTGGTCAAATCAAAAATAAAAAATGGGAAATTAATTCTAGGGGTCCATCCTTACGAAGCTCATCCCCTTCTCGAAGAAACGCCTAATGATGTTTTCTTTTTGAATGATGATATACCTCAGCTTGCCTTACCAAAAATGTCATATTTGGAAGAGCGCTTTTTTCATCTAAATTTTAACTCCGAGGACTTTAAAGATAGCTTTTCAATAGAAGCTCAGGGCATCTTTTCTAGGGTTTATTTTGATTGGTCGACTTTCAAGTTTGCTGGTCCAAATTGCATAGAAGGATTGCACAGGCTATTACCCATAGGTGGAAAAATTATTATTCCTGAGCCTATCAACATGATCCATGAAATTTTACAAAACAAAGAAACATCTGCCGACTTTTGGAAATTATCTCATGAAGAACGGTATCAAAGAAATCTACAAGCTAAGATAATAATGTTAAGAAAAAGTGGATTTACAGTAAAAATGATAAAATCCTCAGACATACATGATGATCCCGTTTTCGATAAAATTCGGCAACATTTTTATCAACAAGAAGGAAAAGAGAAAATTTTTAATGTCTTAATTGCCACAAAAAATCCTTCCGTCCTTAAAACACGAACAAACGCAGCAGCTATTAAATAAAAATGGCCGTTGACATTTGCAGCCACAACCCCTAAAAACAACTCAGTAGGAGGGGTGGCTGAGTGGCTGAAAGCGCCGGTTTGCTAAACCGTTATACGGATAATAATCTGTATCGAGGGTTCGAATCCCTCTCCCTCCGCCATAAATCAAAATCCTGCCCTGTTAAAAAGATACAACCTTCATAAGTTTTCTCATTAAAATGCCTTCCTGATTGCAATCCTTCCTAGAACCATTTATAAAAATAAGATGATTGAAAATCTTGTTCATATTGTTTGTCCTGAATGTAGCACAAGCTTTGAAATTGAAGCTGACCAACTGGGCTCGGAAGGTCGTTATGTAGCTTGCTCTCAGTGCGACCATCAGTGGTTCCAAGCCCCCGTTTTGGACCCCATTCCCCCCACCCAGGTATTATCGGACATTGAATCCGTGCCTGAAGGGCTGGAAGATAAATCCAGCATGGATTCAATCCCACCGCTCGATCATTTAGATGAAGAAGAAATTTTCGAAGAAAAAGCTTCTTTTTTCACCAGTCAGCTTTTTCTGGTTCCCGTTTTGTTATCCTTGATTTTCACGGGTTTATTTTTTGCCCGCAATGAAATTGTGCGCTTTATTCCCAGCATGGCCAGATTCTACAGCACGTTGGGAATCCCAGCCTATAACATGAATGCCTTTAAGTTCCATGACACCCAATGGCAACTTATTAATAATGGTAACCAATATATGATCGAGGTCACGGGCAGGGTCACGAATACATCCGATAAATTGCTGCCTCCCCCCTCGATCCAAGTTACCTTAAGAGGGCAGGGCATATGCCAGGCCCTTTCGTGGACCGATCAACTGTTTAATTCCTCCCAAGGAGATAGCAAATCTTGCATCATTTCCCGCTGGATCACTCAGCTGAAGGAGGGTCGCCTCTTTTCTGGCCAAACCTGTTTTTTCAAAACCACCCAGTCCCTAAGAACAGATCAGATGCCTATTGAAGTTCTCCTTAAATTCATAAACAACCCCCAATAAGAGATTCCCCATGACAGATTTCAACCTCAGCTCATTTTATTCGTCAGAATTTCAAGAACACCTAGAGGTAGCCCATTCTACTCAGAAAGAAATTTTTGAACCATTTCAACACTTACTGAATGAATGCATTCGCTGCATTCAAAATGGCGGAAAGATTTTGTTCTTTGGTAATGGGGGAAGTGCAGGGGACGCCCAGCATTTAGCTACAGAATTAGTGGTTCGTTATCGTAAAAACCGTATTCCCATTGCGGCGATTGCTCTTACCACCGATACGTCTGCCTTAACCGCCATTGGAAATGACCTGGGGTTTGATCACTTGTTTTCCCGCCAAATCGAAGCTTTGGGCAACAAGGGTGACGTGGCGATTGGTATTACCACATCAGGCCAAAGCCCGAATGTGCTTAAGGGACTGGAAATGGCCCGGGAAAAGGGTCTTATTCCCGCAGCACTTACGGGCAAAAAAGGGGGCAACCTCCATGGTGTTGCGCACCCCATGATTATTGTGCCGTCCGATACCACGGCCCGCATCCAAGAAATGCATATTATGATTGGCCAAATGCTGTGTGATGCCTTGGAAAAAGCATTAAAATTGGAAACCTATTAATGGATAATCTTTTATCTTTAATCCAAAACTTTAAAAATACATCGGTCCTATGCGTGGGAGATCTGATGTTGGACCTTTTCGTATACGGGGATGTTTCCCGTATCTCACCCGAAGCCCCCATCCCCATTCTAAAAGTAAACAAAGAATTTCACACATTGGGGGGCGCTGGCAATGTGGTAAATAACCTCCTATCTGCGGGTGCCAAACCCCATATCCTTAGCATTATTGGGGCTGATGCTAATGCAAAAACTTTGTGCACTCTGCTAGAAGAAAAAGGCATCCATTCGAATTTGATTCAGGACCCCCACATTACCACAATTGAAAAACGCCGATTTTCCACAAAAACCCAACAACTGTTACGGGTAGATTATGAACAAGATGGATTTTTCCCTGACAACCTTTACCAACGTTTGGTGGAAACAGCCCTGCGGCTTTTGCCCCAAGTTCAAGTTTTAATTTTGTCAGACTATGACAAAGGGGTATTACACCCAGAAAAGGTAATCCAACCTTTGATTAAGGCGGCTAAAATACAAAATATTCCGATCATTGTGGATCCGAAAGGCAAAGATTACTCTATTTATAAAGGGGCCACCTTGGTTACTCCCAACCGGAAAGAGCTTCACGACGCCACCCAATTGCCCACAGATACAGATGATGAAATTATCACAGCTGCCTCTCATATTATCCAAAACTGCCAGATTGAAAATGTACTGGCGACCCGCAGCGAAGATGGAATGACATTCATCACCAATAAAGGCACCTCTTTCGATTACAAAGCAGAAGCCAAAGAAGTATATGATGTTTCAGGGGCAGGGGATACGGTAGTCGCCATCATGGCAGCCACATTAGGGGCAGGGGGGTCGTTCGAAGAAGCCTGTTATTTATCAAATGGGGCAGGATCCATTGTGGTGGGAAAAATAGGCACGGCCACCATTTCCGCTGAGGAACTTAGGGCCTTCTGCAGGGCGCCCTTACACCAGGGCCAAGGAAAACTGTTTTCTTTAGAAACTTTAATGGAAACCGTGAACACATGGCATAAAAAAGGTCATAAGGTAGGTTTTACTAATGGATGTTTTGATCTTTTGCACCAAGGACATCTGAAAATTCTAAAAGAAGCCAAAGCCGCGTGTGACAACCTGATTGTAGGGATTAATAGCGACCACTCCGTGAAACGTCTTAAGGGCCCTAATCGCCCGATTAATGATCAAGAAACGCGCGCGGCTCTTATAGGAGCCATGGAATTTGTGGATGCGGTTTTGATTTTTGAAGAAGATACACCCCTGAATGTCATCCGCGCCCTGATCCCTGATGTGTTGGTAAAGGGGGCAGATTATAAACCAAGCGACGTAGTGGGCGCAGACTTTGTGCAACAAAAGGGGGGCAAAGTGGTTCTGGTGGAACTAGAGCCTGGTTGCAGCAGTACATCAATTATCAACAAGATTCAGAACTAGTAGTATTTTTCCGTTCTCATTTGCCGTGATTTAAGGTATACCCAAGTTACACCCTATAGGAGGAAATGATGAATACAAATCAGAAAGTTCTTCTAAAAAAGTCTCCATCTTTTATCGAAACTTACCATAAAAGAAAAAAGTCCCAGGCTCCCAATCTGTTATTTGATCAATATAAAATTTTTCTCGATCAAGACAGTAAAATGCGTGACCAACGCCAACAAAGAAATAGCTTTTTCCTAACAACAAACTCGCTGATCATGGGCGTGCTCGGGGGGGTTTTTGATAAAGAACCTTTGGCCACATCCCACTTCATGCTGATCCTATTTCTTTTATTGTTTGGTATGGGATGTGCTATTGCTTGGATCCGAACCCTTAACGCGTTCCACCTTCTCACAAACAAAAGCTATCAGTTCATAAAAACCATGGAGGAAAATTTAGGTTCACCCGTGTTTACAGAATTTTATGAGCACCTCCATCCCGCAGAAGATGGCCCCAAAGTTCGGAAAACATTTCTAACAGCCCTTGAAAAATTGGTTCCATATCTTTTTTTGCTAGGATATGCCTTGTATATTCTTGTTGATGGAACACGATTAATACAAAAATTTTACTAGCCATACCTAATCCGGAGAAGAAAAATAAATTTCAAAATTCTTCTCCTTTCTTTTTAAATAAAATGATACCTCTTTTGTAAAATTACCCTGATTGTCTATCCAAATATAAAATGTTATTCTTTTTATTACAGGAGGCTACCTATGAAAATTATTATTCGTTCTGCATTACTTGCATCTTGCGCGTCTTTATGCTTTTCCGCCCCATGGGGTGGGGGCAGGGTGGGATATAATCCCATGGGAGGCGGCATTTTAATGGGAAACAATAATAATGGGCCCTTTTCTCCTCAGAACTTTCCTCCATTTTATAATCCGGGCCCAGGAAACCTTTCCCCTGCGTTTTCATATACTCAGCCATCCTTATTTAATGGAGCCACGGCACAAAACACTCGTTCTGCTTTAACCCAAGAATCAAAAAATGCGATTGGTAAATGGAAATTACGGGTCTCTCAATTTCGTGATAACCCAGAAGGGATCACCGATAGCAAACAAAACATAGATAAGGACCGTGATATTTTAACACAAAATTTAAAAATGCAAGGCTTGGGCCCCCAAGAATCAAATGCCATTGGGCAAATTATGGTTCTTCTAGACTTGGCGGAAATTCGATCACTGATAAAACTTTTGTCCACTGCAGAGACTTCTTTCCAACAATCTTATCAAGCTCTTACTAACAATATTCCTATTGACCCCAGAAATACTACTCTTAAAAGCCGGGATTGGTATATTAATAAAAATCAACGGCTACGGGAACTGGTTGCCAAATTTCAAAGATTTCTAAGCCAAAACCCTCAGTTTGCTCAGTCACCACCTGATTTATTAGTGGGGTTGGGGACAACTTTAAATAACAGCAATAATGCTATTAACCAGTATACACGGTATTCGGACTGCATGCTAAACCCCGCCACTGATGGGTGTAATATTTTAGCCACGTCTTCGCGGGTAAACAATCGAACCAATCAATCTTTTGGGGGTACGTATAGTGGAGATTTTTCAAACCAGTATGATGATAACGCATCTGATGTTGGATCCGATGATGGATTTTAAGATTAAGAAATGAAGCTAATTTTAAATTAAAGAAATTAATAATACATCAACTATGCTTCTTATCTAAGCTTAATGTTATTCCAAGAAATGTTTAATTTATCTCAGATATCTTTATTTTCCATAATACTTATTCTTATCTTTTTTTTGCGATCTGATTTATATTACGATCCTTTGTTTTTTTGTTGTTGACTCAACAGGTCACCCCTATTCAAAAATATTTATCTTCCAAACCTTGGGTCATCTGTATTAATAGTCTCAGGATTTGATGTTGCAGTACCCGTTTTATAGCTTTCCCACAAACAATGCATAATATGTTGGGGCGCATAGAACACACCTTTTCTCACATTAATCGATGCCAGACAGTTACCAATTTTCTGGCCTGTTCCAATTTGAAGCTGAATTTGAACATATTGTCCGCCTTGCCTCACATTCCAATTTTGGATATCCAGGCGTTCTCCTGAGGCAGAAGAAACCAAATAAAAAGACTTTGGCTTATGATTATTACCCTCATTTAAAGGAAAATAGAGATACTCATCAATTTTACCTTTTTCCCGTGTGGGTTCTGCCTTTCTTTTTTTTCCTGGGTGCCATGCATCGTTGGAAGACTTTCCGGGTGAATATTGAACCAACTCATAAACCTGTCTCCATAATTGCTGAGTATTAATTGCAGATCCAAACAAGTTATTCGCTTTTAAATAATCATCTTTTCCTTTTCGGACAGAAACAGGACGTCGAGGTTCTGTAATATCCTCATCTCTTAAAGCTCCCTGGGCCGTGCATTCCCATAGTAATCCTAAAACAAGAGCTAAAAATCCACTATTTAAAACAACTTTTTCTATCATGTTATCTTCCTTTTCTTGGCAACGGTTAATATTCGTTCACTTGTCTTAGGGTTAAATTTTTTACCCAGTTCATCCATCTGCTCTAAAACATTAAACCCATTTTGTTCCAGCAATGTTCTTATTTCATCCGAATTATAGCACAGCAAGGTATTGCCATACCCCTTTATTATCTTAGGTCCTTCAGGGGCTATGCCAGGATAAACATAAGTACTGTAGGACGCCAAAACTCCAGTTTCTGAGATTGTACTAAACTGCACCTCGCGGACAAGTTGACCCTTCACAAAAGCCAACCAATCAATGGTCAGTTTGGAAATGTTTTGCCCTTCTTTTAAATAGTCTGAATTAAAAATATCAAAAACGTATATGCCTCCCTCTTTAAGGTTTTGGGATATGTTTTGACATGTTTTTTGAAAGTCTTCCTTTGTTAAATGCCCAATAGAATTAAACATGGTAACAGCCGCATCAAAATGGCCCATTTTAATATTTCGGCAGTCACCTCTTTTAAATTTAATTTTAACCTCTTTGGCTTTTGCTTTTTCTCTGGCAATTTTCAACATTCGTGCATTAATATCAACGCCCACAACATCAAACTCTGCCTTATGTAGCCAAAAAACCTGAGATCCTGTTCCACAAGTTAAATCTAAAACTGTCTGAATGTTCTGATCTTTCAATATCTGTTCTAGAATAGTATTAGTACCCCTAGAACGATCCTCATTGAATTCATCATAATACTCTGCCCTCGTATTATAATAAGATGCTGCAGCCGTAGAATGTTTCAGTGGTTTTACTTTCATTCTTTAACCTTATTCATATTTTGCCTTATTAAGGACTAAAGAGCCTTAAAACAATCTACCATATGATCATCTACCATACCAATGGCCTGCATATAGGCATACATAATGGTTGAGCCAACAAAGCTCATGCCCCGCTTTTTCAGATCTTTTGAAAGAGCATCAGACTCTATCGACTTGACGGGCATATCTCTCAGGTCTTTGGGGCGATTTATTTTTGAAGCCCCCTTAACAAACCCCCATACATACGCGTCAAAAGATCCAAATTCCTTTTGAATATTCAAGAAAACCTGGGCATTTTTACGGGCCGAAAAAATCTTAAGTCGATTTCGAATAATAGAGGGGTCAGTTAAAGAACCCTCTAGCTCCTCATCGGTCATGATTGCCACTAATTCAGGGTCAAAATTCTTGAATACGCGTCGGTATCCTTCCCTGCGCTTCAGAATAGTTTCCCAGCTTAGCCCAGCCTGGGCTCCCTCAAGGATTAGCATCTCAAAATGCTTCTGATCATCATGCACAGGCACCGCCCATTCAGTATCATGGTATTCTTCATAGTAAGGCTTTCCCGTACCAACCCAGGTGCATCGTTTGATCATATGATTCTCCCTAACAATATTCCCCAGCCGTATGCCCAGATGACCAAGCCCATTGAAAGTTATATCCTCCCAGCCAGCCGGTAACATCCACAACTTCTCCAATAAAAAACAATCCCGGCACCTTCTTGCTTTCCATGGTTTTCGAGGATAATTCGTCCGTATCCACGCCCCCTACCGTTACTTCTGCTTTTTGGTACCCCTCGCTGCACTCTAATAAAACCTTAAACTGGTGAATGTGATCCGCAATTTTAAATAAACAGGCATTTTTTATGTCCGTCAGGGGGCGGGCATAATCGGGGTTCATGGCGGCCAAGGTATCGATAAATCGATTAGGAAAATGGGTTTTCAAGAAATTGGCCACCGTCTGTTTGCTGTTTTTATGGGCAATAAACTCGTTCCTTAGGTGCACATCGGGCAATAAATTAATCAAAATTTCTTCTGCCGAAAATTTTGGTAAATAGGAAGAAATCTGAAGAATGGCTGGCCCGCTCAGCCCCCGATGGGTAAACAGAATGTTTTCCCTAAATTCAACATTTCCATACGACACCACCGATTCCTGGGAAACACCGCTTAGTTCTGAAAACATGGGCAAAATAGATGGGTCTACTTTTAAGGGAACCAGGGCAGGCTTGGTGGCAAAAACCTTCAGACCAAATTGACGGGCTACTTTATACCCAAAATCTGTGGCTCCCAGGGGGGGAATGGATAATCCACCCGTTGCAATCACTAAAGAATCCACATGAATTACGCCATCAGAAGTGGTCAGAACAAATTTATCGTTTTTTTCTATGGAAGTAACCGAACAGCTTAAACGAATATCCACCTGGCCCTTTTGGCACTCGGACAGCATCATATTAATGATGTCTTTTGATGACCTATCACAAAACTGCTGGCCCAAAGTCTTTTCATGATAGGGAATATTATAGGATTCCACCAATTTTATAAAATCATGCTGGGTATAACGTGCCAAGGCCGATTTAGAAAAATGGGGATTATGCGAGATATAATTCTTAGGCGAAGCCCGCAGGTTGGTGAAATTACTGCGCCCTCCCCCGGAAATACGTATTTTCTCGCCTATTTTGGCCGTATGCTCGATTAACACCACCCGCCTGCCCCGTTGGCCCGCGGTAGAGGCAGCCATTAAACCGGCAGCCCCTCCCCCAATAACGGCCACATCATAGGTGGTTACAGGAATAAAAGTATTCAAAACAGTGCTTTCAAAAGAAATTTCTTTTGATCCTATACCTTATACCAGGCCCCATCCGCAATCCCAATTTATTTAGAAAAGGCTTTTAGTTGGGCAGTCACAGCCATCCTAGTTTAAGAAAAAATTTTTCTTTATTAGAAAAAATCCATCATTTTCTTCTTGATTTTTAATTCAAACAAGGGAATTACCATTCAACTAAGTCAAATATGGAGTCTAAAATGTATAAAATACTTATAATTTATTATCTTTTACTTGCTCAGAGCCTTTCCTATGCCGCCGCACGGGGAGGATACCAACCAACACCCGGAGAAACAGCATCAGAAGAGGCCCTATTTCGCAGCATGCGTCGAGATGGCCAAATACAAAGGGCCCTTCAAGATGATGAAGAAGCCAGGCTGCGTGATCCTTTGTATGACGTTAAAAAACGAGCGCAAAATCCCTACCGCCATCATCGCCCCCACACACAACAAAGCTTATCAGCCCAACAATTAAGCTTAGAATTCAGCAAGCTACAGTTTGAACGCGAGAAAGAAGCCCACCGTCGCCAGGAAGAGGCCCGGCGGTTCCAACAAGAACAACGCAAGCTGGAACAACAAGAACGAATATTCCAAGCCCAGCAGCAAGAACGCGAAGAAAAAGCCCACCAGCAGGCTCAAAAAGACCCGAGAGAGCAAACCATTTTACATGCTTTTTCAATAATCCAAACCCATCTGTCCAAAGGAACTTATGCAAACAACCCGGGACTAGAGGCCTCAATCCAACGAAAAGTAGCCCAAGGACCTCGTTCTCTAGACTATGAAACTGCTCTTAAAATCGTAAAAGAACAAGAAGAACTGAATAAAAAGTCTAGGTCAAAAAAAATATTAGGATAGGGGTGTTAAAACTCAAACAGCAATAATGAGATTAGCTGTTTGAGACTTTTTGTGCCCACTGCTGAATCGAAGGTGGCCCACCCATAGGTACTTGGCCCACTATTTCCTTGGTTAACCCAGAATTATGGCTAGAGTGAGACGTTCTGCTTTGTTGGGAGCCCTCGCTTGACCCCGAACTTTGGCTTGAGGTGTCACTCATATCTTCTTCTTTTCCTTGATGCTCTATTCCTTGATGATTAAGTTGAGCTTTCCACTTCCCATAATCTTCATATGTATTGGTTGATTTATAACTAAGACGAACCTCACACGCAGGGATCATCTCGCGGTCGTCTTTCAAATAGGGCATACATTCACTGCACAAAATTTTAATTTCAGTGCCTGCCATATTTTTGGATTGGCACAATTTTTCCACCCTATTATAACGTGTATATCGTTTCTGGGTCTCATATGTACGCCAAGCATCATTCTTTTTTAACCTATTGATTTGGCGTGAGAACCAATTTGGTTTTTTATAAGGCTCGTTGATCTTAACGGGGTTCACAGCCATGGGCATCCTATTGTTGCCACCCATTCGGGTTAGAATGATTTCATTACCCTCCCCCTGCACAGGCATTGATCTAACGCTTCTTGTTTCACTGGATCCGCCTTCACTTTCTTCGTCTTCAATAAATCCTTCATCCTCCTCTTCCATGCCAGAATCAGTTTCTACCTCCTCTTCTCTCATTCTGTTCTGCTGTGCCTGGATTGGAACATTTTGAAATTGTTGAAACTGGGCGGGCACTGTCGAGCACACTCGGTTACAAAATTGTGAATAACAATTAGGGTGAGTACTGATAAATTTTCGCAACATTTTGATGGACCGAATATCTCTAAAGGCATAGGGCCTAGAGGCAAAGTAACGTAAGGGGCTGCTGGGGTCCATTAAGCAGGCTTTGAAGCCTTTCAAGTGCCGCAGGAAAACCGGGTGCACGCAAAAGCCGAGGGTTTTCCATTGTTCGATCGTGGTTTTTTCAACATATAGGGATAACCGGGGCCCGAATTATAACCAAATGGTTGTTGATAAGAATAGGAAGGCTGCAAGTACCCGGGACCGGGATTGTAATAGGGCTGAGAAAATCCATAAGGATTAAATCCGGCAAACGCCCAAAAACCCAAACATAAAAAGAAAGCGAATCCCAACAAAATTTTTACCATAACCTACCCCTGATTTTTTACTTTATTAAACCACGGTTTAGGCGACAGGTGCAGCCCTTTTATAGAGAAGTAACTCTAAAAATACTTCATCCACAGATATAAAAGACACCCCAGAATAAGGATATAAAGCGCCACTTTGATGGCGCCCTTAGCCAAGGCAATCACCACAAAGACCAGGGCAGTGATAAACACTCCCATCTTCAAAAAACTACCCGTACTGTTAATCAAGTTATGAAAGTGTGTTTGCCAGGGCGCGGCCATACAGTCACACCCCCACAGCATTAAACCCAGGAAAGAAAGTTTTCTTACAAGATTTTTATTTTTAGAAAGACAACAGATGACTTTATCAAATTTTATACTCATGGACGGCACTCCTTCACTATAAAACTCGTTTCATATTCATCCCTGTTTATTGTGTATTTTGACCCTTTTACCATGGCTATGGATTATGTGCCATAGTTTTTCCAGCCCATCCTAGAAGTTCGTTTGGGTCCACCACATACCGCCATAATTTATCCTGCCCTTTAGATATGCCAATCCGCGGGGTTGCCTGATACAGGGGCGCGCGATTGGAATCCAGAACATGAAAATCATGTTGGCTCAAATCCCATTCATTATGGGCCGTTGTAATTCCCAAATGACGACACAGTTTCCCTGGACCATTTAAGTGCAGGGCCGCTTCGGGAATCCACAGGCCCCGAATCAGAACAGCTGCCGGAAATCCCTCGGCCTCGGTTACAATATTCAGGCAATAATACATGCCATAAATAAAATACACATAGGCATGACCCGCCGGCCCAAACATGGGCTTGGTCCGGGGCGTAAGGCCCCTTGCCGCATGACACGCGGGGTCCCCCTGGCCTACATACGCCTCGGTTTCCCTAATAATTCCCTGATGCTTACCAAAAAGCAAAATTTTACCTAATAATTCTTGGGCTACCTGTAACGTGTCTCGGGCATAAAAATCGCGATCTAGAATTTTCATTATTAACAAAAACCAAATTGTTTTTGGTTAGCTTTACATCTTTATTTGCTGCATGTGAAAATAATTATCGGGACATGAAGTGAAAATATTATCTACGTCTCTCCTAAAATGAAGGCACAAACCACCCCTGCCCCACCTGCAGGACATGGATACGCTCGGGGGTTTGAAGCGCGCCCTTAGCCTCATCCAGATCTTTCAAGGCATCTCCATAGTTTTCATTTGCTAAAGGAAACACATCATAATGTGAAGGCACCGTATAAGGCGCCCCCAAATCTTCATGGGCCCTCACCATTTCCTGGGGCCCCATATGGGCATAATCCATAAACCATCTGGGTTTATAGGCCCCCATGGGCAATAAGGCTAATCTAGGTTTTCCAAATTTTTCCCGGTCAGCCTTAAAATATCGACCTTCTCCATACCCCGAATCCCCAATAAAATAAATGTTGCCCCTGGAAGTGACCAATGTCATGGCGGCCCATAAGGCCTTATTTCTATCCAAAATTCCCCTGGCCGACCAATGTTGCATAGGCGATAAATGCAAAGCAACATCAGGGCTCAGCACCACATGTTCACCCCAATCATAGGCCTCGACTTTTATATCAGAATTGTGATTTTGGATAATCCGATCATTTCCCAAGGGCGTAATAATCCGGGGATGATACAATGTCCATAACCGATCCAGTGTTTTTACATCCAAATGGTCATAATGGTTATGGCTAACATAGATCACATCGATGGGGGGCAACTGCTCTAAGGGCAAACCTGGTTGTATAACACGTTTGGGTCCCCAAAAAGAAACAGGGCTGGCCCTGTCCGACCACACGGGATCCGTTAAAACATTCAGCCCCTGGGTTTGAATTAAAAAAGTCACATGCCCTAGATACGTCACCTTTAAATCAGACCCATAAACCCGGGCCAGTGGTTTTTCATAAAGGGGTTTCTTCATGGTTTTGGGCCACACCCCTGATGTACTGGTTAGTTTCCATTTGATTACTTTCCACAAACTGCCCGGAAAGGGTTTGTGGGGGTCGAAAAAAACTTTGCCATCAAAGTGGTCGGAAATGGGGCCCTCATAATAGGCCGAACATCCGCCCAACCCCAATAAGAAAAAGATGTTAAGAAGCAGTCTTTTCATGTAGATCTTTGGCTTTTAGCCATTTTAATGTTTTCAACATGTTGTTCATAGGTGGCCGAAAAAGCGTGCCCCCCCTGCCCCGTTGCCACATAAAAAAGGTGGGATGTCCAAACCGGATTCACAGCAGCATCCAAGGATTTTTTGCCGGGGTTACAAATGGGCGTAGGGGGCAACCCTTTAATGTAATAGGTATTAAAAGCATTTTTGCCCTTTAAATCACTCAGCTTCAAAGGACGACCCAAAATACCTCGCTTAGACAGCCCATAAATGGTGGTCGGGTCCATTTGCAGTTTTATTCCCTTCTTTAAACGATTCATAATAACCCCTGAAATCAGATGTTTTTCATGCTGAATATTGGTTTCTTTCTCAATAATTGAGGCCACAATTAAAACCTCTTCAGGTGTTTTAAAATAAAGATTGGGTGCCCGTTTCTTCCAAGATTTTTCTAGTTCTTCTTCCATTTTTTCTTGCATCATCTTAAAGAACGCCGAATAAGATGTTCCCCCTTCTATTTTATAGGTATCCGGATACAGTCGTCCTTCCGGAGGCAAAGAAATGGTATCCCTTTCAAAGAAATCATACTTTTCTACAGTTTCTGCGATTCTCAAGTTGGTATATCCCTCGGGAATAAATATTTTATAGTAAATACCAAACCCTTTAAAAATAGCATCCGCAATATAAGCCTGCGACATATAGGGTTCAAAAACATATTGTCCCTTTTTGAGCGCACGATCTTTGTGGGTATAACGTAAATAAAGATTAAAAAGAAACTTTGAACGAATCAGGCCCAGATTATACAAATTTTGACTGATGGCTGGCACACTTTCGCCAGATTTTATTTTAATTGTCACCGAATGGGGAAAAACGCCGGGGGCATGGATGGATCCATATAACCCCAGCAGGCAATAAAGAACAGAAGAAATAGACCAAAAAACCCTTTTATACCAAGGATTATAAGCGTTATGAAAACCGTTTAAAAACGAGTGAGGCATTTGTCCCCCCAAAGCCAAAAGAATTCGATAACACATAGTTTACCTTCTTTTCTTTTGCTTTTAAAGGGATCAGATCCACACCTTCACAGGCGGGGTCTGGGTCATGAAGATTCAGCGTGGGGGGCAAAATGCCATCCCGCATGGCCAGAATTGAAAAAATAGCTTCGACGCTACCCGCCGCCCCTAAAAGATGTCCTATGGATGACTTAGTCGATGACATGGAGAGTTGTGGACGATTGCCAAACAAACGTTGAACGGCTTGCAATTCCATTACATCTCCTACCGGCGTAGAAGTCCCATGAGCATTCACGTAACCAATGTCTTCGGGAGAAATTTCCGCACGATTCAAGGCCATTTTCATGGCACGATAGGCTCCATCTCCATCAGGTGCTGTCACGTGATAGGCATCTCCGGATAGGCCATACCCTACCAGTTCTGCATAAATTTTGGCTCCACGCTTCTGGGCATGCTCCAGGCTTTCTAGAACAACAACACCAGCTCCCTCACCCATTACGAAACCATCACGGCCCTTATCCCATGGCCGTGACCCTTCAGTGGGTCGATCATTATAAGAAGTAGACAAGGCACGCAACGCGGCAAACCCTGCAATCCCTAAACGACAAATACTAGCTTCAGAGCCTCCGGCCACCATCACATCCGCATCCCCATACTGAATCAATCGAGCCGCATCCCCAATGGCGTGGGCCCCGGTGGAACAGGCTGTAACCACCGAGTGGTTGGGTCCTTTTAAGCCATACTTAATGGAAACGTTGCCGGATGTCAGGTTAATAAGACAGGCTGGAATAAAGAAGGGGTTCACCCGACGCGGCCCTTTTTCCACCAAGGCCACGGCATTTTGATAAATGCCTTCCAGGCCACCAATACCACTTCCAATCAAAACACCGGTACGTTGCTTTTGCTCTTCCGTTTCGGGCAACCATCCTGCATCTTTCAGGGCTTCGTCTGCGGCGGCAATACCAAAAATGCAATAGCGGCCCATTTTACCCTGGTTTCTGGGCTCCACGAAGGCATCCACATGAAGGGTGTCGGGCGTCGGAGTCTCCCCCTCGGCCATCGTCACCACTTCCCCGCCAATTTGGCACGCCAGATCTGAAACATCACATTGTTGGATCTTACGAAGACCCGATTCAGAATGAATAAGTCTTTCCCAACTGCGGGGGGCCGTAGGCCCCAGTGGGCTTACCATTCCAATTCCTGTAACAACGATACGTTTCATAGGGCTCTATCTGGTTAAAGGGTTTTAATACGCCGTATTACTTGGCATGCTTATCGATATAATCCACAGCGTCTTTTACTGTTTTAATTTTTTCTGCATCTTCTTGGGGAATTTCGCATCCGAATTCGTCTTCAAAAAGCATAATAAGTTCGGCCAAGTCAATGCTGTCTGCGCCAATATCATCTGTGAAGCTGGCGTTATCAGTTACTTTTGATTCATCCAACTTAAATTTTTCCATCACAACTTTTTTTACTTTGCTTGCCGTATCACTCATAATTACCTAATCCTTTTTAATTTTTAGTTATCATTTTAAATAGCCAGGGCATTCAGATGCCCATCGCTAGACATGAAAGTCCTAGCTATCATAAACAGTTTAATTTGACTAGTCAAAAATTAAACCATCGCCATCCCCCCATTTACATGGAGGGTATGGCCGGTTACATAACCCGCCTCACGGCTGGCTAAATAGACGGCCGCAGCCGCAATATCTGCGGGCGATCCAATATGGCCTTGGGGGATCGCCGTTGCAATTTTTTCTTTTTGTTCATCCGTTAAGACGTCTGTCATGGGCGATTTGATAAAGCCGGGGGCGATACAGTTCACCGTAATATTTCTGGAAGCCACCTCTTTAGCCAGCGACTTAGACATGCCAATCAATCCCGCTTTCGAGGCCGAATAGTTGGTTTGTCCAGGGTTACCCGTAACACCCACAACCGAGGTAATATTAATCACACGGCCAAATTGGGCTTTTAACATATGGCGTAAAGCTGCCTGGGTCAGCCGAAAAGGAACCTCTAGATTAACACGTAAGACTTCTTGCCAAGCCTCAGGCTTCATGACAAACATAAGGCCATCCTTGGTGATGCCTGCATTATTGATTAGGGTATCAATGCCGCCCATTTGCTCGATGGTATCGGGAATAAGCTTTGCAACCGATGCCTCATCTATCAAATCGCACGTCACAATATGTACGCGTTCATTGTTAAATTGGTCGGCTATTTTTTCCAAAGCGTCCCGTCGACGCCCGCTAAGGGTAACCGTGGCTCCTTGTTGGTGGAAAGCTTGGGCAATCGCATGTCCAATGGATCCCGAAGCCCCGGTCACTAGAATTTTTCTATCTTTAAAATTAAACATATAATCTCCTAACTATTTTAATGCGGGTAATGCCATAAAGGCTTCTACATCCTGGGGGGTATGGACGGACACAATTTCCACTGTAGGTAGAATTCTTTTCACCAGCCCACTCAGTACCTTGCCCGAGCCCACCTCAACAAAGCGTTCTACCCCTAAGGAATGTAACTTTTGAATGGTTTCTGTCCAGCGCACACGGCCGGTGATTTGACGCACCAATAAATTGCGCAAAATGTCCCCCGTCGTTTCGGGAACCACCGTCACATTAGGAACTATTGGTAATACCGATTTATTAAAATAAATTTCATTTAATACGCCTTCCATGGTATGGGCCGCAGGCCCCATTAACGAGCTATGAAAAGGGGCACTCACACTTAAAGGAATGACCTTGCGTAAAGAAAAAGTCTCAGCGATGGCGGGCAGATGCTCTAACGCCTTCAATTCGCCACTTAACACAATTTGTCCGGGGCAGTTATCATTTGCTACCTCGCAAACACCGTGTGCCGAGGCATGTCGTGCAATGTCTTCGGCTTGTTCTAATGAGGCGCCAATCAAAGCCACCATGCCACCATGCCCTACAGGTACGGCTTTTTGCATGGCCAATCCCCGTTGTTTTAAAGCCCTAACGGTATCTGCAAAGCTCATCACATTCCCGGCACACAAAGCCGCATATTCACCTAATGAATGACCCGCCGCATAAGAAAAGCCCGAAATGTCTGCGCCTGCTTCTTGCATCACTTTTAAAACAGCCATGGAAACTGCAACCAACGCAGGCTGGGTATTTTCAGTTAACATCAACTGATCGGCCGGACCCCCAAAAATAAGGGCACTTAGTTTTTGGGATAAGGTGTCATCTAATTCTTCAAATATCTGCCGTGTACTTGGAAAAGCATCATACAGTTCTTTGCCCATGCCCACCGCTTGCGAGCCTTGACCTGGGAATAAAATAGCTTGTTTCATTCAACCTCTATTACTTGCGTTTTATTGTGTTTGTCTTTTATCTAATTTTGGCGTCCAGGGGAAGTATTTTTATTTCTTGCAAATCCTTGGGAAAACTCGTATAAACTGGGGGTTAATCGTAATGTACTTCTTGCCGAACATGCTAGATACGCTAGATTTATCGGTAATTTTTTTAGCCATAAGGAGTTTATATGTCATTTTACGAAAATATTTTTATTGCACGTCAAGATTTATCCCCCAGTCAAGTAGACGCTTTGATTGAAGGATATAAAAAATTAATCCAAGATCAAAAAGGCGAAGTCAAGGAACACGAATACTGGGGCCTTAGAACTTTGGCCTATCCCATTCGCAAAAATCGTCGCGGACATTATGTTCTTTTGAAAATTAAAGCTTCAGGAAAAATCATTTCCAGCTTGCGTCATGAAATGAATTTGAACGAAGACATCCTAAAAAGTCTCTCTGTAAAAGTAGACAAGCTGGAAGAAGGCCCTTCTGTCATGATGCAATCTAAACGAGACAGCGAATAAAAAGATAAGGATTTAAAAAATGACTAGAGATACAAAAGATTTCAAAAAAAAGCCAAAAAGCGGACCCGGTCAAAATAGATTTAGCTTTGGTGGTAAAAAAACCTGCCCTTTCAGTGGCCCCGATGGAATTGCCATCGACTATAAAGACACCAAGACCTTGTCTAGATTTGTAACAGAACGTGGGAAAATTATGCCACGCCGTATTACATATGTAACTCCAAAGGCACAACGTGCTTTGTCAGTGGCCATTAAAAGAGCTCGTTATATTGCTCTTATGCCCTATGTATCCAAGTAAGGAATTCTGAAATGAAAGTAGTTTTATTAGAACGTATTGAAAAACTAGGCCGCATGGGCGATGTTGTTTCTGTAAAAGATGGTTTTGGACGCAACTATTTGCTGCCCCAAAAGAAAGCTTTGCGTGCCACTGCTGAAAACATTGCTTACTTTGAAAACCAACGCGCTGCTTTGGAAGAAAAAAGCAAAGATCTTCAAACCCAAGCGGAAGGTTTAGCTAAGAAAATTGAAAAGGTAAAACTTTTGGTTATTCGCCAAGCCAGTGAAGCCGGTCAACTTTATGGGTCCGTAACAAGCCGCGATATCGCCAAATACCTTGCAGAGAAAAGTATCTCTATTACCCACGCACAAGTGCGGATTGATACCCCTGTTAAAACCGTTGGTGTTTATGATATTAAGCTTGCCCTTCATCCCGAAGTCAGCACGTTTGTAAAAATAAGTGTTGCTCCTTCTGAAGAAGAAGCGAAAAAATTATTGGAAACCCCAGAAGCTATATTCAAGAAAGACGCATCTTCTGATCAAGCCCCATCAACTCTAGAAATCGTTGATTCTAATGACGATGCTGATGCCCAAGGCAACAAGGAATAATTCATTATTGAAATTTATAAAAGAAAAACCCACCGCATAATAATCGGTGGGTTTTTTGTTATTTTTTAATTTATACTACCTTTCTAGAACAGAGCATTTTTTCATCTTTTTTCCCATTGAGAAAATGAAAAAATTTGATATATTTTTTCAATCAAAGGATAAATAAACATGAGAAACCCCGCCAACAGGAATCAAAAATCTTATTCTAAAAGTTTCAACTCTTTTATGGGATGGATTCTGTTCCTTGGGCTTTTGGTGGGTGTTGTTTTCTGGTTTTTTTCTTAAGCACAATTTTTCTTTTCCAAAGCTGTTAACGCTTGGTCTAATAGCTCTTGAATAATCTCTGATACGGGCTGTTCCTTAGAAACCATCCCCACACTTTGTCCGGCCATCAGCGATCCCTTTTCCACATCACCCTCTACCACCGCTCGGCGCAAGGCCCCAGCCCAATAATGCTCGATTTCCAATTGTCCTTCTTTAAGGCTAATCTCTTGGCTATCTACCCGCTGAATTATTTCTTGCTGAAACCGCAGGAACTCTTCTGTTCCTTTATTGGCCAATCCCCGCACAGGAATCACAGGGAATCGTTCGTCGATCTGAACCGAAGCCACGGCATCCCGGGCATTGGCACGCAAGAAAGCTTTTTTAAAATTAGGGTGGGCTTTGCATTCATGGGCACAAACAAACCGCGTTCCCAATTGACAACCTGAGGCCCCCATTTCCAAATAGGAAACAATGGCTTCACCCCGGCCAATACCGCCCGCCACAAACACAGGAACATCCTGAATATGGGGCAAAATTTCCTGGGCCAGGACGGTGGTGGACACGGGGCCTATATGACCACCCGCTTCCATTCCTTCGATAATCAATCCATCAACCCCCATACGAATCAATTTTTTGGCCATGATTAAGGATGGGGCAAAGGCCAATACCTTAATACCGGCCGATTTCAACGTCTCAAGAGAAGTGGCTTGGGGGAATCCACCAGCCAACACCACGTGGGATACTTTATCTTGCACACACACATCGATCAGCTCTTGGATCTGGGGATGAAGCAAAATAAGGTTCACGCCAAAGGGCTTAGAGGTCAGACTACGGGTACGCTTTATTTCCTGGGACAACATTTCAGGGGGCATGGATCCACAGGCCAAAACCCCGAATCCCCCCGCATTTGAAATGGCAGCGACCAGCCCTGGCTCGGAAACCCATGTCATGGCTCCACCTAAAATTGCATATTGGGATCCCAACAGCTCACATCCCCGTTTCCATAAAGTATTTAATTTTGTGTGCATAAGATTTCTGTATTTCTGCAGGTTAATTTATTTTCTTAACTTACCAATAGTCCTTATAAAAAAAAAGAAAATTATGTTATGTTTAAAGGAAAGGGAAAAAAATGATCACACCCCATAAAAATATGCATATTCATGAGGTGGAAAAGTTCGAAAATCTCGCCCATCAATGGTGGGATGAATCGGGTCCCTATCAGTCGTTGCATGCCCTTAATTTTGTAAGGCTTGGGTACATTAGAAACCTACTGTTATCATACTTTAAGTTAACACCTTCAAAAACTCCCCTAAAGAATCTTCATATATTGGATATCGGATGCGGAGGAGGCCTCATGGCCGAACCCTTATGTCGACTGGGGGCCAGCGTTACAGCGATTGACCCCGGTAAAGAAAATATTGCAACGGCCAAAGCCCATGCCCACCACTTTGGTTTAAATATTTTTTACAGCCAATCTACACTGGAAGATTTTAATGATCATAAAACATATGATGTGTTACTAGCCTTGGAAGTGTTAGAGCACATTCCAAACCCCCAAGCTTTCTTAAAGGAATGTCTTCAAAAAACAAAACCCCAAGGTTTGTGTATTGTGGCTACCCTAAACCGTACGTGGCGATCTTATTTACAAGGAATTATTGCGGCAGAACGTCTTTTAAAATGGGTTCCCCAGGGTACACATCAGTGGTCTTCCTTTCTTAAACCCTCCGAGCTTTATCATCATTTTTCTAACGCCGGGTTTTCAGATGTAAAATTTCAAGGGATCAGTTTCTCTATTCTAAAAAATGAATGGGTCCTGTCAGACACTTTAGAGGTCAATTATATGGCCTATGGCATTCAATAAAAAACACTTCGAGAAAACCGGTCTATCCACAGCTTCAAAAAAATAAAAAGGGCCAGATATTACTCTGGCCCCAGTTTAACAGGGAGGCTTACGTCTGGGAGACGTAACTAAGAGAAAACTCTTAGTTCTAGGCTTTGCGCCTAGAAGTGGTTAACCTTTCGGCAAACTTGTGAAGCAATTTCTCGCTTCACTGTTGAATATAAGCTTTTTTACACCCCGAAACAGATCATATTAATCCATATAGGTATGCGATTTTTACATACCTATTTTACTTATCTTTATGAGGTTTTCATTGAAAAACAGGGCAAAATATAGGAATAATTTTATTTCGAGGGCGCCGCGGATGACCCCGCCAAGATGCCCCCATCAATGGTAAATTCAGCGCCGGTCACATACCCCGATTCATCGGATGCCAAATAAACGGCTAGTGCTGCCACCTCTTCGGGCGTACCCATACGTTTCAAGGGAACACCCGCTGCAATGGCCCTAAATCCCTCTTCCCTATTCTGCGGTTCTGCACCCAACATACATTCCCATAATGGCGTTAGAATGGCCCCCGGGTGAATCGAATTGCATCGGATATTATACTGCTTCTCGGCACAATACAGCGCCACCGTCTTGGTATGATTGCGATTAGAAGCCTTACTCGAGGCATAGGCGGCCGCTCCTGGAATCCCCACTACGCCTGAACGGGAAGACATGTTAATAATGGACCCCCCGGTTTTCTTCATCACACGGATACCCTGTTTACACCCCAAAAACACACCATCCATATTCACATTATGGATGGCATGCCAATCCTCCAGGGAAATGTTCTCGGGGTCTTGGGGACCAAACCCTTCGGATAGACCCGTGATGCCGGCATTATTAACCAAAATATCCAATCTTTTAAATTTATGAATCACCCGATCCAGTGTTTCAATCCATTTGGTTTCATCACTCACATCCAAATGGTAATAATGGGCCTTAGGGCCCAACTCTTTAGCCACACAAATCCCCTGTTCATCCTGCACATCCGTTAAAATAACGGTGGCCCCCTCTTCAATAAACCTTTTGGCCATAGCACAACCAATCCCTTGGGCTGCCCCTGTAATCAAGGCTATTTTTTCATGAAGTCGACCCATATTTCTACCCCCTAAGCATCTATTTTTTCTTCTAGTCTTATACCTGTCAGATTTTTTAACCATTCCCGATCATCAAATGATAGATGATACTTCTCGGGCAAGGTCACTTCTAACTGGCCAGACTCTTGCGTCAAGAAAAGCTTAACTTCCATTTTGCCTTTCGGTTTTGAATCCAAAAAGCTTTTTAAGCCTTCAATTGAAGACAAACTATCCATGTGCAAGGACACGCTATATTTTAACGAGGCCACCACCGTGGCCAATTCTTTAAAATCCAAAGCGGCCAATCGCAAAGCCCCCTGCTCGTCTTTTTTTAAGGAAACCTGAATAAAAAGGGGGTCTCCTTTTTCTATCAACTCTCGAGCGTGATCTAATTTGTCGGAAAATACTAAAATTTCATAGGTCCCATAGGCATCGGACAATCCCATAAACGCAAAACGGTTCCCTTTTTTAGACGTTTTAATTTTAAAAGAAGCAGGCAACCCCACCATCCGTGCCACAGCCCCCCCATAGTTTTCTAAATCCATACTACGCACAATAGATAAATGGGACAAAGCCTCTTCTCCATAGGCTTGTAAAGGGTGTGATGACAAATAAAATCCTACAGCATCGGCTTCTTTTGAAAGACGCTCTAAAATACCCCAGTCATTCATATTTTGCACAGTGAATGTGTCTTGGGTTTCTTCCCGGGCAAACAGAACGGTTTGACTACTTCCCCTTGTTTGGGCCCAGGCGCTTGTATGTTTCAGCATGGCCTCAACCGATTCATAAAGCGCCCGCCGATTAGGGTTTAAACAATCCATGGCCCCTGCCGCAATCATATTTTCCAGCTGTCTCTTATTCAGTACTTTTCCACTCAGGCGGCTTAAAAAATCACCCAGATGCTTAAAAGGTCCCCCTTTTTGCCTTTCGTGAGTTAAGGTTTCCATGGCCTGAACACCCACATTTTTTAAGGCCCCCAAAGCGTATCGAATGGATTTTTCCTCAGTCAAAGGGTCAACCTCCACCGTAAACAAAGCGGATGACTTATTAACATCGGGGGGTAACAGTTTGATCCCCATATCCTTTAGCTCCTGGTAATACACAGCCAGCTTATCCGTATTATGCATATCGTACGTCATGGTGGCCGCCAAAAACTCGTGGGGGAAGTTGGCTTTCATATAGGCCGTTTGATAAGATACTAACGCATAGGGAGCCGAGTGCGATTTGTTAAATCCATAGCCGGCAAATTTGGCCATCTGGTCAAATATTTGCGAAGCCACCTCCCGGTCGATCCGATTCTTAACGGCTCCTTCCGTGAAAATAGCCCGCTGGGCATCCATTTCGGATTTTATTTTTTTACCCATAGCACGGCGTAAAAGATCGGCGCCTCCCAGGGTATATCCTGCCAAAACCTGGGCAATCTGCATGACTTGCTCTTGATAAACCATCACTCCATGGGTGGATTTCAAAATGGGTTCCAACGCGGGATGCAAATAAGAAACCTTTTGCTCACCATGCTTACAGGCCAAATATCTAGGAATATCGTCCATAGGTCCAGGGCGATACAAGGCGTTTACATCAATCAGCTCTTCAAATTTTTCGGGCCTCAATCGGCGGAGAACATCCCGCATACCCTGGCCCTCCACCTGAAATAGCCCCACCGTTTCTGCCCGCCTCAGCAGCTCGAAGGTCTTCTCATCCGTCAGGGGTATTTCTGAGATCTCAAGGTCATGCCCCTGATCTCGGGCCATCTGGGCTGCTTTTTCCAGGATAGTCAGGGTTTTTAATCCAAGAAAGTCGAACTTCACCAACCCCGCCAATTCCACATATTTCATACTAAATTGAGTAGCCAAGATGTCGGATTTGGGATCCCGATAAAGGGGCACTTCCTCGTCTAAGGGACGGGCAGCAATAATCATGCCCGCCGCATGGGTAGACGCATGGCGATACAGCCCCTCTAGTTTCAGCGAAATATCCATAAGCTTCGCCACAGATTCATCTTCACGGCGCATTTCGCGCAACAAAGGTTCTTGATTAATGGCTTCTTGTAATGTGCAGGGGCTGGCCGGATTAAAAGGAACCAGTTTACAAATACGATCCACCTGGCTATAGGGCATTTGTAAAACCCTTCCAACATCTCTTAAAACGGCTCGGGCTTGCAAGGTTCCAAAGGTAATAATGTGGGCCACTTTTTCTGACCCATACCGATGTTGAACGTATTGAATCACCTCATCCCGTCGATCTTGGCAAAAATCGATATCAAAGTCCGGCATGGAAACACGTTCAGGGTTTAGAAACCGCTCGAAAATAAGGTTAAATTCTATGGGGTCTATATCCGTAATCAACAATGACCACGCCACCAAAGATCCAGCCCCCGATCCACGACCCGGCCCCACGGGTATTTTCTGTTCCTTTGCCCACTTAATAAAATCGGAAACAATCAAAAAATATCCGGCAAACCCCATTTGAATAATGATGGAAATTTCGTAATCTAGGCGTTTTTTGTATTGTTCCCTTAAAGATGCTTTTTCAGGCTCAGGTGTTTTTTTGTGAGCCAGTCTTTTTTCAAGACCCACCTCGGCTTGATGGCGCAGTTCTTCTTCTTCGCTGCGGCCAGAATCAGTTTGAAATAAGGGTAATAAGGGCTTAGGGGAAGGCTCGGGCATAAACGAGCACCGCTCTGCAATCAGAACGGTATTCTGAATAGCCTCGGGAATGTCTTGGAAAAGATCTGCCATCTCTTTCTGAGATTTAAAGAAGTGATGAGGCGACTCTCGCCGTCTATTCTCTTCCATCACATAGGCCCCTGCCGCCACACACAGTAATGCATCGTGGGCTTCATACATGGCGGCTTCGGAAAAAAAGCAGTTATTGGTGGCAACTAAAGGAATATGATGGGCATAGGCCTCTTCAATAAAGAATTCTTCTGTTTTATCTTCTATATCCAACCCATGGCGCTGCAATTCCATATAGAACCGATCCCCAAATATGGTCTTCAATTGTTGGATGCATTTTTTGGCTTCTTCCTTTTGGTTCTGAAGAACTAATTTTCCTAAAGGCCCCTGGGCGGCCCCTGATAATGCAATCAAGCCTGGGGCATATCGACTCAGGTCTTCTAACGTGATATGGGGCACCCGACGGGTGGGAAGCTCGGCATACACCTGACTCACCAGCTTTAAAAGATTCCCATATCCTTCTTTTGTTTGCGCCAAAAGAACCATGGACGGCACTCCTTCCAAGGTATCCTTGAACTGGGGAAGACCCAGGCCAATTTCAATCCCCACCAAAGGCTGGATCTTATTTTTGGCACAGGCCATGGAAAATTCTAATGCCCCAAACATATTATTGCTATCCGTCATAGCAACCGCCGGCATATTGTGCTTTTTACACAACTCTATAATCTGGGGAATCTTTAAGGCACCTTCTAACAAAGAATAGGCCGTATGCACACGCAAATGAATAAAAGAAGGACGGGTCATTGTTCCTTAACCACCCCATCTTCCAACAAAAGAACGCGATCCATTTGCCGGGTTAGATTTTTATTATGGGTCACCATAAATGTGGTAACATTCTGCTGTTTGGCCAGGCCTAGGAATAAATCAAAAACCTGATTGCCTGTGTCTTCATCCAAGTTCCCTGTAGGTTCATCCGCCAACAAAATCTTGGGCTTTTTTACCAAGGCTCGGGCCACGGAAACACGTTGTTGCTCACCGCCTGACAACTTAAGCACCGAGTATTTTAAACGATGGGACAAGGAGACCTTTTCTAACATCTCCGTTGATTTAAATTCGGCCTCTTTTTTATCCATACCCTGAATTAAAAGAGGCATCATCACATTTTCCAGCACGTTAAATTCTGAAAGTAAATAATGTTTTTGATAAATAAATCCCACATGTTTGCGTCTAAAACAGGTGCGTTCTTGCTCGGAAAAATGGGTTAAATTCATTTCATCAATAAAAACTTCACCCGAAGTAATAGTATCCAACAATCCCATCACATGAAGAAGCGTGGATTTTCCCACCCCCGATTCCCCCAATAACCCCACCACTTGGCCTTTTTCTATGCTGAGGTTAACGCCTTTTAAGATATGAACAAAATAAGAACTTTCATAGAATTTTTTATGAACATTATTAAGGTGAACCAAAGGACTATTCATAACGCAACGCCTCGATGGGGCTTAGTTTCGAGGCCTTCCAAGCGGGATAAAGCGTGGCCAAAATGGAAAATCCTAAACTCATCAATGAAATACCCAGAATTTGTGATACATCTAATTGGGACGGAAGCTCGGTTAAAAAGTAAAATTCCTGATGAAACAAGGTCGAATTTGTCACCCATTGTAAAAACTGACGAATGGATTCCAGATTTAGGGCCACCCATACCCCAATCGCCACCCCTGCCACCGTGCCTATAACGCCCAACAAGGTGCCTACTCCTGCAAAAATGGTCATAATTTGATGCGAGCTGGCGCCCATGGTTTTTAAAATAGCCACATCTTGGGTTTTATCCTTTACCAATATAATTAAGCTCGAAATAATGTTAAAAACCGCAATTAAAATAATCAGGCTTAGAATAAGGAACATGACGTTTCGTTCCACCTTAATTACTTCAAAGAAACTCGCATTAGCCTGGGACCAAGTCAGGTATTGTGAAGGCCGTTTTAATAGGTTTTGAAGGTCATTAATCACAGGATCAGTTTGGTAAGGATCGGCTAAGAACAGTTCGATATAACTTATTTTTCCTTCTTTTTGAAAGAAATTATTAGCGGCCCCGAAGGGTATAAAAACCACCCCACTATCATATTCAAACACCCCTGACTCATAAATGGCTTCTAACTTGAACGTCTGGGTGCGAGGCATGCGCCCAAAGGGGGTCAAATGCCCCTCGGGAATAATCAACCGCACGGGGTCTCCTATTTTCAAACGGGCCTTTTCGGCCAATCTGGCCCCCACCGCAATGCCATCCTCATCGCTTCGGAAGGGAAAGAAAGATCCCATTAGATTTTTTTGGGTTAAAATAGTCCTGGATATTAAATGGTCATAGGGCAGCCCCCGAATAACCACCCCAAAGGACTGACTATTAAAAGATAACATCCCCTGCCCTTCAATAACGGGCACTAGACGCTCAACCCCCTTGATCGCTGAAATTTGACCAGAAATAGAAGACAAATCAGCAAAACCTGTTTCGTGGTCAGTTACGGTCAGGTGACTGTTGAATTCTAAAATTTTAGACATCAACTCGTGGCGAAACCCGTTCATTACCGACATCACAACAATAAGGGTGGCCACCCCCAATGTGATGCCCAGCAACGAGAATACGTTAATAACTTTTAAAAAGCTTTCTGCACGCCGCGGCCATAAATAACGCCGCACCATCATTTTCTGAAACTTAATCATAAAAACGATTTTAACGTCTCTTTAAGAAATGACAAAACAGTATCTACAGAAATTTCTGTTACATGCCCTGTCCGCCTATTTTTCACTTCTACGGTTTGACTGTCCACACTGCGAGGGCCCACAATAAGCTGCCAGGGCAGACCAATTAAATCCATATTCGAAAACTTGAATCCTGCCCCTTCATCCCGATCATCATACAAAACAGAAATACCAGCGGCAGCCATCTGGGCGTAAAGCTTCTCGCATAACTGGGACAAAGCCACATCCTTGATTTTTAAATTAATCAATCCTACCAAAAAGGGGGATACAACTTCTGGCCAAATGATCCCACGGTCATCATGATTGGCCTCGATCAAGGCCCCCACCACGCGCGACACGCCAATTCCATAACATCCCCCCTCAGGGTGCAAAGGTTTACCATCTGGCCCCATAACGGTGATGTTCATGGCTTTGGTGTATTTTGTGCCATAATAAAAAATATGCCCCACTTCAATCCCTCGGGCTTCTTTCAAATCACTGGCCGGCACAGGACATGTGGCCGGATCATGCATTTCATCCGTACTGGCATACAGCTGCAGCAGGTCTTCCACGTCCATCGACTCGATATTTTCCTTAAGACGATCATATTTCTGGTCATAGAAAACGCCACTTTCTCCCGTTTGGGCCAGCACATGAAACTCATGGCTTAAATCCCCGCCAATGGGTCCAGTGTCGGCGCGCATGGGCAAGGCCACCAAGCCCAATCGCTTAAAAATGGCCAGGTACGACCGAAGAATTTTTTTATAAGTTTCCCGCGCGGCTTCCGCATTTATATCAAAGGAATATCCATCCTTCATCAAAAACTCACGACCCCGCATGATGCCAAAACGGGGCCGCACTTCGTCCCGAAATTTCCAGTGAATTTGGTAAAAACACTTGGGCAAATCCTTATAGCTTTTTAAATGACGACGAAATAAATCATGCACCACTTCTTCCGACGAAGGGGCAAATACCATTTCCCGTTCGTGACGGTCTTCTATGCGCAACATTTCTTTGCCATAGGCATCGTCGCGTCCACTTTCCTTCCACAAGTCCCGATTCTGGAACAAGGGCATTAAAACCTCTTGGCAGCCCACCCTGTCTTGTTCTTCCCGAATGACTTGCTCTACATTCTGCAGCACTTTTAACCCAAAGGGCAGCCATGAATAAATCCCCACCGTATCTTGGGCAATCATGCCAGCCCGCAGCATTAAGCGATGAGAAACCACTTGGGCTTCACTGGGTGTTTCTTTAAGGGTTGGTAAAAAGTATTGGGATAATTTCATATAACTGCTCTTTATTTAAAAATACGAGCCTATCATATGGTTTTTTCTAAGAATTGGAAAGGTTGAAGTTTACTTATTCCACGAGTGTCTTAATAAATTTTTCTAAGCCGATTTGGCGACGACGGCGCATTTTCTCGGCCGAAACAATCTGCAAAATATGATTCACCGTCGTTTCGAAATGATCATTCACCAAAACATAGTCATATTCGGGCCAATGGCTAATTTCTGAAATGGCTTTATTCATGCGATCCAGAATAACATATTCATGATCCTGGGCTCGTTTATAAAGACGGGTTTCCAGCTCTTTTAACGAAGGAGGCAACAGAAAAATAGAAACCACATCGGGTCGAATGGTTTGGCATAATTGTTGGGTTCCTTGCCAATCAATATCAAATATAATATCACCACCTGCGTGCAGAGCATGCTCTACAGGTTCGCGCAAAGTGCCATAAGAATGACCAAACACTTTGGCCCATTCTAAAAAGGCCTCTTGTTCGACCAGGGCATCGAATTCTTCTTGGGTTTTAAAGTAATAATGTTTACCCTCCACTTCACCGGGTCTAGGCACACGTGTTGTCACCGAAACCGACAAGGAAAAATTGGGATTTTCAGCCATTAAAGCATGTGAAATGGATGATTTCCCCGCCCCTGAAGGCGACGATAAAATAAGGGCAACCCCCTTTTGTTTAATTTCCATTTTGTCCAAGACATCAAACATGATTTAAGCCGATTCCAGGGAAATCACAGACAAATGACCCCCAAACCCTTTTTCACGACGATGCGTGGCGCGGCGGCAACTGAAAAATAAATCTTCTTGTTCATAGGTGCTATAGGGAAGGCGTTCAATTTCCTTAAGGTTCATTTTTTGTAATTGGCGCTCCACATACCCTGGCAAATCAAACAAGATTTTTGAAGGCAGATCTTGCATTATAAAAAACTCTTCATTTTCTTCCGAATCAGCCATAAAGGCCTCATACAATTCTTGGCCCACTTCATAGGAAGCTTGATTAATACAGGGACCAATAGCCGACACAATAGATCGAGCTTTAGCACCACACTTTTCCATTTCTTGGACTGTATTTTGAACAACCCCAGCTAATGCCCCTCTCCAGCCTGCATGGGCGGCCCCAATAACCCCGTGGGTACGATCCAGGAATAATACGGGCACACAGTCAGCCGTTTGAATGCCCAATACCAGGTGGGGCGATGTGGTCACCCATGCATCCGCATCAGGGGCCACTGTGGGCACTTTTTTAGCTATGGCAACTTCATTTCCATGAACCTGGCGCAGCATACAAAGGCTGCTGGGGTTCAGGTCTGCCGCTTCCAGGGCCCTTTGTCTGTTTTCCAAAACGTTTGATTTTAAATCGCCCTCACGATCCTCTGTGGGCTCCCTAAAACTGCAATTCAATGAGTCATAAACCCCTTTGCTTACCCCGCCCTGCCGGGTAAAAAAGCCGTGTTTTACGCCCTTCAAACAGTGCGCTTTTAAAATAGGTACAGATACTGTGCTCATATGAAAAAATTAAGGGACTCTATGAATAAAGTAAAGAAAATTAAAACTTCTCCCATCCACCAAGCGAAGGAATTATTTTCTATTTTAGAAAGAAAGTTTATGCAGAATGATCTGTAGATGAAGGGCTGACCTTATTTTTAAGCTTCGTATTCCCGCATCTTTTTGAACAATACTTCACCTGATCCCAGCATTTTTCCCATTTCTTGCGCCACATAAAGGGCCTATGACAGACCGCACATATTTTTGAAGACAGGTCAGATTTTTTTATCATGATAATCCTTTTAAGAAATGCTGGCTATCCTGGGATATGGCTTTTTTCTTTGCTTCATCCATCCGATCATACGTTTTATACACCATGCCAATACGGGGATTAGATTCTAATTTTTTCCGATTGCGGGCCAAAAAATCCCAGTACAAATAATTAAAAGGGCACGCCTCCGAGCCGTTTTTTTCTGTCACTTTGTAACTGCAATTTTTGCAGTAATTCGACATTTTATTAATATAAGTACCTCCCGCCGCATAGGGTTTGCTGGCCAAATACCCCCCGTCTGCGAATAAAATCATTCCCGAAACATTGGGCAGCTCGACCCATTCATACGCGTCGGCATAAACAATTAGAAACCATTCATTCACTTGTTTGGGGTCAACCCCCGCCAATAGGGCAAAGTTTCCCAACACCATCAACCGTTGAATATGGTGGGCATAGGCATTTTGTTTGGTTTCTTGAACGCACTGTTTTAAACAATTCATTTTAGTATCAGCTGTCCAATAAAAATAAGGCAGGTTACGTTTGGCTTGAAAAAAATTCTCTTCTGCATATGTGGGCATTTTTAAACAGTAAACGCCTCTGACATACTCACGCCACCCCATGATTTGACGAATAAACCCTTCCGCCGCATTCAGGGGAACTTTTCCTTTTCTATAGGCCGCCTCTGCGGCTTTGATGCATTCTAAGGGCAATAATAACCCACTGTTTAAATAAAAACTTAAATGGGAATGGTACATCCATGGCTCGCCTTCTATCATTGCATCTTGATAGTCTCCAAAATGCGTCAGTCTCTGGTCGATGAACATGGCTAAAACCTCCAAAGCCTGCTCTCGCGTAACGGCAAAATAAAAGGGTTCTAAATCGCCGAAATGGTCAGGAAATTTCTCAGAGACAAGATCTATCACCTCCCGTGTAATCTCATCAACCTTATGGGTATAGGGCTTGGGAACCTTCAACCCCTCTTTTGGGGGCTTTCGGTTTTCTGCATCATAATTCCACTGGCCCCCTACAGGATTGTCTCCCTCCATCAACACATTATATTTCTTACGCATGTGTCGATAAAAATACTCCATCCGAAGCAAGGACTTGCCTTTAGCCCACTCCCTAAACTGGGCTGGACTACACAAAAAGCGATGATCTATCCGAATTTCAACGGGAATGTCGTACTTCTGTTCCCATTTTCTAATACTTTGAAGCACCCCATAATCGGTGGGTGCGGTTACAACAATTTGTTTGATTTTATGGTGCTTTATGACCTCTGTTAAAGCCTGATCATAAGATCGATTTATTTTGCCTTCTTCAATCTTATGATAGTGCACTTTAAAACCCAATTGTGTTAAGTCTTGGGCAAAATGCCGCATCGCAGAAAATATAAAGGCCAGCTTTTTTTTATGATGCTGCACAAAGGTAGCTTCCTCCCACGACTCACACATCAAAATAATATCCTGGGAAATATCACTCCCCTCTAGGCTAGATATTGATTGGGAAAGCTGATCCCCAAATAAAACCCGCAATGTTTTCATGATGATAGCCTGCCTTATAAAAGTGGTTTCCCAAAGATAAAGACATTCCCTCCAAAAAGCAAAGAAGGATTTTCTTGTGCTACCCTTCATGCCTTAAGTCTGTTAATCCACTTCCATGGCAACGGGTTGATCGATATTTTCAGGTATTCGTCCGATGATATACAGCATATCATTCCCATCTGGGTGGTGCTGAAGAACATCTTCTGGTTTCAAAGGCCTCAAAATCCCTTCTTTTCTCAGAATTAACTTTTCTCTGGGGATTCGGATCCGATATTCGTTTAGAAGTTTATTCTGAACTTCTTCTTTTAAATGAAACGCGCTTGTTCTAAGAGGCAAATCCACTGCCATGGTAAACTCTGGTCTTCCCATAAATTTTACTTTAATTTGATAGGAACCAACGGATGAGCTTTCTGCTAGATGACTTAAAAAAAAAGTACGCCTTCCCTTTATTATTATTTATATTTTTTTATTCTTTCCTATCGGCAACTAAACTGTGCAAATCCATGCGGTTCCATTCAGTTTGCCCCATCTTCAGGTGGGGTAACTTAGGGGGATAATCGCGTGGCGGAAACTGGGCTTCTGCCGCCATTGGAGGAACCTCAGGTTGAGGCGGTATCCCTGATAAGTTTTGTTTTCCATAAGGGTCCTCCACCATAGCCGCTATCCTTTGGGGCCCCTTCATATCCATCTTTTGCTGGAATCCAGGCCTTCCAGAAGGAAGTCTCACTGGATCAGCAGGGACAAATGAATCCCTTGCTAATGATGGGGCCGTCCCCTCACCCAAGTCATCTTCAAAGTTTTCCTCTTCATAATCATTTCTGGAAGACATTTTTGGCTGTGCCGTGGGTCTCCCCCCCTTGGGCGGCGGCATATCATCCACAAAATCATCTTGGAAATTTTCATTTCCATAGACTTCTTCAGCCCCAAAATCATTATCCGAAAGAGACGCAGGTGCCCCATATCGTGCCTTGGATACTCTCCCCTGGGCCGCCATCATTTCAGTGCTCATACAAACTGTAATAAATAAAAATATAAAAGAAGAAATATTCATTATTAACTGCCTCCATTAACCATACTGCCTCAGGCCTAGGTTTGGGGCAAGTCGTTAATCGATGAACGCCGCTTTTATCAGCTCTTGTGTATAAGGGGTTTTGGGGTTCAAGAAAATTTCTTCGGCCGTACCTTCTTCAATAATTTGGCCTTTTTTCATGACGATAACACGGTGGCTAATAGATTTAATCACCCGCAAATCATGGCTAATAAACAAAAAAGAAGTCTTATATTTTTTCTGAAGGTCTTTCAAAATTCCCAGAACATGGGCCTGGATCGACAAGTCCAAAGATGACGTAGGCTCATCTAATACAATTAGCTTTGGCTTTAATATTAATGCCCGTGCAATAGCAACACGCTGGCGCTGCCCCCCCGATAATTCGTGGGGATAGCGGTTTAAAAAATCCTCACTTAATTGAACATCTTCCAAAGCCTGTCTTACTTTTTGTATCACATCGGATTCGGCCAAGGTGGGAAAATGAAATTTTAAACCTTCAGTGACCAATTGATTGATAGTCATTTTGGGATTCAAGGAACTATAGGGGTCTTGAAAAACCAATTGCAGGCTTTTACGAATACCGCGCATCTCGGTAGAATTAATATCAGACAAAGATTGGCCTTGGAAAACTATTTTTCCCTGAAATTTTTGAAGACGCAGCACCGAAAATGCCAGCGTGGATTTGCCCGATCCACTTTCCCCCACCAATCCCAGTGTTTCTCCCACATGGATATTAAAGTTTGCCCCCTTCAAAGCCTGAAAATCTTGGGTTTTCTTAAACCATGAAAGGCGGGACCGCGGGAATGAAACTGTTACATTCTGGGCTTCCAAAAGAAGGGGCTGCTCTTTGCCCGGCACCTTCATCATGCCTGAGGGGACAGCTTCCAACAGTTTCTTTGTATAAGAATGTTGGGGAGACTTGAAAATCTTTGCAGTTTGCCCTTCTTCGATGATCTTCCCCTTATGCATAACCAAAACACGTTGGGCAATCTTTTTGACCACGGTTAAATCGTGGCTGATAATCAACAAGGCCATCCCAAATTTTTTCTGCAAGTTTTGCAAAATAGACAAAATCTGGGCCTGAACCGTTACGTCCAATGCGGTGGTGGGCTCATCGGCAATTAAAAGATCGGGTTTATTAGCAATGGCAATCGCAATCATCACCCTTTGTCGTTCCCCCCCCGACAATTGAAAAGGATAGGCATTCATCTTAGATTCCGGCTCATTAATCGAAACTAACTTTAACAGTTCCAATGCTTCCTGGGCGGCTTTCTGCGTAGACATTTTTTGATGCAGAATCAGGACTTCCATTACTTGGTCGCCAATTTTGTGCAAGGGATTCAAAGAGGTCAATGGATCCTGAAAAACAAAGCCAATTTTTTTATTTCTTAAGGCTCGTAATTCTTCCCCTGGGGCCCGACCCACATCGATCCCATCGAACACCACTTCACCAGAGGGATGATAGGCCTCGGGATAGGGCAATAATCGCACAATGGATAAAGCAGTTAGGGATTTGCCCGAGCCACTTTCCCCCACCAGAGCCACCGATTCCCCCGGATGAATATCAAACGATATATGATCCACAATCAGGGAATTACCGGATTCAGTTTTGAATCCCACACTTAGATCTTTTATGGTTAATAGGGGTTTTATCTTTTTCATTATACAAAAGATCCTTTATGGGATTGATACAGGCGAAAGGCATCTCGGATTCCTTCCCCAATAAAAATCAACGAAGTCAAAAGAACCGTCAACGCTGTAAACCCTGTTATTCCAATCCACGGCGCGTATAAATTATTTTTACCCTGGTTCAATATTTCCCCTAAGGATGGTGGTCCAAAAGCGGGTACAAATCCCAAGAAGTCAATGGTGGATAAAAGGGTAATAGCCGCAATTAATAAGAAAGGAATTAATGTCAACGGGGCCGATAATACATTGGGCAGAATGTGTCGGAACATGATGTTAAAAGCCGGAAGCCCCATCACCCGAGCGGCTTTTACATATTCTAGTTGCCGAGCCTTTAAAAATTCTGCGCGCACAATGGGTACTACCAACATCCACTTAAAAGCTGAAATAACAAACACCAACATCCAAAAATTTAATCGGAATAAAGCCGATACCGTAATCAGTAAAAATATCAAAGGAAGGCCTGCCCAAACCTCTGTAAATCTTTGGAAAATAAGATCCACATATCCCCCAAAATAGCCTTGAATGGCGCCCATAAAAAAGCCTAAAGCCACACTTAGGATAGTCACGGTTAATCCAAAAATAATTGAAAATCTGTATGCATAAATTAATCGGGCCAGCAAATCGCGCCCTTGATCATCGGTGCCCAACCAATGTTCAGCCGATGGTGCAGAAGGCACCGGTTCTTTCAACTCATAATTTACCGTATTATAGCTATACCGAATGAAGGGCCACACCATCCACCCATCTTTCAAAATTAAGTTTTTGACAAATGAATCTCGGTAATTAGCTTCGGTTTCAAAAGTCCCCCCAAATTCTTTTTCAGGATACGTTTTAAAAACAGGGAAATAAGATTTATTTTTATACCACACAAACAAAGGTTTATCATTGGCCACAAACTCGGCCCCCAGGCTTAGAGCGAAAGTAAAAAGAAAGAAAATCAAGGCATAAAAACTACGTTTTTTCGCTATAAATTTCTGATATCTATCGGAAAAAAGAGAGGGGCTAAACATTTAGGAGGCTTTCTCGAAATTAATACGGGGATCGATCAGGCTGTATAAAATATCCCCCACAATATGTAAAAATAGACTTAATAAGGTAAAGATATAAAGGGTTCCGAACATAACAGGATAATCCCGATTCACGGCTGCCTCGAACCCCAACAATCCTAATCCATCCAAAGAGAACAAAATTTCTATCAATAGATTGCTGCTAAAGAATATGGTAATAAAAGCACCAGGAAATCTGGCCACCAGCGGCAGCACAGCGTTCCTAAAAACATGTTTATATAATATGGCTTGTTTATCCAACCCTTTGGATCGTGCCGTAATCACATACTGCTTTTGAATTTCCTCGATAAACGCATTTTTGGTCAATAGGGTCAGGTTAGCCAGCCCACAAATCACAATCGAAGCAATGGGTAAACAAATATGCCAAAAATAGTCTTTTATTTTTTCAAACCAGCTTAAGGTCTCCCAATTATCGGAAGACAAGCCTCGTAAGGGAAACCAATCCCAATATGATCCGCCGGCAAAAAGAATGATCAACAAAAGGGCAAATAGAAAACTGGGGATAGCATATAAAAAAACCATCACAATACTAGACGCCGTATCAAATCGGCTACCATCCCGCACGGCCTTAAAGATCCCCAAAGGAATGGAAATAAGATAAATTAAAAGGGTGGACCAAAGTCCTAAGGAAAGAGAAACGGGCAATTTTTCTTTGATCAGATCCCCCACCGATATCTGACGAAAATAGCTGTGGCCAAAATCAAACTTCAAATAGTTTTTAACAATCAAAAAGAATCGTTCCACAGGCGGTTTATCAAAACCATACTGCTTTTCCAATTCTACGATAAAATCTTGCGGCAGTCCCCGTGCCCCTCGATAGGTGTCTGATTCCTCACCAGATTCTGTCAACTCACCCGAACCGGCCCCTTCGACCATACCACTAATTTTGGCCAACATCTGGTCAATGGGCCCGCCTGGGGTGATTTGTACAATCAAGAAGTTCACCAACAAGATGAAAAACAATGTGGGAAATAACAAAGCCAAACGCTTTAAAATATAAGGAAGCACTAAACTCTCTTTTCTTGTTCAGTTAGCCAGAAGGTATCTATATCATACAAACTGGCGTTTGCCTGTTTTACGTTTATTTTTTTCCAATAGGCCACGTAACTTTTTTCAGGGATCCACCCTGGAATTAAGTAATATCCTAAAGTGATCAGACGATCTAGTAAAGAGGTATAAGTTTTAAGATCCTGGAGATTATGGCTTATTTTGATCTTTTGAACCAAATCATCCACCTTTCGGTCCTGGACACCTGATAAATTTAGGGTGCCTGGCTTGTTGGCTTCCGTGCTTTTCCAAAACAATTCTTGCTCGGGTCCCGGAATAACCACATGGGGGTGAAAATGCAGAACCAAGTCAAAGTCCAAGTCCCGCACCCGTTGACGATAGGACGCCATATCTCCGCCTTTAAAATGGGCTTCAATCCCCACCTGCTTTAAATTTTGTACAAAATTTTCAAACAAAGTCCGGTGACCTGGGGCATAAACCAGAAGGTCAACAGAGAATCTTTTCTTTGTTCTTTTCGAAATTAATATACCGTTTTTTAGATGCCATCCAGCTTCTTTCAATAAGCCTAGGGCCTTTTGAATACGGTCTCTGGGTTTTAAACAAGGTGGCTCTTTTAGGCCTTTTTTATCTCCATTCAGGAAAGTCCCTGCCCCATACCCCGTGTTCATAAAAATGCTTTTATTGCGTTGATAGGAATTAAAAAAGCGCGTTTTGTTCAGCCATTCAAAATCAAATAAAAGATTTAAGGCCTGCCGAACCCTGATATCCTTTAAATGGGGCTGTCGCGTGTTTATAAAAACACCCGTCAACCCATGATAGAAAGGTTTTTCAAAAATAGCCTTCACAATTTGGCCCTTCTGGGCTGCTTTAAAGTCGTATCCCTTGTGCCAATTACTGATACGCTCTTCTTTCCACCAATCCACCAATCCCTTTTTAAAAGCTTCAAACCCCACCCGGCTATCGGCATAATACGTTACTTTCACCTCATCAAAGTTATGGAATCCTTTTTGGCAGGGAATGTTTTCCCCCCACCATTTCTGAATCCGTTCATAAATGATAAATTTTCCTGAATGATAAGATTTAATTTTATAGGGGCCACTTCCGACCATGACTTCTTGCTTGCCCCACTCTTTTTTTTGCAGATCTTTCTTAGAAAAAATGGGCAAGGATCCCAAAAAATAAGGCAAATCTCGGTTGCTGCCTTGAAACACAAACTTAATCGTATGGGAATCTAAAATCTCCACCCTATCCACCTGTGCCAACCATGGTCGCCAAGAAACCTTGCCTCCTCTTTTTAATACCTGAAAAGAAACCGCCACATCATGGGCTGTAATGGGGTCCCCGTTATGAAAAAAAGCCTTCTTCCGCAGGGAAAAGGTTACGAATTTATAATCACGATCGACCTGTACATATTGGGCCACAAAGGGATAAGAGACGTCCATATTATCACGGGAAGACTTCATCAGTGTCGCAAACACCCAATCGGCATGGGGGGCAGGCGTTCCCATATCTTTATAGGGATTTAGGCTATCAAAACGATACGAAGTATATAAGTTTAAATGACCCCCTTTAGGGGCACAGGGGTTCACATAATCAAAATAAGCAAAATTTTGTTTATACTTGGGTTGACCCATGCCGCGCAACGCGACATAGTGTGATTCAGAATCCGCTTGAGCAGCACACCATAGGAAGGTGACTACAAGCAGCAGGATTCTTGATAAGTGGTTATGGGCTAAGTAAATCATCTTTCCATGCTATACATATTTTTTTAAAGGTTAACAATCATGATCAAGCCTATTATTGCCATCCCCAGTCGTCTTGCCGCCCAACGGTTTAATCGTAAACCCTTGGCCTTGATTCATGGGAAACCCATGATTCTCCGCGTTTGGGAACAAGCTCAAAAGGCGAATATAGGGCCTGTGATTGTGGCCTGCTGCTCGGAAGAAATTAAAAAAATCATCGAAGATGCTGGCGGTATTGCGGTCCTGACGGATGTAAACTTGCCCTCGGGCACCGATCGCATCCACCAAGGCGTCCAACGGTTTGATCCCGACAACAACTATAATGTGGTGATCAATCTTCAAGGGGACCTTCCCATGATTCACCCCGAAGATATCAAGAAAACACTGAAAGCTCTTCAGGACCAACCCCATATGGATATTTCAACCCTGGCCAGTCTAGTCCATACGGATGAAGAACGCACCAGTCCCAATGTGGTGAAGGCCATCATCAGTAATTTCAAAGGGGATATGGGGCAAGCTTTCTATTTCACCCGTCAATCCGTGGCCTCAGGCGAAAATAAAATGTACCATCATGCGGGCATTTATGCCTATCGTCGCCCAGTGCTGGACGACTTTGTCAATCGCCCCCCTTCGCCTTTAGAAAAACAAGAAAATCTGGAACAACTGCGCGCCTTGGAAGCCGGGTATAAGTTTGGCATTCACTTAACCGATTCGGTTCTGTTTGGTGTGGATCACCCCAGCGATATTCAAAAAACAGAAGAGTTATTAACGAAGTTGAACTGGGCCTAATGGCACAGGTCAAACGGCCTCTAATCCACGCCTAAACCCCGTAATAGCCTTTATACCATTCCACAAAGTTACGAACGCCTTCTTGAATGCGCACTTTAGGCTGGAACCCTAATTCGGCTTGGGCACGGGAAATATCAGAAAGGGCCGCCGGAATATCGCCCGCTTGCATGCCCTTATAGTCAATGGTGGCTTTTTTACCCACATATTGTTCAATCAGGGCAATATAATCGCTTAAATTTTCCATATGACTGTTGCCTAGATTATAAATCCGGTGTGGTGGATTCGTACCATCATCCTTTTGGGGGGATGCAAGAGCCGCCAACACCCCTTCGACAATATCATCCACATAGGTAAAGTCCCGCTTCATACGACCCTGGTTAAACACAGGAATGGGTTTTCCTTCAATAATATTTTTTGTAAAAATGAATAAAGCCATATCGGGGCGTCCCCAGGGACCATAAACACTAAAAAACCGTAATCCCGTCAGGGGGATTCTAAACAGATGGGCATAGGCACGGCTCATCAGTTCGTCACATTTTTTGGTGGCGGCGTAAACGGCCATGGGGGATTCGGTCACATCATCTTCCGAAAAAGGAATCTTAGTATTGGACCCATAAACCGATGCCGTACTGGCATATACAAAATTCTCAACAGGGCCATGATGACGGGCCATTTCCAATAATACCAGATGCCCCATCACGTTGGTTTCCACATAACTATAGGGATCAATTAATGAATACCGCACTCCTGCCTGGGCCGCCAGGTGCACCACATGCGTAATTTTAGGATGAGCCTGACGCCACACATCCTGCATTTTTTCTTTATCTTGAATATTGGCTTTCACAAAATGGAATTGATCGCCAAACTTCTTTTTTAATTGGGCAAGCCTCGCTTCTTTTAACGAGACATCATAATAATCACACAGGGAATCCACCCCCAACACTTGTTTACCCAAGCTTAGCAATCGATGGGCGACATGAAACCCAATAAAGCCAGCGGCCCCCGTCACCACTATGGTGCCCATTTTTTGATGTTGAAATTTTTCTATACGTGGATTCATCATTATCTACCGATCTGAACAAACACGCCGACACCGCTCGGCATACAAAACCCACAGATCATAGCAATTTTGTTTGGTATTGTCACAGAAACTAGACAAATTTTCTTGTACTAATCTTAAGCATTCTTCGGGGCTTTGGTGGCATCGTTCGCATCCTGCCCCACAATAGGAAACAACAGGGTTTTCGCTGCAGGGTGTATGTGCTTTATGCCGGGGAACCCTTTCTTCAGGATCTCCACATCCATTTAAACCAATCACCACCAAGGCCAGTAAAATTATTTTGAATATTTTCATTTGTTTTTTATGATCTTTTATAAAAATTTTACTCGAAAATCAGCTTTAGTTCCATAAAAAACAATAACATTTTAAACAAACCTTAAATTTTTTATATATACACGCCCGCACCACCCAAAGCCTATCCACTAAAGCAGGTTGCAAGAAACATCTCCTAAAAAAACCAAATATCATACAAATACTTGAAATATATAAAAAATAAACTATATCTATTATGATTAATCCAATACTCCAACTGGAAGGACTTTACCCCATGAAACTTTTAAAAACTTCTCTTTTGGCTTTGGCCATCAGCTTCTCTATCCCGTATGTTTATGCCGCTGCCAGTTCCGAGGTTTCTGACACAAGCCCAGCGTCTTCTCTTAAACAATTTGCCCAAATGGGGAAAACGATTTTTAAAGATCATGCTGAAGACTTGAAAAACATGTGGACCCACGGAGCCATGGACCCTCGATTCCAGGATCAAATCAGGGCCCTTGCACCACTTACTTCAAAATCCACTCTTAACCAGCTGAAAACAGAATATCAGGCTAAGTTTACAACTATGGCACAAATCGTTCAGGCCTTATTTTCTTCGGCGTGTGGTGAAAGGCATACATGCGAGCTGACCGATGAAGAGCGGGCTTTTGCACCCTTAGGCCTAGCCACCGCTAGTCTTACCCTGGATGATTCTGACGCCCATTTCAGAGGTCCCTTATTTAATGAAAGCTTAAAGAGTATTTTCGACCATTTAACGGGTTCAGGGTCAATAAAGATTATTTCCTTTGCCAATGAAGCACCCGAAGATCTCTCACCACTCCTAGAGCCATCCGATCTTACCTTAAAAGAAAGAATGAAATCCATAAAAGCCATCAGCGAACTGCAGTACTTGTTCCTTCTTAAAACACCCTTAACGGAACCCTTAAAACCAGGGTATGTGGCAACATCCAGTGGCTGGTGGTCGTTCCTGCGTCTTGGGGCCCCTGCTTATCAAAATCAGGAACAAGCTCTTTTCAACACACCTATGGAAGATCGTTTTAAAAAAATGCTCTCCGACCCCCTCTCTCTAAAAGATCAAATTGCTTACGATACTTTAGATTCTTTTGCAGGCATTTCTTATAAAGATCTGGGGTCTAACGAAGAAAAATTTGAGCATTTTTTTATAGAAGAATTAGGTTCATACATAAACGCTGCATTACAAAAACACTTCTTCGTCAAGGGTAAGGAAGAAACAACCTATGAACAAGGTATCAAAACTGTACGCTCTATCAAAACGTTTGCCTATAAAACGATTGCCGATTTAGCTGTGCGACTATACCCCGGCCTCTCCGCTGAGGAGTATGGCAAAAAAGTCTCCGCCATTGCGGAAAGAGATTGGACCCTTAGAGAAATGAAAACCCTTTTTGATCAAGACGGACGTCCCCAACCAAATCATGTATGGGGGGAATTGGTTTTCGGATACGATAAGGCAAGGGAATACAATCTTATTCCCCAACAAGAAAGTTGACAAACCTGATCCGTCTTGGTAAAAATGGGTTTCTTTATGAATAAATTACAGAGTTTTTAAAAATGAAAATCGTTAGTTCCATTAAAACTTTAAAAAAGCGTGACAAGAATTGCCGCGTTGTTCGCCGCAAGGGTCGCATTTATGTGATCAACAAAGCCAACCCTCGCTTTAAGGCACGCCAAGGTTAGCTTCAGTTTTATCCTAATAGAAAACCCACCATTTTTGGTGGGTTTTTTTATTTTAAAGAACATATTCTTTTTTATATTTTTCACTTCTCGAAGATAGGTCTTCCCAAAGAAGCTTCTTCCTACTTTGTTTTTAGACTCCTTCTTCAGGACGCAACCCTAACCACCATACAGCCGCTCTTAAGGCTTGTATAACACGAGGTCCATATTTCCCATCCCCATGGGGCACAAATGTTCCCCACAAACCAGTGTTGTCAGGCGCAATTAACTTTAAATGGCTCCCCCCCTTACCCGGTCTCGCTATGGCTCCACCAATAGAGAGCCAAAATTGGTAAAAATCTTGGTAAGAAACACTATTAAGTCGGCTTTTGTCAAAAAGCTTATTTACAAACTCCTGGTCCTTTCTTTTTATTTTCATAACTCCGGGTTGTAGAGCTTTTTCTAAGATCTCTGGATGCAAACGGGCGCAGAGAGGGTAAACAAAGTCACTTTCTACAGAGGACGAGATCTCATTTTTAAGAATAGACTCTAAAGTTTTTTCATCAAATTCTATTTTTTCTTCTAAAAAATCCCCACCTGCTGCACCGTCCCTAGGTGTTGTTTCTTCTTCATCTTTTGTTTCATGTAGGCTAAGGACCTTCAGCTCAGACTGTTTTGTATCTAAAGTCACTTCGGACTCTTCTGTTTCGGCCAATTCATATTCTTTATCTTCATTTTTATTTAAAACCTCGTTAGGAATGCGCTTCTTGTTCTTAGAAGTCTTATTATTTTTAAGTTTCTTTCCATGTTTTTCTTTTTTTGGGGAAGCTTTCACCAAATGTGCAACCCAAGCGTCAGCTTCTGCTTTCTTGTCTCTGTCTCCCAAAAAAGAAGGCAAAGGAAGGTCTTCGGTCATAATTTTATTTTCTCTGTAAAGATTAAAAAGCTCTCCATCCACAGATCGCTGGAAATCAGTTAGACCTTCCAGAACACCATTCCTTTCTAGTTGGGTTCGTTGTTCTGGGTCTGGGTCTGAAAAGCGTAAACAAGCCAAATACCATCGATCTCTGGCAATACTAGGATCACATTTTTTAATCTTTTCTCTTCCTAAGGCATTATATATAAACTTCAACAAAGCAAAACCGCCCGCATGATCAGGATTAGCATTCTCTATGCTCTTTTTCTCCTCCAAAATAGCCCATAAATGGGGTGACATTTTTATATACCCAATTGTCTCATCTGAAAGCTGATCTCGATCCAAACTTCTCCAAGCCATCAAAATAAACCAATCCAAAGTTTGATGTAACCTAAGAAGCCTTTCTTTCTCAGCAAGGGCATATTCCTCGGCGCCCTCAAAAAACTCTAGGAGGCTTTCATCCGTAGGGATAATAGCACATATGGAAGTTCCCAAGCTGTCTTTCGATACAGGCGCAGCATGATCTGTTCTATTTTTAATGTGCCATTGCATATTATCTGCAATTTTCTTTGACCTTTTTCCCAACAAGAAAAGACGCTGTAGAAGCCGTTGTTTTAAAAATGTTTCAAGGGTAATTTTTTTACTTACTAACGAGGCTGCATTGGAAACAACATCTTCTGCCATTCTACATTGGCCATCAAACATATCGGTTATAAGCTGAACATTAGTCTGAGTCCCTATACTACTTCCTGATTCATGGCTTACCTCCCTCGCGTCTTTTTGATGAAGCTGAGATATGGTATTCAAGCATCTTGTGCGATCATCTTCTAAAGAATCCCTATAAGCGATGGCGGTTTCTAAAAGAGACATTTCCAGCCCCCCAGCATCGACGCATAGGGTAAAGGAAGTGGCAGAAAAAAGAAAAACAAGAAAACAGATCATCAAAAGCCTTCAAATAAAATTAAATAACCCAATGTAATATATGTTTTTTTATTTAAAAACAAGTCAAACATAATGAGATAGGATTATTTTTGGGCGCGGAGGGGGATAAAAAAGACTTTCGAATATAAAAAACCCCGCCACAAGGCGGGGTTTTTTGTAGAAGTTATTCTATTTTTCTCGTTTAAACGTTTTGCTTTTGACAACCAGCACCGTTGGTCCATCTTCTGCCTCGGGCGTTACCACAGCTGGTGCCAGGCGAATCTCAGGGGCCGTTAACCCTTCCAGAATACTGGCTATAATTTGGGCCGAGGGAGCCGCTGGGATTTCGCCTTGGGCAAAATTTTGAATGCGGTTCCGTCGTGTGGTCCAAGGTTCGGGTTTTTCTTCCAGGGCTCCAATCAACCATTGCTCCAACTGGGCTTTGGTTTGTAACCTTTCAATCCAGCCCCTTTCAATGAAAGAATCGCTATAGTCTTTGGATTCCAAATAGACACAGGGAACCCCCATCAAGAAAACCATGGGACAAACGGACAGACGGGGACACACCACCGCATCGGCAATGCTGGCCAATTCGGGCAAAGCATACCCCATTTCCACAGACATATGGGATTTGTGTCCAACCGCTTTCTTTTCAGTCCAGCCATCTTCTGCAGGATAAGGAACCACCAAAACTTTCCAGCCAGAGTGATTTTTTACCGCATTACAGAAAAGATCCAAGCTTTCCTGATAGCCCTCACCCCTTCCTCCGAAGAAAACCACAACCTTTTGGGTGGGCTCAATACCCAGTTTCTGCCGCAGCTTGGACCGATCGATATTGAAGAATACATTCTCCCATTCCTTCAAAGCAGGGTGGCCCACCACCTCGATCTGAGTTCCTTTAAACAGCACTTCGAAAGACGGTATCAGGGATTGTGAAGGCACAAGACACACATCCACAGACCCGACTGTTTTTAAGAAGGGTTTCAGGGAAGAGATATTCCGTGGGTCTTCAAATTTATCATAGAGTATAACCCGTTTTGCTTTGGGAAAAGCATTCAGAACCTCGGCCTGAGCCACAGACGACATTCCTGTCAGCACAATCCGGGGCTTCCATTGTTGCTTCAGGTATTCAATTTCAGACGAGCGCAAAGGATCCGCCTTCTTTTTCAGAGAACCCCATTTTAAAGTATGAATATCTTTTTGCTCTTCTAAAACTTTTATGCCCTCACCCGAGGCCACCACTGTATAAGATAAGTTTGTCTTTTTTAATTCTTTAATAATTTGTTGCAGCGCTTTGGAATCGCCAATTCCATGACCATAAAGAAGAACATCCACAGGCCTCTTAGAAGCCGAGAATGATAGTTGAGATAACAGAGACAGGAATAGTAGGAAACTAGAAAGAATACGCATCTTAACACCTCTTTCAAATAGTTGAACCAGGCTATTCGACGGTGACGGACTTTGCTAGATTTCTTGGTTGATCCACGTCGTTTCCTTCCAAGACGGCTGTTTTATAGGCTAACAGCTGAACCGGAATAGTGTAAACTAATGGTAAGAAAACTGGCGCCATTTCTGGCATCTCAAAACCGTCGTACACCTTCTTACGGAAGGTTGTAACACAAGAGGCATTTCCAAACAACAAAACTTTTCCCTTCCGGGCAATCACTTCTTCCAGATTTGACTGATTTTTTTCCTGCAACTCGTCAGGCGGCAACAAAAAGACTATAGGTGTATGCTCATCAATCAAGGCGATGGGACCATGCTTTAACTCGCCACTTGGGGCCCCTTCGGCATGCAAATAGGAAAGCTCTTTTAACTTCAAAGCCCCTTCCATGGCGATGGGATAGTGGGATCCCCGCCCCAAATAAATAATACTTTTTTTACCCGTTAAAAATTGCGCCGCAGGATTGAGGGTCTCGGCCTCTAACAACAATTTTTCTATGACCACAGGCAATCGATTCATCTCTGTTAAAAGATCTTTATAGTCCCCTAAGGCCATCTCTTTCTTTTCAAACGCCACACGCAAACTTACGCATAACAAAACAAATAGCTGGGCCATAAAGGCTTTAGTGGACGCCACTCCAATTTCGGGACCCGCCATCAAAGGTAGAATGTAATCAGATTCCCGCGCGATGGAACTTTGGGGCACGTTCACTAAACTTAGAATCTTTTGCTCTTTTTGTTTAGCGTAGCGGACAGCCGCTAATGTATCTGCCGTTTCTCCCGACTGAGAAATGGCAATCACCACCCCATTTTGGGGTAATGGAGGTTGGCGATATCGAAATTCCGAGGCAACTTCCACCCGCACCGGAACACCTGCCCAGCGTTCCATCCAGTTTTGGGCCACCAGTCCCGCATAATAAGAAGTGCCACACGCCACAATGGTAAAAGCAGGAATGGTGTTCCACTCCATTTCAAAGGGGAACTGAAGCGTCTGTTCTTCTTTGTTTAAATAAGCCTCTAGTAAACGCCTTAATACAGAAGGTTGCTCGTGAATTTCTTTCAACATGTAATGGGGATATTCGCCCTTTTTTCCATCGCCCTGCTGCAAGGAAGACAAGGTTTCTGGTCGATCCACCGCCTTATTGTGGGAATCGTACACCACATATTTGTCCTTATGAAGGATAGCCCAGTCTCCCTCTTCCAAATAAACCAATCTTTGGGTCAAGGCCGATAGGGCCAGCGCATCCGACCCCACATACATTTCGCCTTCACCCACACCAATCACCAAGGGGCTACCCTTCCGACCACAAATCATTAAATTATCATGGTTTTTAAACAGAATAGCCACCGCAAACGCCCCATGGAATCGGGTAAACGCCTTAGAAGCGGCTTCGTGGGGGGATAACCCTTCCTGCAGATAAAAAGTCACTAACTGGGAAATCACTTCCGAATCTGTTTCAGAATGAAAAACAAACCCTTTTTGAATGAGTTCTGATTTAAGCTCTTGATAGTTTTCAATGATCCCATTGTGAACGATCGCCACTTCTTCTGTGGCATGGGGGTGGGCATTACGTTCCGACGGAGCCCCATGGGTGGCCCATCGGGTGTGCCCAATACCCAAAAAACCTTGGATAGGTTTTGCATCCAAAACATGTTCCAAAGCCACAATTTTACCTTCTGCCCGTCGCACCTGCAAGGATCCGGCAGCCGATACCGCAATGCCGGCAGAGTCATATCCCCGATACTCCAAACTTTTTAAGCCAGCCACTAAACGGGGAACAACGTCCTGTTTACCCACAATGCCAATAATGCCACACATACTAAATTCCTATTTCTTAGAATGCCGAGAATGAAAGCGAGTCGAAGCTTGACGTATATTTTTCTGGGCCGACCTGGAAATGGCAATGTCTCCCGCCGGCACATCCTGGGTCACCACACTTCCTGCTCCGATCATGGCATCTTTCCCTACCGTTAAGGGTGCCACAAGCGCTGTGTTAGATCCCACAAAAACCCCATCTTCAATCACTGTTTGATGTTTATTATACCCATCGTAGTTGCACGTAATCGTACCGGCGCCAATGTTGACCCCTTCACCCAATTCAGCATCCCCAATATAGGTTAAATGCGAGACCTTAGTCCCTGCGCCAAGGGTAGATTTTTTGATTTCCACAAAGTTACCAATCTTGCACTTCTCACCCACAACTGTACCAGGACGCATCCGTGCAAAGGGCCCCACAACGGCCGATGGGCCCACAGTAACCCCTTCCAAATAGGAAAAAGCTCTGATCTGGGCCCCAGAATGCACCCTAACCCCTGGCCCCATGACCACATGGGGCTCGATCGTCACATCAGGTTCAATATGGGTATCATAGCTCACATAAAGACTATCTGGATTTTGAAGAGTTACACCCTTTTCTAAAAACTCATGTCTTTTTCTGTCTTGAAAAACTTTCTCGGCCTTTGCCAGTTCCCCTTGGGTATTAATGCCTTGCAGCTCGTCCACTTGCCCGGTTTCTAATCCCACCGCATAGCCAGCCTCGCGGGCTAGTTTCACCACATCCGTCAAATAAAATTCTTTTTGATCATTATGGTTCGAAATCTTCTTTAACAAGGGCAACGCCACCTGATGTCGAATAAAAAAGATACCCGAATTACACAGGGTTACTTTTAGTTGTTCTGGTGAACAATCTCTTTTCTCTATAACCTCTTCCACCTGACCCTGGGCATTCAACATGATGCGACCGTACGAATTCTCTTCCGAAACTTCCATACCCAGAAGCACCACTTCATGGCTCTTTCTTTTGTCCAGAACCCTTTGCAGCGTATCCGCTTTTATCAAAGGAACGTCGCCAAACAGAATTAAAATATCTTTTTCCTGTTGGGTAATGAACTGTTCGGCTGCAAGTACCGCATGGGCCGTGCCCAATGGGTGGGTTTGAATGGCGTGGGATACATGTTCAACAGCTGCACGCACCGTGTCCATATGGGGCGCGGTTACCATGCATACGGATGAACAATGAAGCTGATCCAGCGTTCCTAGAAGATGTTTAATCATGGGCTGTCCCCCAATGGGGTGCAAAACTTTGGGCAACGAAGACCGCATCCGGATTCCGTTACCGGCGGCTAAGATAATTGCTGAAAAAGATTTATGATTCATGTTTCTACTTTACGAGAATTTTCGCCGTTATACCACTTAATACAGATGCAAAAAATATGACATTTTTTTACAAAAAATTCAATCAGTTTGCCCTATGAGAAAAACTTTTTACATTCTTTCCAAAGGTCTAACATCCGCTCAATCGGCTGACCTTTCAAGGTCTCCAATCCTTTTTCTGCACTAATTTTTTTTAAAGCCATCATACGATTAGAAAATTTTGTGTTGGTTTTATCTAATGTTTCTTCCACATCAAATCCTGCATACACACAAACCCCTATGGCGGCCTGCAAAAGATCGCCGACCTCTTCCTGAATTTCTGCCGTTGACCCTGTCTTTAGGGCTTCTTTAATCTCGCGACATTCATCAATGGCTTGATCCAGAATCATCTCAAGATTGGGCCATTCAAAACCAAAATCTGCGGCTTCTTTTTCTAAAGAAATCATTTTTTCTAAAGGTGTCATGAACCTATCCTTCATTATAAAAAAACTCTGCGCTATTAAAACGCAGAGTTCTTAAATTTACTTTAAACCACATACAAGCTTATGCGGTAATTTCACGCTCGCTGAAAAAGAAAGCAATTTCTTGTTTTGCATTTTCCAAAGAATCCGATCCGTGAACCGAGTTAGCTTCAATGGATTCAGCAAACATTTTACGGATGGTTCCTTCTTCAGCATTGGCTGGGTTAGTGGCACCCATAATTTCACGGTTGCGTGAAACAGCATTATCGCCTTGCAAAACCTGAACCACTACGGGACCAGAAGTCATAAAACTGCAAAGTTCGCCATAAAAAGGGCGATCTTTGTGCACTTCATAGAATTTTCTGGCATCTTGATCTGTCAACTGAATACGCTTTTGCGCCACAATGCGAAGACCGGCCTTTTCAAAACAAGCATTGATTTGGCCTGTCAAGTTACGACGGGTGGCATCGGGCTTGATGATGGATAATGTACGTTCCATATAAATATACTCCTTAAATTGAATAGGCAAAAAGTAAGAAAATTCCTGGGTTTTGTCAAAATATTTCGGAAGACGGGCAAACGAATACAGCCTGACTATCTAAAAAAATAAAAAAACCAGGAATTTTATTCTTCAGTTTTTTTACGATTACGGCTTCCAAGTCCAATGTTTTTAGCCAAACTGCTACGTTTTTTTGCATAATTTGGGGCAACAGAAGGATAATCGGAAGACAACCCCCAACGGGCCCTATATTCAGGAAGGCTCATGCCATAAACAGCTTTCAAGTGCCGCTTTAACATTTTTAACTTTTTTCCATCTTCCAAGCACACAATATAATCAGGCGTAACGGATTTTTTCACAGGGACGGCAGGCACTAAATTTGTGGACTGCTGAATCAAATGAGGCGATTTAACTTTTGTTAAAGTGCCGTATACTTGCTGAATTAATCCAGGCAAATCGGCTTGGGCCACGGCATTATTAGACACATGAGCAGCTACAATATTGGATGTTAATGATAATAATGGATCTAGGCTATTATTGTTTTTGTCATTCATTTTATACCTCGTTTTATAATTTTATTCTTATATTTTCAGATACCGCTATACTATCTTTAAAAATAAAAAGCAATCCTTTTAGAAACAAATAAACAAGATATATTCTTTTTTTTGAACAAGTTAACTGCCCCGTTAATTTAAATATTTTTTTGCATTATGTGGGCAGATTTATTGGTTTTATGCGAGTAATAGTTTTTTCGGATCCCCGTAATTTCAAAATCAAAATTTCTATAAAAAGATAAGGCAGGCTCATTTTCCACCGAAACTTCAAGGAAGATTCGCTGGATTTGCTCATGCTTCAGATAAGAAAAGATTTTTTCCATTAAAAGTCGGGCCACTCCCTTTCGGCGGTGGCAAAGGTGTACCACAATCAACAGTATTTCTGATTCATCCAAAACCTTTTGAATCAAGATAAATCCCACCAAAATATCTTCATGAAAGGCGCCCCATGCCACACAGGTTTCAAGATTCAGAAGCTTCTCAAGGCCATCTTTGGACCATTGGGAAGATGGGAATCCCTCGCTTATAAGGCGTACCATCTGATCCAGATGCTGGCTATTAAGACGCTGGTCGACCATGAATGTCTGGTTCTCGCAAATAGTAAGGCTCGTCAGAAAAAACAGAAGGTTTGTGCTGGTGGTAAAAATGCCAGGCCCGCAACACATCATCGGCTTCTAATAACCGATACAAGGCATCTTGTATTTTTTCAGACAAGGGCTTTATGTTCGTTACGAGTGAACCCCCCGAATGGCTGGCAAGAAAAAAGCTTAATTCATCCTCGTTCATAACCCGGGCAAATTCAGGCTCCATGGCTCCTGCCTTAAAGAAAGCAGCAAACATATCCTGCCGTCGGGTCTCAAGAACCACTACTAATGATTGGTTTTCGCCACATAAGGCGCGATAGATTTCGAAGGAGGTCAAACCCAATAAAGGCAAATCACCCGCAAGTGAAAACCCTTGGGCGGCGGCCATGCCCCCCCTGATTCCGGTAAAAGAACCTGGACCTCTATTAATCACAATGCCGGTTAAATCTTTCCAGGTTACCTGGGCTGTGCTCAGAACCTCTTGGCATAACCCCATAAGATGTCCTGCTTGGCCATAAGGAAGGTCCAGGGATTTCTTAACAACGGATTGATCTTCTCTCAAAACCGCAACCGAACAAAGATCACCCGAGGTTTCTATGCCAAAAAGGCAAGATCCCATTTACAGCCCTTCTTCTGCGTGAATAGCCCCATCTTCTATGGCTTTGGCAATTAACCCCTGGCGTTCAAAGATGGCCCGTTCGATGGATTCCATCACAGTGGTGTTTTCTTTCAAATACTTACGCACAGCTTCCTTGCCTTGGCCCAGCTGGGTCCCCTGCCACGAATACCAGGATCCCGATTTTTCAATCAGCTCGGCTTTCACGCCTAGATCAATCACTTCTCCGGTTTTGGAAATACCTTCACCATACATAATATCGAATTCAATCACCTTGAACGGTGGCGCTACTTTGTTTTTTACAACCTTTACACGGGTTTGGTTGCCCACTATTTCTTCTTTGTCCTTAATGGACCCAATACGGCGAATATCTAAACGAACAGACGCATAAAATTTTAACGCGTTCCCACCTGTGGTGGTTTCTGGATTTCCAAACATAACCCCAATCTTTTGACGAATTTGGTTAATGAAAATCACCATACATTTTGACCTAGAAATAGAAGCTGTCAGTTTTCGCAATGCCTGACTCATAAGGCGGGCCTGCAACCCCATGTGGGCATCTCCCATCTCGCCTTCCAATTCAGCCTTGGGCACCAGGGCAGCCACACTGTCCACCACCAGCACATCAATGGCACCAGACCGTACCAATGTATCGGCAATTTCCAAGGCTTGCTCGCCGCTATCGGGCTGGGAAATAACTAATTCTTCGGTATTTACTTTTAATTTCCGGGCATATACAGGGTCCAGGGCATGTTCTGCATCCACAAAGGCACAGGTTCCTCCTGCTTTCTGGGCTTGGGCCACCACATGCAGTGCCAGCGTTGTTTTTCCCGAACTTTCGGGGCCATAAATTTCGATAATACGACCCTTGGGCAATCCGCCAATCCCTAATGCGATATCTAATCCAATGGAACCAGTGGAAATGGCTTCTACTTCCACCTTACTTTCTTCGCCTAACATCATAATTGAACCCTTGCCAAAGGCCCGTTCAATTTGTTTTAAGGCGGCATCTAAAGCTTTACTTTTTTCATTTACTGTCGTCATATTTTCCTCTTTATTCATACAGATGCTTGGATTAAACTTAAGCTAACATACCACCCCCCCAACGTAAAGCAAGAGAATTCACTTGCCACTTTCAATTCTATTCTTTTATAAATGAGATTTATTATCACTAGATATTATAAAGAAGGAATCTGAAGGATGCATCCCTATCGAACCCATACTTGCGGGCAACTTAGAAAAGAAAACACCGGCCAACGCGTCCGTTTATCGGGATGGGTCCACCGTAAGCGGGATCATGGAAACCTTCTGTTTATTGATTTACGCGATCATTACGGTATTACGCAGTGTGTGATTGAAACCCTCAGCCCTCTTTTTTCTGTGGCAGAAAAAGCAACCTTGGAAAGCGTTCTCACCATTTCAGGTACTGTAATTGAACGGGCGGGGAATACGATTAATGCCGATTTGGCCACAGGGGAAATCGAACTTCAAATTGAAGGGCTTCATATTGAATCTCTGGCAAACCCCTTACCACTCCAGGTCAATGGCACCGAGGATTACCCTGAAGAAACGCGCCTAAAATATCGTTTCCTGGATCTCAGGCGCCCCACTGTGCACGATAACATCATCTTAAGAAACAAGGTGATCTCTAGCCTGCGTCGTCGCATGCAAGATCATGGATTTATGGAATTCCAAACCCCAATTTTAACCGCCAGCTCACCCGAAGGAGCCCGCGACTTTCTAGTCCCTAGCCGTCTTCATCCTGGGAAATTTTATGCCCTGCCCCAGGCGCCCCAACAATTCAAACAATTATTAATGATTTCAGGATTCGACCGTTATTTCCAAATTGCCCCCTGCTTTCGTGATGAGGATGCACGGGCCGATCGATCCCCTGGTGAGTTTTATCAGCTAGACATGGAAATGTCGTTTGTAACCCAAGATGAAATATTTGCGGTTCTAGAATCCGTTCTTCATGGGGTATTTACAGAATTCGCAGGCCAGCGTCGCGTGGCGTCGACTCCCTTTAAAAAGATTCCCTATCATGATGCCATGCTTCATTATGGGTGCGACAAACCTGATTTACGCAACCCCCTCTTAATCCAAGATGTAACAGCTATTTTTGAAACGTCTTCTTTCTCCATATTTGTAGACAATATCAATAAGGGCCATATTGCGCGCGCTGTGCCGGCTTTGCAGGTTGCCAACCAATCCCGCAGTTTCTTTGAAAAATTAAACGAGTGGGCCCAGGAACAGGGTTTGCCTGGCTTAGGATACATCTTGTTCAAAGACGGAGAAGCCAAAGGCCCCATCGCCAAATTTATGCAAGAACATCATCTGGCCGCTTTAAAAACCAAAATGCGTCTTCAAGAAGGGGATGCTGCCTTCTTTATTTGCCAGCCCAAGGATAAAGCACCCAAATTTGCCCATCTTCTGCGCACCAAGCTAGGGGAGGACCTAAAGTTAATAGATCCCCAAGCCTTTGAATTTTGCTGGGTAACGGATTACCCCATGTTCGAGATAGACGAAAAAACAGGCAAGATTGAATTCAGTCACAACCCCTTCTCTATGCCCCAAGGCGGACTAGCGGCGCTGACCAATCAAGATCCCCTAACAGTCAAAGCGTATCAGTACGATATTGTGTGTAACGGCATTGAACTGTCCAGCGGGGCCATTCGAAACCACCTGCCCGAGGTTATGAAAAAGGCCTTTGAAATTGCCGGCTATTCCGAAGAACAATTGGAAGAAAGATTTGGCGGTATGCTGCGTGCGTTGCAGTACGGGGCTCCTCCGCACGGAGGCAGTGCGCCGGGAATCGATCGTATTGTCATGTTATTGGCCCATGAACCTAACATCCGCGAGGTTATTGCCTTCCCCATGACCCAACAAGCCGAAGACCTTCTGATGGGGGCTCCCGCCATTGTGGACCCCAAACATTTACAGGAAATTCATATTCGTATTGCAGAACCCCCTAAAAAAGGCCATAATCCATCCAGATAATCAGGCACACATACCCTATGCAAACGAGTAAAAAGTCACATATTATATTTGCCAGCATCTTGGGAAATACCCTCGAGTTTTACAACCTCACGTTGTATGCTTCTTTGGCCTCTTTGTTTGCAGAAATTTATTTTCCTAACACGGATAAAACCTTTTCACTACTGGCCAGTCTTGCGGCCTTTGCAGCAGCCTTTTTGGTGCGCCCCCTAGGCGCCATTCTTTTTGGCTATATCGGCGACAGATTAGGACGTAAAAAGGCCCTGGGTCTCTCCATTCTTTATATGGGAATCCCCACCTTAATTATTTGTGTTTTGCCTGGGTATGAAGTTCTAGGATTCATCTCTCCTGTTATTTTGATTTTATGTCGTTTGGCCCAAGGGCTTTGCGCAGGGGGTGAATTTAACGGAGCCTTGGTTTTTGCACTTGAACATACGGAAAAAAACTCCCCCGGTTTTGTGGGGGGTCTCATCACAGGGTCGTGCCTATTAGGCTCCATTCTGGCCACGGGCACAGCGGCTTTGGTTACCTTAGATTACTTCCCTATTTGGGGGTGGAGAATCGCCTTTTTCGTGGGTGGTCTTTTGTGTATTTTTGGGTATTACATTCGTCAAAAGCTATCCGAAAGCCCTGCCTTTTCTGATTTGGAAACCAATAAGAAGGTTTTAAAGATCCCCTTAAAAGCCGTTTTATCTAAACACCTCTCTTCTTTCTTCTTGGTTTTAGCAGTCGGGGCCTTTGATGGGATTTTAACCTATACCCTGTTGGGTTTTCTAAGTGTTTATCTCACAACTTACCTAGACATCCCTTTTCATGAAGCGTCGTATTATAATTTGGCGGGACTTGTCACTTGTATGATGGCCTGCCCTCTTTTTGGGCGTTATGCTGACAAATACGGCGCCAAAGAAACATTGGTTCTTTCTTCCATTCTAATCTTCGGGCTTACCATTCCTATTTTCATGACCCTTAATGCCACAGCCTGGTTTTCCATTCTGTTTGGCCATGTTTTGTTGGGCTTACTGGTGGCCAGTATTATTGGCGTTCAGCCTCTTTTCTCCCAAAGGCTCTTCCCCACCCAAGATCGTTATACAGGGGTCTCCTTCAGTTATAGTTTGGGGGTGGGTGTAATGGGCGGCTTAACACCTTTGATTTTGACCATGGCCATCGAATACCATTCAGCCCTTTTCACACCCAGTTTTTATTTAATGGGCACAGCGCTTATCTTCCTGGGATGTCTTCTTTTTATTCCCAGCCGTAAATAATTAATTATTCACCACTCATCCGGCGCAGCCACACCCGAAAGTATCCCCCCAAAGATAACAGGGTGGACAAGGCCATACCATACATCAAAAGATTAAGGGGAATAGATACGCCATAAGATAGGGACAGTAACACCACGCATAAAAAAACAAACAATAAAATGGTATGGATTTTTCCACTGAGGGTCGGTTCGATGCTGCGATTTTTATGACTTAGGATTAGGGTGAAAAACCCACCCAAAATCAGCAAGTCACGGCCCACAATCATCCAAGAAAACCAATCCGGAAACAGCTCTAACCAAAAACCCATGGTAATAAAAACACTCACAAACAAAACCTTGTCGGCCAAAGGGTCCAAAACCCGCCCCATGGGGGTAAATTGGCCCAGCTTACGGGCCAGAAATCCATCCAGGGCATCGGTAATGCCGGCCATAATTAATAGGGTGAAAGAAAATAAATATTCTTCTTTGATCATTCCCCACAAGGCCAAAGGAATCATCAAAATGCGCAAGATGGATAGCAAATTGGGCAAATTAAAATTTGAAGGATGGTGAACAGTAGTCATGAAATCTCCAATTTTTTATAATTCAGGGTACAATACTACCCCAAAAAAAACCTAAAAAGCCACCCTTAATTATCATGATTTATTCACGTTCGCATAAAATTCAAAAATAACAATGTGTCATTTTTTAAATTTTTTAAAAGTAACTACCATTTCAAGACATATGTTCTTTATCTATATAAATATAAAACACATGGGTTTCGATTATATTTCATGTTATTCTTTCTAATAAAAATGGAGGACAAATATGGTTTCTAAGTTACCTGTGATTTTTTCTTCTTGTGCACGGCCAGGCTTCATTGCATTTCTGTCGTTTGGGCTTCTATTGGCCACTTTTATAATGGAATACGTCTTTCATATTCCTGTTTGCCAGATGTGTCGGCTCGAACGATACCCCTATTGGGTGGGAACTATTCTGGCAACCCTGATGTCTCTATTCGTTCTGGGTCCCGCTTCGATCAAGATCCTAAAACATCTTTTGATTTTAAATTTTGTAACGGGGTTGGGTCTCTCCCTGTACCACGTGGGCTTAGAATACAATTTATTTGATTTACCTTCTTTCTGTCAGCCTCCCAAAATCTCAGCCCATTCAGTCGAGGCTCTTAAAGCACAGCTTCTGAATCAACCGCTGATGGTACCCTGCAATATTGTTGGTTTGAGAATTTTCTTTTTATCATTGGCCGAATGGAATGCAATTGTGTCGGCCTTTTTAACAGGACTTTCATGGATTCTATTAAAAAAGAAATAACATGCTCACCCCAGCTACAATCCCTCATTCGGGTGAACCATGCGGGGGAAAGGGCGGCGGTGAAACTGTACCAAGGACAACTGGAAATATTGGGACAATCTCAGTATGCGCCTTTGCTGTCTCATATGTTGACCCAAGAATCCAATCACTTCCAAAAATTTGAATCCCATCGGATTCAAAATCAGATCCCCCCTACCCTGTTAGAACCCCTATGGGATAAGGCTGCCTATGGGTTGGGTATTATCTCTGCCCTTTTGGGCCCCAAGGCTGCCATGGCCTGTACCTTGGCCATAGAAGAAGTGATCGAGGATCATTACGCCCAACAACTGAATGATTTACCTTTGGATACCCCTATGGATGTTAAAAACCTTGTTACCACCTGTTATCAAGAAGAACAGGAACACAAACATATAGGCCACGATCACCATGCGGAAGAGATGAAGGGCTACAAAACATTTAAAAACCTTATTAAAGTGGGATGCCGCGCAGCCATATGGATTTCGAAAAGGGTTTAGGTTCAAGCGTTTTCCAAAGCCACCAATCCGGGTAAGACTTTCCCCTCAAGCCACTCTAGAAAAGCACCGCCGGATAAAGAAACATAGGAAAACCGTTCAACCAGGCCTAATTTGTTTAAAATAGCCACCGTATCTCCCCCCCCTGAAACCGTAATCATATCCTTTTGCTGGGCTAAAAACTGGGCTACCGATTCGGTTCCTTGGGCAAAAGATGGCACCTCTACACGCCCCAAGGGGCCATTCCATACCACGGTTTTGGCGTTTTTTAGCTTTTGTTGAAAAAGGGCGATGGTTTCAGGCCCCACATCCATAATCATTTCATGGTCAGCAATATCATGAACCGAGCATAACCGCTTCCCTTCAACCGTATCGGGATGGGTGGCCACCATTACATCGGTGGATAAAACAATCTCGCATTTTTTTTGCTGGGCTAATCTTAATAGGCTCAGCGCTTCGTCTTTCATTTGTGGCTCCTGTAAAGAAGCCCCCACAGAAATGCCCTGGGCACTCAAAAGGGTTCCGGCCATTCCTCCCCCAATCAAAAGGGTATTCACTTTCGGTAATAAATTTTTAATTAATCCTAATTTGGTGGAAATTTTGGAGCCCCCCAAAATAGCCACCACGGGGGGCCGGGGATGGGTTAAAAATTTCTCTAAATGAGTTAGTTCGCTTTCCAAAAGTCGGCCCGCACAACTGGGCAAAAAGTGGGTAATGCCCTCTACTGACGCATGGGCCCGATGGGATACAGAGAACCCATCGTTTACATAAATATCCCCCAGCTGGGCCAGCTTTTGCGAAAAAGCCTTATCATTTTCTTCCTCTTCGGCATAAAAACGTAAATTCTCCATCATCATCACATACCCCGGTTTTAAACGGGTGCTATGCAGCTGTGCTTCCTCTAGGGTCTCGGCAAAATAAAAAGATGAGGGTGATAACAGTTGTTTTATTTCCTCAGCCACTGGCCTTAAGGAAAATTCTGCCTCCCGATTTTTTGGGCGCCCCAGATGCGAAATTAAAATCACCGAGGCTCCTTTTTCTAATAGTTCTTGTAAGGTGGGCAACACGGCCAGAATCCGGCTGTTGTCTGTAATCTGGCCTTGGAATAGGGGCACATTCAAATCAGCCCTTACCACTACTTTTTTTCCCTGCACTACAAAATCACTCAGCGTTTTGAATTTCATTATTTATGCCACCATCATCACTTTAATTAAACTATAGAACAACGCTAAACCCCCAATCAGAGGCAAGAAAAATTTAAAACTTAACCGAATAAACTGATCATGTCGCATATTTGGCAAAATGGCTTTTAGCCCCCAAATCATCATCAGAAAAAATATCAACTTTAGAAAGAAACACGCAAATCCTGAGATATAAGACACATCCCAAAAAGGCAACCATCCCCCAAAAAACAGCACAACCGTCAAAGCCGACAGGAACAGAAAGTGACAATATTCAGATACAATTACCAATACGGATAACCCCCCCGTATACCGGCTTTTATATCCCCCCATTAAATCCAATCCCGATTCCGAGGCCCCAAAGGGAGACACCCGACCCCGCATCAACAAAACAACCATATGTACCAAAAAAACAGGGAAAAGGGGAACCACAAACCACAAAGATTTCTGTTCTTGGATAATATGAACAAAATTCATTGAACCTGCCCATAAAGCCACCACCATCAACGTCATCACCAACAATAAACCCGACGCCACAAAATGTCCAAATAGTCTGATGATACCCTGCAACGTATATTGTGTTTGGCTTACCCAACCCGTTAATAACATCAAAAAGATACCCAAATGGAAAATTACAATCACCCATAAAATGCCGTAATCCGATTTCCAGAATAAACCTGTTTTATGAAAGGGGATGAATGTTCCCAACAGAAACACGCCCAAAGCCAACATAAAGGGCAACAGCACGTATAAAAACTTATGGGGCGTTTCTGGAAATAATAATCGGACACGAAATAAATTAATTAAAAGGGCTATGGGGAAAAATAAATCTCTGAGTCCCAAAGTATTGCCTTTTAATCTACGCATTTGAAGGAAGCCAATCAGACGTTGTTCGAAATACATTAAGTAAAGCACCACTAAAAAGGATCCCAATCCATATCCTATTATCTTCAGCGGCAACCACAAATCTTGAATCATGAGTGTCTCTTCGGTTTAATCGGTTGTGCTGAATCTGCCGCCCGTTTGGCCAATGTGGCAGAAGCTCGACAAATGGGGTTAGTCAGGTAAGTATCTTTTGTGTCTGCACCCACTTCGTACTGGAATGCCAAGGGTTCATAAGTGTCTTTAAGGGTATCTGTGGCCCTAGAACAATTGGTATTTTTATGCTGGGTTAAAAAGCCATCCACACTTTTATAGACATCGTCATAGGTCTCATAGGGCAGTTTATGCCCCAGAACCTCGGAAAGCCCGCGAATAATTTTCCAGTCTTCCCTTGCATCACCTGGGGGCAACACAGCTTGTTCCGCAAACTGAACCCGTCCTTCCATGTTGACATAGAACCCATTTTTTTCAGAAAAGGCAGCCCCGGGTAAAATTAAATGGGCTTTTTCTGCCCCTTGGTCCCAATGGTGCCCCTGATAGACAATAAACGTTTCTTCCATATTCTGAAGGGCTAAATTATCCACCCCCATCAAATAAAGAAGTTTCAAATGCCCGGCTTTGGCCATTCGCAAAATACCACCCATCCCCTGGCCTTCTGGTCGGGGGGTAAATCCTGCATGTAAGGCTCCCACGCGCCCTGCCGCCTGGTGCAGAATATTAAATCCATCCCAATCATCCCGTCTCATCTTATATTTTTCAGCAATAAATCGGGCTGTATTATATACTTTCTCCCCCTCTGGACCTGCCAGAGCATCAGTCCCAACAATGATCATGGGAAAGTGAGAATCCTCCAAAACCCGGGCGAAAGGATGACTCCCACTGGCTATGTCGTTCAACAGTGACGCATTGTTTCCTAAATATGTATACTTAAACAGTAAATCTTGGGGCTGTCCAATCACTGCAAAACGATCAGCCATTTGGGCATATCTTGTCCGAATACGTACATTCAAAAGGGGCGCATCTCGCCTTATATCTGACCCAATCACCAAACAGGCATCCGACCGGTCTAAGTTTTTAAAGCCCGTATTGAATAAATAGTCCGAACGGCTATGGGTGGGCAGAAAGGCTCCCTCTACCCTGCAATCCCGATGGGGTACTTTTAAATCATCTAATAACTGGCGCAGTAAATAAACCGAATCTACCTCCATCAAGTCTCCAACCAGAAAAGCTATTTCATGGGGTTCTAATATGGAAATTTTCCGCACCAACAGCTTAAAGGCCTCGATCCAAGATACTGGTTTTAAGCCTTCTGCAGTTCGAACATAGGGCTGATCCAGCCGCTGAGATTTCAGTCCATCTACCGAGAATCGAATTTTATCTGTAATCCAGTACTGGTTCACCTGCTCATTTATTTGGGGCAAAATACGCACCACGTGCCCTTGATGATGCCCCAGTTGAATCGTCGATCCCATGGCATCCATCACATCAATCGACAAGGTGGTTTTAATTTCCCAAGGCCGTTCTAGGCCATAACCAGGGGCCCCTATTAAAGCACCCGACGGGCAGATATCAATTAAATTTCCCGAAAGTTCAGATTGAACCCCCTGGGGAAAGGCAGGCTTTACCTTAAAACCATCAGCATCTTGAAACAGACCCAACTCCCCTGTGCCCGCCACATGATCCAAAAAAGCAATACATTTTTGGCACCCAATACATCGGCTCATGCGTCCCTGCACATTACTGTTCAAAGAGGTAGATACGCTCCTGGTAATTCCGCTAATCCCCATCGCTTTCTTGGGTCCATATAAAAAAGCCGCGTCTTGCAAATCACAGGCTCCGGCTTGGGTACAAACAGCACACTCGGCGGGATGGGTCGCCATTAAAAGACCTAGTACGTCTTGACGGGCTTCTTCAATGTCAGCAGTTTTTGTAACAAGACTTAGCCCGGGGGTTACTTTTTCTGTACACGAAGTTAACAGTCCTGACTGTCCCTCAACAGTCACAAAACAAGTATGACAGGCATTTTGGGGCGGCAAGCCCGGATGATAACAAAGATGGGGAATCACAACCCCAGCCTTTAGGGCTGCTTGTAAAATGGTTTGCCCTTCCACACAGGGAATGACTTGCCCATCGATCCTTATGTCAAAAGCATTACAAGACATGCAACGCCTCTTTCTCATCCTCTGCCGATTTGTCAGTGTTATCTAAAGATATTGTAATGTCACCCATTTCTTCCTGGGTATATTGTAAGTATCGATGAATGGGATGCAAAGCCTCGGCTGCATATCCACACTGGCATCTTCTTTTTATTATGGTCGCCAATTCTTCTAATTTTCCATATCGATTCACCACAAAGGACAGGTCTTTTTCATGATGTTGAATTTCACGCAAAGCCCCTAAACATAGATTCAGACCCTTTGAGCAAAAAATGCATTTCTTGCCCGAAAAGGGCGCCAGAAAGGCCAAGGCGGTTAAGGTGAATGTCAGAATACTGACCGACCCATTCACAATCACCATACCACCACTTCCCAAGAACGAATGATATTTCGCCATACCCTCATAGGATAAGGCCAGATCCTGACAAAAGGATTTCACCAAAAAGGGGGTTGCGATTCCACCCGGGAATATACAATTCAGATGGGACCATCCCCCCCTTACTCCATCGGCGTACTGCTCGAGAGTTGCCCGCAACGAAACACCAAATTGTTCTTCAATAACACAGGGCTTATTCACATGCCCTGAAAACGAAAATATTTTTGTACCCCGACTTCCCGGCGTTCCCAATCCCAAAAACCATTCTTTTCCCCGCTTGAAAACCGTCGACAACGCGGCCACCGTTTCAACTTTATGGACCACAACTTTGCGCCCCCATAACAGCCCCTCGGGTTGTTCATCACCCGCCAAGTCATGAACAACAGAATGGGGGTGATAAGACACATACTGGCTAGATCCCACATGAATATGCAGGTTAAATGTAAAGCCGGTGCCCAAAATATTCTCACCCAAAATACCCGCCTCATAGGCCTCTTGAATCACCCGCTCTAAAATATCAAAGGCTCGTTTTTGATCTGCACTCACATAGATATAAGCATGGGGGCTATCCACCACAAAGGCAGCTAAAATAATTCCCTCCACCAGTTTATACGTTTCGTAATAAATCAGGTGCAGGAACCCCACCTCCCCAGGCGCGCCGCGGCCGACATCAATCACCATATAGGGCTTATCTTGCCTCCCCATAAAGGGGTGCCATTTTTCATATACGTTCTGGGCCCATCTATCTTTTTCCTGTAATCCTGACTCCCTGATCGACTGATACAAATCTGTTCTTCCCCTTCTCAAAAGGGATTCCAGATCCACCCAATCCCCCTGCTCCCGCGCTTGGGTGGCAAACAGCTCTTGCTCGGTGGGTAGATTTTTAAAAATGCGATCCTGGTCTGAAATCATTCTTTCTCTCCCAGGGCGGCATAAGGCATGCGTACTTTTGTAGATGTCATAGGGGCCGAGGCTTTATCTTCCGATCCCAAACCTTGTAACCAAAAAACCATCTTGGTGGGCGTCAGCTCTTCTTGGATATGATCATTAATTTTCACAGTGGGCCCCTTTGAACACCGATTAAAGCATAATTTTTTATCCAATAAAAAACGTCCATCCACCGTTTTTGATCCACAGGGCAAACCCAACCATTTTTCGCATGCCTTCATAACATCACCGCCCCCCCGTAATAGGCAGGGCAAAGAAAGGCATACCTCAATGTGGTGGGCCACACCCGATTCCTCATAACTGTATCCCAAATCGTTACGGGCAATTTCCATTAAAAAATGGACCGGGATATCATAAGAACAGGCCAGTTCTTTCATAAAACGCACATGATTCTGAAACGGAATTTTTTCAGGCAAGAACTTACCCAAAATTTCCCTTAAGGCCGCCTTTTTTCCTTCCTTTGGATATTTGGAAAAAATCTTTTCTATGGCTAATAGGTGATCGGGATTCACAATAGATACAGTTTTTTTCATCGATCCACCTCGGCGGAATAAATATCAAAGGAATTAAACAATAAAGGTAAATCAGAAAACATATGCCCTTTAATTAATGCTTCCAAGGTTTGTAGATTAAAAAAGCTAGGTGTCCGCAGCCGCACCCGATCAAACGTATTCATTCCTTCGTGATAAGACAAAAACAACCCTAATTCTCCTCGGGCTCCTTCAATGGCCACATAAGGTTGTCCGGATTTTAAAGGAACTGACCCTGTAAAAAATTTATAATGGGTAATCATCGCTTCTGTAGATAAACCCTTGCCTTTGCATCCTTGTTGTTGTGCATTATAAAAGCTATTTACCTCGCCTTCCCGGGGCATCAGTTCCACACATTGACAAATAATGGATACACTTTGAAAAATTTCTTCAATCCGAACAGCGGTGCGTTCAAAGCTATCACCCTGGGCCCCCACTGGGATTTTAAAGTCTAACAAAGTATAGATATCATAGGGTTTGGCTTTCCTCAAATCCCACCCTATTCTGGATGCTCTTAAAATGGGCCCAGACAACCCCCAAGCCATGGCTTCCACTTCGGATACAACGCCCACTTGCGTGGCGCGCAGTTTGAAAATGGCATTATGAAGAAGGGCATTCTTAATCCGACTCACGTCTTGATTTATTTTCTGACTTAACGCCCTTATTTCTTGTAAAAGCTTTAAAGATAATTCGGCGGAAATCCCCCCCGGCACAATATGAACCTTATGAGTATCCGATAAAGCGATAAACAGCCCATCCAATTCTTCCACCAGGTTCAATGCCCACGAGGAAATTAAATGGAAATCAATACTTTCGCTGATGGCCGCAATCTGGTTTAAATGGCAAAAAATACGTCCCAGTTCGGCCAAAATAACACGACTAAACTGTCCCCGAACAGGAGCTTGCTCCTTTTGAAGGGTCTCCATACCTAACGCAAAGGCATAAGAAAAACTAAAAGGCGTCAAAAAGTTTTTATCTGCATTTTCTAATATTTTTTGAACTTTGATAAAAGGCTTGGCCTCTAAGATTTTTTCCAATCCACGATGGGTAAAGCCTGCATAACAAGTCCCTTTTTGGATAGTCTCCCCCTCTAACTCTAATACAAAGCGCACCATGCCTTTAATCGAAGGATGATAGGGTCCAAAATTAACGCGCTGTACAGAAACCATTCTAAAATATATCCTCAGATAATGAAGGTATCATCTCGGTATTAATTTCTTGCTGTGCAGGATTATTTTCTAGTTGCTGCCCTTTAGAAGACACTGTCTGACAAGACGCAAAACGATATTTTTCCTGGTGTGCCAGGGGTACGGATAAGAATTGCCCATTTTTGGGATTCAACACATAATCAGAGAATCCCTCTATGGGATAGTCTTTCCGCAAAGGATGGCCCCCCACTTTAAAGGTTGTTAATAACCGTCGGGGATCTCGACTATTTTTAAAGAAAACTCCGAACATTTCCCAAGCTTCGCGTTCTAACCACAGGGCATTACGATACACTTCCGAAACTGAGGCGATTTCTTCCCCAGTGGTTGTTCTAATCCGTAAACACTGATTGTTTTTTATACTACGTACAATATAAATAAGCTGAAAACGTTTTTTAGATGGGGGGGAATCTAAAACGATCAGATCTAATAATTGATCAAAATGACAGTGGGTATCATGTACCAAAAAAGACAAAACATTATATAGGGAATCAGCGGGGGTGGTGATTTCTATTTCGTAGCCATCATAGGCCAACGTCAAATCATAATTAGACAGCCTTTTTAAAATATAATCTTCAATTTTATTGTGCGTTGAAAACATTCTTTACTTTCATACAACGGATCCAATAATTTTATCCAAAGCCTCGACCAGGCCCTTATGCGAGACGGGACACCCTGGTATAAAAATATCCACGGGCACAATTTGACCTAAATCCTTCACCACACCATACGAATGATGATAAACTCCCCCTCCTGCCGCACAGCTACCCAGGGCAATAACCCAGCTCGGTTTTTCCATTTGGTCGTATAAAGACCGAATAACGGGGCCCATTTGATGGCTTACGGCACCACATATAATCAATACATTGGCCCGCGAGGGGTTACGGCTAATAATTCCCCCCACTTGGTTAGGTTGACCCACTTTTAAATCTTTAATATGGCCCGTACAGCAAGATTGGGCATTCACTACAAATAAGGTCAGGGATTTTTTCTGGGCCCACCTTAAAAAAGAATCCCGCAGGCTCAAAAAAGGATCTGTTTTCTTTGAAGCCTGAGTCATTTCTTTTTGTAAGGCCTTAGAAATAGGAACCGTCATTCAAAAATCCCTTTTTTCCAGGCATAGAAATAGCCGGCCCCTAGTAATAAAGTTACAAACACCAACGGAAAAAAACTTAACAGGCTCAGGGTTTCATTGGCGGCCACCCACAGGAAAAAGAACAAAACAAAGGCCAGCAAAATCAAAAACAACAACCCTAATGTATAAAAATACACATTAAAATCTTGGGTCGTTTTAAATGTAAAACTTTCCTCTTTTTCATAAAAAGAAGGTTTCATACCCGGGCTATTTTTAATTTTTCTTAAAAGTCTAAAACTTAAAAGAAAAATGATAATGCTTAAACTAATATAGAAAAAGCCATACCCATATAGGTTCAGGTCCATCTCTTTTTCTCCATTGATATGGTAATTTAGCATACTCTTTTCCTAGACAGTAGAGTTATCTGAAAATAGAAAAAATTCATACTAGTGTTCACCCCTAATTTATGATTAAATAATTATTGAAACTAAATAATTTATACGCAACGGGGAAATTACAGTGGACGCATCTACCCATCAGTTTTGGGAAATACTTTACTTTTTGGGTACCGCTATTTTTATTTCCATCATCTGCAGCAAATTCAAGGTTACGTCTGCCCTGGGCTATCTAATGGCGGGTGTGGCCCTAGGTCCCCATGCTTTGGACATTTTTGAACACTTGGAAACATCCAAACATATTGCCGAATTTGGAGTAGTATTTCTTTTGTTTACCATTGGGCTTGAACTTCCCTGGGAACGCTTACAAGAACTTAAAAAATACGTTTTGGGCATGGGATTCCTACAAGTCTGTTTAACGGCTATTTTAATTGGCTGTATTGCCTCCTATTTCGGCGCCAACCTTGATACCTCCATTTTATTAGGGCTTGGGCTATCCTTTTCATCCACCGCCGTGGTGTTGCAAATTTTATCCGATCAAAAGGCCATTACATCACGGTTTGGCCGCATTTCATTTTCGGTTTTGCTTTTTCAAGATCTGATGGTCATCGTGGCCTTGGTATGGATCACCCTTAGCCAAGGTACGGAAAAATCCTTTGTGCTGGTCTTGGGTATCGCACTTCTTAAAGTGATTGCCGTCATCACCGGTTTTATTCTTTTTGGCCGATACCTGTTACGCCCCCTTTTCCGTACGGTGGTGGCCACCCGAAACTCGGATCTATTCTTTGCCCTTACCTTATTGATCATTCTCGCCACCAGCTTTACCACCGCCTATGCTGGTCTTTCCTTGGGCTTAGGAGCATTTCTGGGCGGGCTTTTGTTGGCAGAAACCGATCATCGTCATCGTGTAGAAGCCGACATCAAGCCCTTCCGATCCCTTCTATTGGGTCTGTTTTTTATGACCGTAGGCATGTCCCTTGATTTTAAATTACTGGTGGAAAAACCGGTGTTTGTCTTTTCTTTCCTCAGCCTGCTTTTATTGGCCAAGATATCCATTTTCCTTATCGTATCCATGATGGTAAAAATTCCCGTTAAAACAGCCATTCGTATCGCCATTCTTCTGGCCGGAGGCAGCGAGTTTGTGTTTGTCCTGTTCAAGCAAGCCGAAATGGCCACCATTATTGATGCTGACATCACCCAAACAACCTATCTGGTGGTGGTCATCAGTATGATGCTTAGCCCCTTCCTAGATTTACTGGGGTCGTTCATCAGTAAACGAATCAGCAAAAGTTCGGGCATTTCCATCAAGGCCGCAGCCGAAGAATCGGTGGACATGAAAAATCATGTGATTATTGTTGGGTTTAATTTGGTGGGAGAAACGGTCCATAACCTTTTATCCCTGCGGTATATTCCTCATATTATCATAGACATGAGCCCCACAAGGGTGGCCAAGGGACGCATGAATAATTTTCCTATTTTCTTGGGGGATGCCAAGAAAATAGAAATCTTCGAAGCGCTAAATGTCAGCCAAGCAAAAGCTGTGGTGATCAGCCTGGAAGACTTTCACTTTTCCACCCAAGCCGTTAAAATGCTTAAGAACCACGATCGTTCTTTAAAAATATTTGTGCGTGTGCAAGACAGTGACCAAGCCTATGAACTGCAACAACTAGGGGCCGAACCCATTTCCCCCGAATTGTTTGCACCCAGCTTCCAACTGGCCTCTGCTGTGTTTGGCGTATTTGGAATCACAGCCGAGCAAGCCGAAATTATTATCGAAAAATACAAAAGGTCCCTTATTTCAAAAACATCTCTTCGACCGCTCAAATTCCCCTGGCTTCCCAAAGTTTTGAAAAAAAACTAGGTTTTACCTTGTGTAACAGACAAACTCCGACTATATTTTAGAGCCTGAGCAAAAGCATGACAAAACCAACCTTATTTCATCTTCAACTTCTTGTATCGCGCCACCTTGTGGATCGGTATGTAAATCTTTTAGCGGATGTGACAGAAAACGTTTCATGGGATGATCCCAATCATATCAGCGATGATTTAAAAATTGATGCCTTCATTTCCAATACGCGAACAACCCAGGTCTTGCAGCTAGAAGAAGTAAAAGCAGATTTTCTGAAAAGACTGGATGACCATGGCCTTCCCATACCGGTGGACTATAAACTAGAAGAAATCCCCGAGAAAAACTGGTTGTTGGAAAATCAATTATCTTTCCCGCCCCTTGAAGTTGGATCTTTTTTTATTCATGGTTCCCATTTTGATGGAGCCATTCCCCCGGAAAAAATAGCCCTTCATATCAATGCGGCCCTGGCTTTTGGAAGTGGTGAACACGGAAGCACAAAAGGCTGTTTAATGGCCCTTTGTTCCTTGAAACAAAAACCAAAAACGGCATTAGATATGGGCTGTGGATCGGGTATTTTGGCCATGGCGGCCGCTCGACTTTTTAACATTCCCGTTACGGCTGTGGATATTGATCCCTTTTCGGTTGAGACAACCAAAGAAAATATTTCAAAAAATGGGCTATCTTCCCAAGTTACCTGCTGTCAAAGCACAGGATATGAAAGCATTCCACCAAAAAGTCAGTTTGACCTGATCCTTTGCAATATTTTGGCCAAGCCCCTTTGTGAAATGGCTCTCCAGCTGAAACAACACCTTAATCCCAATGGGGTTGCCATCCTTTCTGGTCTCTTACAAAGCCAAGCCCAGGAAGTCATTGAACATCATCAGAAACATGGGTTACAATTAATGGACACCGTTTCGGTAGACGAATGGACAACATTAATTTTGACACATGAATAAACTAATTAAACTGCGGGAAAAGTTAGAAGAGCATAATCTGGATGGGATCATTATTCCCATGTCAGACCCATTCCAAAACGATTTCATCCCCGAATATTACCATCGGATTAAGTTTTTATCTGGTTTTACGGGGTCACTGGGGACAATCATTGTTCTTAAAAATAAAGCTGCTCTTTTTGTAGATGGCCGATATACCCTGCAAGCGCAAAAACAAATTAATCATAGTTTATTTGAAATCAAAAATTATGGTCTACCTTCCATGGTGGACTGGCTGTTGGAAAACAAGGATAAAGATATTGATTTGAACCTTGGGTATGACGCATGGGATTATACGGGCGCACAAATTTCTCAATTACAGAAGGCCACTAACCTTATTATCTTAACCCCCCTGAAACATAACCTGATTGATGAAATATGGAAAGACCACCCCCCAATCACCAAAACAAAAATATTTTTGTATCCCGAAAAATACGCTGGTCTTTCATGGATAGAAAAACTAGAGTGGGTTACCGATGAAATTAAAAGGCACCAGCTGGATGGATTTTTCCTCACATCCTCAGCGTCTATTTGTTGGCTTTTAAATATTCGGGGGAATGATGTACCCTATACCCCCATATCCTTGTGTTATGCCCTCATCCATGAATCAGGAAAAATTGATCTCTTTACCTATTTTGAAAATCTAACGCCTAAGATAAAAAAGCATTTTGCATCCCGGGTTACATTTCACCGAATGTCAGGCGTAAACCTAGAGGCCATTTTACCCTCCCTAACGGCCGGCTTAAAAATTGGTTATACCAAGCATAGTTCGCCTATAAAAATTAAGCATATTTTAGAATCCTCGGTCAGTTTCTTAAAAAATACCGATGACCCTTGTGTCTTATTACGGGCCTGCAAAACACCCACCGAAATTCAACATGCCCATAAGGCTCACCTGTGGGACGGGATTGCCTTGGCAAAGTTTTTCTATTGGATAGAACAAACCGTGCCGGTTCAATCGATTAACGAGTTTGATGCAGCCCTTAAAGTAGATGCTCTTCGCGCTGAAAATAAAAATTTCAAAGGGCCCAGTTTCCCCACCATCGCTGGTGCTAATCAAAATGGATCCATTGTTCATTATCGTCCCAACAAGCGGTCACAAACATTGAAGCAAAACGATTTATTTTTATGTGATTCTGGTGGCCAATACTTTGAGGGCACCACCGATGTGACCCGAACGGTATGCATTCATGGGACCCCCACAACCAAACAAAAAGATCTTTTTACGCGTGTTCTAAAAGGTTTTATTTCCTTATTTCTTATTCGCTTTCCCGAAGGGACAACAGGTGCTCAGTTAGATGTTTTGGCCCGAAGGGCCTTATGGGAGGTTGGTGTGGATTATGCCCATTCCACAGGGCATGGGGTGGGGCAATACCTAAATGTTCATGAAGGCCCCCAAAGCATTTCGCCCCGGCCCATTCCTGTGGCCTTACGACCCGGCATGGTTTTATCAAATGAACCTGGGTGTTATTTAACCGGCGAATTTGGTATTCGGATTGAAAACATGATGGTGGTGGAACAGTCTTCCCACAAAGATATTTTGGGCAAAACAATGCTGCAGTTTCGGTCACTCACCCTGTGCCCCATCGATCGGCGCTGTATTGATCTAGATCTTTTATCTTATGCAGAAATTAATTGGCTGAATGACTATCATCAGCAGGTGTGGGAAGCCCTTCACAAATTTTTGCCAGCCCCTGAAAAAGAATGGTTGAAAAAATCAACAGCTCCTCTTCATAAGGAACATCAGACAACTGACCACCATGATTCAATCCGGGATTCCATTACCGGCTGAATCAAAGGATGTGCCAACGAATTCTTATATGCCACCATATCTTTGGTTAAATGAAACAACGGCAGCACATAATGGCCCGCCATTAAAATGCGATCCAAAACCTTCACATTGGTTACCAAAACTGTTCTATCTTTAGATTGAATGATATTCTGGATTAATTCATCAATCACAAAGTCTCGAATGCCTGGATAGTTACGGCTTCCTTGCATATCCGCAGCCTTAGATGAAATGTAGTTAATCAACTCATTTCCAGGGGAACGGGTACCCGCCCACAGATGGTAAATCATATCAAAATCAAACTCTATTTTGCGCCGTTCATACTGGGCTTCGTCAATCACACGTACCAACGCTTTAATGCCCAAATTTTTCAGGTTTCTTACAAATTCCAAAGCAACCTTTTCATACTCTTTTGATTTCAACAAAATTTCAAATTCAAAGGGTTTATTGGTTTTTGCAGAAACCAATTTGTCCTTATCCATTTTCCATCCTGCTTTTTTCAAAAGATCCAAGGCCTTTTGAATATTTTCCCGTTTTTGTTGGGGCGTTTGGTTAACCGATGCTTTATAAGAACCTGCCAGTACCGTAGGATTAACTTTTCCACGATATTTATTTAGTAACGCTAATTCGGGCCCCGTGGGCTTACCTTCCGGTTTTAATTCAGTATGGTCAAAGAAACTCAGGGTTCTTGTGTACATTCCATAGAACAAAGAATCATTCAGATATTCAAAATCAAAAACTAAATTCAGGGCTTCCCTAACGCGGGCATCTTTAAATATCTCGCGCCTGGTGTTGTAAACAAAGGATGACATGCCCACAGGACGTTTATGGGTAAATTCTTCGGTTTTAATTTTTTTGGAGGCCGCAAAGGCATAGTTTCGTTTCCACTTCTGGGGATCACTTTCTTCAATAATATCCACTTTTCCAGATTTGAACGCCTCAAACAAAATGGATTCGCTTAGGTAATAATCCACGCGAATTTCGTCAAAGTTAAAACGGCCCTTGTAGGTGGGCAGATCCTTGCCCCAGAAATCCTTGATTCTTTCGTACACCACGAAACGACCCGGCTCAAAGGACTTGATGCGATAAGGACCATTTGAGACCAAAGGCTGAAGGGCCATTTTACTTAAATCTCTGCCTTTATATACTTC
>JBKCVN010000009.1:0-44037 GCA_046317875.1 Alphaproteobacteria bacterium | reverse complement strand
CAAACCCACTAAAGGGCTGCATCAGGGTCTGATCCACGCACAGACGTATGCAACGCACTGATAAGGTTATTGTGACCTGCTGGTCCTTTATCATACAGAGCCGCCCGTCGATGAATGGCCTCTAGAAGTTGTTCGGGCTCTAAAAGAGGGGTAGGGGGATATAAAAATAGGGTCTCAGCGAAATTAAGGATAGTTCGTCCATCTCCGTCAGCCAGACGGGTTAAAAGATCTCGGGCCTTCTCTGTTAAGGGTAGCTGTTTCTTTTCATGCTCTTCGGCCCGATGCAACAAAGCATGCAAATTTTTTTCTGTTAATCGATTCAATACCAAAACCTGGCAGCGCGAGAGGAGGGCAGGGTTCAGCTCAAACGAGGGGTTTGCGGTGGTAGCCCCCACCAAGGTAATAATGCCTTCTTCCATGGAAGAGAGGAACACATCCTGCTGAGCTCGGTTAAAGCGGTGAATCTCGTCCACAAACAAAAGCGTTTCTTGACCCATGTCTTTACGGCTTTTGGCCATATCGAATACTTTGCGCAGGTCGGCCACCCCACACACAATGGCAGATACCGTTTCAAACTCCATAGACACTTCTTTGGCCAACAGGCGGGCCAGGGTGGTTTTACCGCAGCCAGGTGGTCCCCATAAAATGATCGAGGGAAGCTTTTTGCCCTCTAACCAACGTCTGAGAGGTTTGACCTGCGACAATAAATGCTCTTGCCCCACAATTTCGTTAATATATTTAGGACGCAACCGATCAGCCAAGGGGCGTGTGTTAGAGGCGAGGGAGGAAAAAAGATTACCAAGTTTAGAAGATATGAGAACCTCCGTTTAAGGAAAATAATATAATTTATAGATATTTACTCTAACGCCGAGGGAAGGCGGCAGCAACCTGAAAAGAGATTTCAGTCATTTATTTGGGAGGGTGGAAACTGTCTTTAAAAAGATAGTGATGAGAGAAGAAAAATGGTGCCGGATGACGGACTCGAACCGCCGACCCTCTGATTACAAATCAGTAGCTCTACCAGCTGAGCTAATCCGGCAATAGAAACTTTTATAGCGTTTTTATATCCTGTCGCCAAGACTTTTTCTTAAAAAAAGATAGATTTTATTTCTTTTTTTTCAAACCATGCTATGGTGCCCTTCATGAATACAAAAGAAAATATGATTTATGTTCCGAAGAATGCTGAAGGTTTGCGGCTAGATAAATGGCTTCGCACCCAGTTTCCACAGGTTCCCTATACCACGTGGGCCAGGCTATGTCGCAAAGGGAATATCCGGCTTGATGGTAAACGAGTTACGGGTTCTGAGCGATTAGAGCCCGGACAAAGCATCCGCATACCCCCCATGGACGTTCTTAAAAAATCCATGGTGAGTGTTGAAACCTTAAAAGTTCAGCCTTTATCGGCAGCCATGCAAAAAGAATTGGAATCTTGGATTATTTATGAAAATAACGAGATGCTGGCGCTGAACAAACCTGCAGGACTAGCCGTACAAGGGGGGACAAAAACCATTAAGCATGTGGATGGTTTGTTGGCTCGCTGGGCGATGGATAAAGATTTCACACCCAAACTTATTCACCGACTGGACCGAGATACCAGTGGCGTTCTGTTAATTGCCAAAACAGATCAAGCAGCCCGTGAATTAGGAAAATTATTTAAAACGCATCAAATTGAAAAATATTATGTGGCTATTACAGTAGGGGTACCTAACCCGTTAGAGGGATCGATTAAGGCCGCCATATCAAAGGGCATAAAAGACAATAAAGAAAGAATGGTGGTGACCCCCAAGGGCTTGAAATCCATTACGCACTATCAAGTTTTGGATAAAATGGGTAAAAAAGCAGCAGTGGTGGCCCTGTCTCCTGTTTCGGGAAGGACCCATCAATTACGGGTGCATTTAGAACACATTCAAACGCCCATCTTAGGTGATCCTAAGTATGGAGGAGCCGATGACCAAGAAGACTTAGTCTCCTCTAAAACCCTGCATTTACATTCCTGTGTGACGGTTGTTCCATGGCCTGGCAAGAAACCTCTCTTGTTAGAGGCCGATTTTCCGCTTCACTTCCAATCAACCTTTAAAGATTTTGGATTTACTTCGGGGTCTATCTTGAAAGATTTAAAGCATTTTATTGCGGACCAAAAAGACGCCTAATTTTTGTTGATTTTTATTTTAAACATTTTAAGATAATAAAAGTTACAGGAGTAGGGAACATTATGATACATCATTTGAAAAACGAAAAAGACGTTCAAGGTTACGTTCGATATTTAAAGAATTTCTATGGTGAGTTTTCTCTTTATATTCTTGTAATTACACTAAGCCTGATTGTTTGGTTATTAATGGGCGGGGGTTATTTCTGGCCCCTATGGATTATTTTAATATGGGGCGTTATTCTTTTATTGAAAGCCTCTCGGCTGCATATTATTAACCCTTTCATCTATCAATCTGCCCATGGATTTAGGGAAAAATTACCCTTCATTCGCCCGGAATGGCAGGAAGAAAAAGCCCAAGAAATTTTGAAAAAATTGGGATATTTACCGGTTCAATCAAAAACAGCTAAGGTATCATCTTCTTCTGCATCCAAGAAAAAGGCTAGTCCGGCCAAAAAAGCAGCACCAAAATCTGTGAAAAGTGCCCCTAAAAAAGTGGTAAAGAAAACCACAAAAGGCAAAACCAAGAAGAAGTAGGCTCTTTGTTGACCAAGAAAGGCTAATAGCGCAAGATTTTCTTTAAATCGATGTATGAAGCGCCCCCTATCTTCGCCCGTTCTAAATAGTCACGGTTTTCAGCAGTAGTCTCTACGAAGGGGTGTGTTTCATACCCAGCCCGCTGGTAAAAACTAAGGGCAAGCGGCTTTGCATGTAGCTGTATGGTTGAGCGCCCTTTATGCATGACCCACTTTTCCACCAGTTCTAAAAACTGTGATCCGTATCCTTTATTCTGATACGGGGCATCAATCGCAAATGGCCTAAGAGCCGCCCTATTACCGTCTAATAACTCCACATGGGCAACCCCCACTACTGCATCTGGTTTTTTAAGCAAAAAATGAAAATGGGCAGGATCTCTTAGGGTAGGATGATGAGGATCATAAACCAGGTGGGTATAGTGGGCAAAAATTTGCTCGGATCGAATTCGGTGATAATGATGCCAATCTTCTTCTGAGGCTGGTTGCATAAACTCAAACCCTTGGAATCCTGCTTTTTTAAGAATATTTCTAATGAATGGTCCCTTTTCAAGGGTATAAGTGGGCCTGTCATCTTTAAATTTTCCCGCCAATTGCTCTTTTAACCGCTGATAGGCAGCGGAGTCATCTGGATGGGTTCATAAATAATTGCGAAACAAAAGCTGTTTTTGAATTTCATCGGACCCCGATTCCCAGACATGAATATGATATTTTTTGTTTGAAAAATACCGGCGAAAAGGCATTCCCATTTCTCCTCGACCTTCATATCCAAGTATATCCAGATCATCTGTGTCTATTTGCAAAATGTCTTTTACTACCACCAATATATCAATAATTGGCTTTGCAGAAAGACCGGGGACAGATGTACTGCCTATATGATGAATTTCTAGAAAATTTGGGTTGAATATGCTCTTCAGGCGCTGGGATTCCACTTCGAAAAGAGATGGCCATTATGGATTGTAGGACGTAAATAAAACAGTTGATGTCATTTAAGAATATCTTTCCAAAAAAGTTTCCCCCTTACTAAGAAGTCTATCCAACTTGGCTAGAGTAGGGGCCAGGTCAGGACTTTCATCTTGAACCCAAGTATCCATGGCTAACAAATAAACGCCGAATATGGCCTTGCGCTTCAGTTCCCCCAGAAGGTTGTTTTGATTGATCTGATAGTGGGCCAAAATTTTCTCTAAAGAAGCAAGTTCTGCCATGGCAAAAGGAATACTTATTTCGGTGTGGCTTAAAAAATTGTTGCGCAAATATTTTAGAAAAACCTTAAAAGGGGTCATGGCTTCTAATTTGGTTACCAAAATTTCCATCACTTGATCTTTTTCTGCATAAACCACAATATCCGGGTCCTGCAATTCAGAATATACAGAGCTTTCAACTTCAGAAGCCAGTAAATGAAAAATTTTCTCTTTTTGTGGAAGGATATTTTGAATCTCGCCAATCGATACATTCAAAGTATTAGCCACATCTTCCAAAGTGGTATGATTCCACCCTTTTTCCATAAGAAAGGTCAAGAAGGTTTCAATAATTTGTTTTTGCATCGATCTTCTGGGAATGTTAGGTTGGATCATACTATGATCTTTAATTGTTGAGAATGCAATGCTAACCTTTATGTTTCCCTCGATCGATCCTGTGATTTTTCAAATTTATGGGCCAATTGCCCTAAGGTGGTATAATTTGGCCTATATGTTGGGGCTGGGAGGGGGACTTTTCTATTGTAGATACCTTATAAAAACATTTCCCGAGCTGTGCATTACAAAAAAACATTTGGATGATTTTTTATCCTGGGCCGTAGTGTCAATTGTGGTGGGAGGGCGATTAGGAGAAATCCTGTTTTATCCCGACCCATTATTATCCAACGACATATGGCAAATCTTTCGCGTATGGGAAGGGGGTATGTCCTTCCATGGCGGTGTTTTAGGGTTGCTGGCAGGTTTGTATCTTTTTTCGGTCAAATATAAAATTTCTATCTTTAACTTGGGTGATTGTATTACGGCGGCGGCTCCATTAGGGTTGTTTTTTGGACGGATTGCAAACTTTATAAATGACGAGTTGTACGGCACAATCACCGCTGTTCCATGGGCCATTGCCTTTCCTTCGGGGGAGTATTTACCTCGCCACCCCAGCCAACTGTACGAGGCTTTTCTGGAAGGTGTTCTTTTATTTTATGTCTTGTATATTGCCTACTTTAAATTTCATCTTTTTAGAAAACCTGGATTGATTTCCGGTCTTTTTTTAATAGGGTATGGGTCTGCCCGATTTGTGGTGGAATTTTTCCGTGAACCCGATGGCATGTTTTTATCCCTCACAACAGGCCAAGCTCTTTGTATTCCTATGTTCTTAGGGGGGATCTTTCTTTTAACCAGAAAACCTAAATCTATTTAGAATCAAAAAGTTGTTCTATTTCTTCAATCATCTTGGATTCAAAATAACCACGACTCTTCCTGAGACCAATTATTAAATCCTTGATCGTAACTGAATTCTTTAAAACCTCATTTAGCCCATCAATATCTTGGTCAGCCAAAACCCAGTGACAGGTGAGGGCAGTTCTGCTCCCATGTGTGGTAAGAGACCAAAATCGAGTGGACTTTCCGGATTTTAGTTCAGCCTGAAATGGGATCACGGGCGCATTGGGTGAGGCAACCCCATCGTGAATACTGTACCCTGTAAGGGGTAAATGAACATGTTGACCTTGAGGATCCCACACATGAACATGAGCTGAAAATGCGATCGCAGCACCTGAGGGCTGAACCCAGTACTGGGGTCGAAACACGATATTATCAGCGGCTCCACCCCCCGTTTGATTTATAGAAGACCGGGTTTGGACCACCCAATATAATTCCAGATTATCAGGTTTGATCTGTATGTAAGGGGGCAACTTCGCTATAAATAAAGGAGATATTTTAATCACTAAAGGGAAAAAAACACCCCCAGGCAGAGCGGCAGGATTATATTGGTGGACAATGGGCACATTTGGGAATACTTTGGAATGATATGGCCCTGCATCTGGAAAATTATTAGCATATAAAGGATTAAAAATAGCCATTCGATCAGCGACTTTATCAAAACCCCCAATGGATCCCACCCCGTCAGATATCAAAAATGTTTCATTAAGCCATGTTTCCGAAGGAGACATCTGCCGTACTGGGGATGGTGAACGTCGACGACCAAAGGCGCCAGATCCAGATAAACTAGCAGCTTTAGCATACCTTAGTTGGGCTTCTTCTTCTGCTGTGATCCTGCTAATTTCTAAAGCAGCCTGCAAATCATCATCTTCAAATGAAGGTGAAGACCTGTGAACAGGTGAAGGAGATCGTCGTCCAGAAGCCCCACCTTGGGCGCTAGCGGATGGTATTAGGGGCGGAGAAGATGGTCTTGCCCCTCGAATAGGTGATGGCGTGCGACGGGGGGTAGATGATACTGGCCCTTGGGCTTGATTAATAAGATTTACGACTTGTTGAGCTTCCCCTTGAAACTGTGTTTCATTTTCTCGATAAAACTTAAGAGCATTATTAGCCATTACCCGACCAATTTCAACGCCATAAGTATTTTGAATATAATATCGAATTTTAACCCCATCACTTACAATACTATTTGAAGAAAATTGTGTTCTCACTAATTTTTCAAATTCTTCTAAAGTTAAAGCATTTAAATTTAATGAACCCAAGACTGTTATGAATATTAGCTTCCCTAATGATCTCATGCGATATCCCTTTATAGATTATTATTGACATTACTTCATGTTAACGAATAATGTCGCCCTGTTAAATAAAAATTAAAGGTTTTATAAATGACTCCTAGCAAGTCCCGTATTTTTTTGATTTGGTTGCCCTTGTGCCTGTTTTTTTCATACCAATTCATTTTGCGGGTCTCCCCTAATGTTATGACCAACGAAATTCTGTCTTATTTTCAGATTAATGCCACCCACTTTGGTATTTTAACTTCTTTATACTACTTAGGTTATTCCTTAATGCAGATTCCGATTGGAATCCTTTTGGATCAATACGGCCCTAAATATGTTTCTGCTGTTTGCGTATTGTTGTGCATTGTGGGGGCTGTTTTGTTCTCCCTATCCAATTATTGGCCCCTTGCGCTGCTTTCCAGATTTTTAATCGGCGTGGGATCTTCCGGTGCTTTTATTTCCAGCACAAAAGTGGTGCGCTCCTGGGCTCCTGAAAAATATTTTTCTTTATTTATGTCGGCCACAATTACAGTGGGGCTTCTATCTGCCCATCAAGGGGGAGCCCTTACCAGTTATCTGATGGAAATTGTGGGATGGCATAAGGCTGTTCTTTACTTGGGATTAGCAGGTTTGGCCTTATTTTTCTTCATTTTGACCAGTGTTAAAAACAATCCCAAAAAAGAAAAAGCCGAAATGGGGTCTCTTGATAAAGTATTTTTGAATAAGCTGATGAAAAATTTGGTGGATCAAAAAATTCTGTGGATTGGATTATGGGGTGCCTTTTTAACAGGGCCTTTATATGTAGTAGCAGATGTTTGGGGCATTTCTTATATGACCAGTGTGTTTGGATGGAAAAAAGATCAGGCTAACCATGCGTCCTCTATCATCTTTTTTGGAATGGCTTGCGGGGGACCAGTGATCGCGGCTATTTCAGATAAACTTCATCACCACCGTAAGGGTATGATTGCTGTGCTGGCCTTTGGAATGGCCTTCATTTTAATCGCTGAGATGATTTTTAAGCCTTGTTATGCTATTGTATTATCCCTAAACTTTGTATTAGGAGCCCTTTGTTCCTATCAGATCTTGGTGTTCAGCTTGGTAGTATTAAACACACCGTCACACCTAAGTGGCGTTACTTTTGGTGTGGTCAATACCATCAACATGCTAAGTGGGTTCGTCTATCTACCCTTAGTGGGACGCGTTTTGGATTATTGCTGGGATGGTGCTTATCAGAATGGGATTCCTTTGTATTCACCTAGCGCCTATCAAGCTGGGATATCGGTAATAGTAATCGGGCTGTTATTGGGCGGTATCGGCTTTTTATTTACAAAAATTAAAAAAACCTAAGACTTTTTGTATTTCATTGGTGTATAATAGCCATTATAAAAGTGATTTGTCATGAGATGTGTTGCCTATTGTACCGGGGAAAATTATAACCTCAAAACCTTGTCCCAGTTTTTTACTGAGGAAAATGCTAAGTTAAAACTTCATAATAAAGAAGTACTTCATATTTCTAATTACAAAGACGGGGGCGACCTATTTTTCTTTGATTATGGTTGCGTGGTTTTGTGGAATTACAAACTTCTAAAAGAAAACCAAGTTTTGGACCTTTTGGCACGCTTTGCTATTAACCCCCTAAAAAATACAGTATCTGAAGAATTTGACGTTACTTTAAAACGTTCAGGATCTAAAACTATTGTTGAAAACGATACGGTTATTTTGGGGGGTAATAAAGTTCTAGATAAGTTAACCCTCTCCTTTGCTTTATCCCAATCGGTTAAACTGTCCCATTTCGAACAGGTTCTGGAAGAAACGGGAAATGAAACAAAGCATATCCCTTTAGAATTGGCCACAAAAGGTAAAATTTCTTTGTCCCGTCGTCAAATTGCAAAGAAACTGGGCCGACTCTTTTTAGTAAGAAACTCTATCAACCTTCATACTGAGATGTTGGATACCCCTGACTTTTTCTGGGAATATCCTGCCCATGAGAATTTGTACAAACTGATAACTAAACACTTGGATGTTCCTCAGCGGGTAGAGGTTTTGAATAAGCGCTTGGATATGATTCGGGATCTTTTCTCAATGTTAGAAGAGCACTTGAACCATCAGCACTCTTCGTTACTGGAGTGGATCATTATTGTTCTAATTTCTACCGAGATTTTCTTATTCCTGGTTAAAGAATCAAATCTCTTTTCTTTCTTCTAGGATTCTTTTAGGACTGTTAAAGTTTGTTGCATGCCTTTTAGAACCTGGTAAGGTGTGCCCCATGCTTTTAATATTACCAATTTTTGATCTGGCCGGGCCTTAGCTGCACCATGTGATTTTTGAATAAAACGAAGCATTTTTTCGCCATCAGGAAAAATATTTTTATAAAATGTAATTAAAACACCATTCGGTCCAGATTCTAATTTGTGAATATAAAGCTCTTTACATAAATTCCTTAAAGAAACAATTTGAATTAAGTTTTCCACTTCCACAGGGGGAGCGCCAAATCGATCGATCATTTCAATCAAAAACAACTCTGTCTCTTCTGCATTTTCCAGATCTGAAATCCTTCTGTACAAACTTAATCTTAAACCATCATCGGGAATATACGAGCAAGGAATCAAGACTTCTAAGCCTATGTTGATTTGGGGCGCCCAATCACGTGATAATGTAGCAGGTTTTTCAGGGATAGATTTCAGCTCGGCTAGGGCCTCTTCTAACATATGATGGTATAAACCCACCCCCACATTTTCAATTTGTCCCGATTGCTCATCCCCCATAATATTTCCCGATCCCCTGATATCCATGTCATGTGAAGCCACTTGGAAGCTGGCGCCCAACGACCTGAGAGACTGAAGAACTTCCAAACGACGTTCGGCAGTTTGCGTCAAAGACTTATCAGGATTAAAGGTAAAATAAGCATACCCTTGGTTTTTAGAGCGCCCCACACGGCCACGCAATTGATAAACTTGTGCTAATCCAAAAAGATCTGAACGGTAGACAATTAAAGTGTTTGCGGAAGGAATATCAAGACCAGATTCAATGATGTTGGTGGCAATTAGCACATCATAACGACGCTCGCAAAAATCAATCATTACTTGTTCTAGTTCCTTAGAGGGCAATCCCCCATGGGCAACGGCTAGTTTAAAATGGGGGAGCAAGCTAGAAAGATTCCGGAATACGCTAGATAGATCGGAAACCCTGGGACAAACAAAGAAACTTTGACCACCCCGCTTATGTTCCCGTACTAAGGCTTCTTTTATGGCCAGCTCGTCATAGGGCATAACCCACGTATGAACCGGGAGCCTTTCCACAGGAGGTGTGGTAATGAGGCTTAAATCTCGGATACCACTAACCGCCATTTGTAAGGTTCGGGGAATAGGGGTGGCACTTAAGGCCAAAAGATGCACGTGGGGATAAACTGATTTTATTTTTTCTTTTTGGGCTACTCCAAAATGTTGCTCTTCATCAATAATCAATAGCCCTAGATTATGAAACTTTGTGGCAGAAGAAAGCAGGCTATGAGTTCCAATCAGAATATGAGTGCCACCTTTTTCTACTTCTTCACGTATTTTTTTAGATTCGGCTGAGGATTGAAAGCGTGAAATAAGCCTGATTTTAAAAGGAAATCCTTTGAATCTGCGTTGGAAGGTTTCAAAGTGCTGGCGGGCTAAGATGGTAGTGGGGGCTAATATGGCCACTTGAGCCCCCCCATGAGCCACCACAAAAGCAGCTCTTAATGCAACTTCTGTTTTACCAAACCCCACATCCCCACACACTAAACGATCCATGGGGGTGGGCTTAGCCAGATCATCCAATACTTCTTGAATTGTTCGTAGTTGATCTTCTGTCTCTGGATAGGGGAATCGATGACAAAACTCGTCAAACAAGGGGTCGGGGAAATAGGGACTAGCCTCAACCAAAACCCTTTGGGCAGCAATCTTGGCCAACTTTTCAGCTATTTCCTTTATCTTTTCTTGGGCGCGTGCTTTCCTGGCCTGCCATGCCGAGCTTCCCAGTTTGTCAAGGGCGGTTTCCGAAAACTTGTTGGCATAGAAAGACAGGATATAAAGGTTTTCAACTGGCACATAGAGTTTATCTCCATCCGCATAAATTAAGCAGACACAATCGTGTTGGGCCCCTTGAATGTTCAGGGGAACAAGTCCCGCATAGGACCCAATCCCGTATTCTTCATGAACCAGAAAATCACCTTCTTGAAATTGTGAAATTTCTAAAAGATTTCTTTTTTTAGCCCGCGCATTTGAACGGGTTTTTTTTGCAAGTTTGGCCCCGTATAAATCTTCTTCCGTAATAATTTGGAATTGGGGGGTTTCGAATCCCTGATCTAAGGGCAAAACCATCAAAGAAGGGGTCCCATCAGAAGGCAAAGCATCCCAGGATGCGCACAGGGTAGTTTTAATTTTAGCAGCATCAAAGGCGATTTTCATCGCCTCTAAAGCCCCTGGGCTGGACGCCGCAAAAATTACTTGTTTAGGGGTTTGGGCTAAATGATTCTTTAATATTTGATAAGTTTCACGTCGGTTCTCGTTCTTGAATTTCAAAGTGTGCAAAACACGCGCCCCAAAATCAATGGCACCCTTCGGGCTAAAAGGGCTAAGATCGACTTGAGCATAAGAAGAAAGATCTTTTTTAAGGCGAACTTCATTTTTATAGACAGATACAGGATCAAGAGGTCTGTATACGTCTTGATGACGAAGCATGCTGTCTTGTCGAAAAACATAGGAAGATTGGACCTTCTCATAAAAAGAATCAAACCCTTCCCATGCCCGTGCAGCAGAAATAATAAGGGGGTTGGTTAAATAGTCGCAGAAAAAAGCTGACGTGGCGTAAAAGAGTGGCAACCAATGCTCCATCCCTTGAAACGGTATGTTTTGGCTGATGGATTGGTACAAAGGGTCTTGCTGGGCTATTGTTCCAAATAAATTGCGATATGAGGATCTGAAATTCTCGATTGTTTCTTCTGTTAAAATTACTTCCGAAGCAGGTGATAGATTAAAGGATGTGATCTCATTTAATGATAATTGGGTTTCTGGCGAAAAGCTCTTAATCGACTCTAGATCCTCATCAAAAAAATCTAATCGCAAAGGATGGGGGCTTCCTGAAGGATGCAAATCTACCAAGCTGCCCCGTATGGCATATTGCCCCATTTGTTGAACCGTGTCTACGCGCAGGTACCCTTTAGCACATAGGTAGTCTAGAAGGCTGGTTCTGAGGGAGCTTTGAGGCGCTGTTATTTCCAAGACATGATCGGCTAATTGGGAAAGGGGGGGCAATAAGCTAGATAATGCCTGGGGAGTTGTAAGGATAATTTGGAAAGGATTTTTTATAAGCGTACCCAGTGTACTGAGTCGTTGGCCCATACATCCTGCGGAGGGGGATATTTTATCATAAGGCAGGCAATCCCATGTGGGAAACACTAAAGAGCTGAGGGAGGGGTTAAACGAAGAAAGTGAAGCGGCACAAGAATCGAGGTGGGTATTATCCGGCAGAAGACAGACTATCGATCGTTTTAAGCTAGCCGTTTTTTCTAGGGATTGAGATAAAAAGTACGCACTTGCGCTAAAAGGTACGCCAGCAACGACCGTGTGCTTTGGAAGCTGGTTAAGATTAATCATACTTTATCTTTTTCAACGTAAATACATGGGGATCAACAGTGGTTTAATATCACAAAACTCTAATAAAAACACTACTTAAATAGTAAAGATATGGATATTTATAAGGGCTTTGGTGTTGACTTAAAAAGTAAAAGATAAAAAAGAAAATTAACTTGGGATCTTTAAAATAAATGGATTAAGATAGAAATATAAAAAAATAATTAAATAATAAACAAAAACAGAGAGTTTAGAAAAACGTGTTTCGTTTAGGAAATGATGGCGCAAAAATATATCTGTTTTGTACAGTTATATTTTTTATTTGTTCTGCTCACGCAGCCATGATTTCTACTTGGAATGGAGGAACCAGTGGGACCTGGGCAACCGCTGATAACTGGACGCCGTCCACTTCCATACCTGGTAGTGCCGGGGAATCGGTTATTTTTCCAACGATTGGTATTGCGAACAGAACGATTAACTATGTCTTAGACGATGATAAAGACCTTGGATCTATTTTGTTTAACGGAGATGGAGGAGATTTATGCGATATCACCATAACTTCGCTGGGAACCACGAATCTTACGCCTACTTTATCTTTAAATGGTCCTACAGGACTTCAAAATCTTAGTGCGGCAAACTAAACTCTTAATCTAGAAGCGTCATCAGATACAATATATCCAAAATTGTCCATAAAAAAAGCAACTGGATTAACGCAAATTGGATTAAACAACAGAGGTGCCGCTGTCGAGGTAAAATCGGGAGACTTTAGTAATTTATCAGTTGTAAATATCCCACATAATGGAAGTAATGGAATCTTATACTTTAAGCAGAATGAAAATATTGCATCTTCTTCTACTTTCCAGATCACCAATAAAGCAGAAGATAATACACATTATGGCTCGGTTGTCCTTGAAGGTAGATCTGCGATTGAAAATATTGATATCCAAAATCAAGGGGGAGAACTAAGACTAACTGGGGACTCTACGTGTAATAATACTAGTATTAAGAATGACAGTTTTTTGGATCCCGGTGTGACAGCAAGTGGGAGGCTGTTAGTTGAAAATAACAATACACTAGAACTTAATGAGGTTAGTAATATAACAAACACAGCCACTTTAACCCCTGCTGTAAAAAATTATACCTCTGTTGGAAATGGTACAATTAATGGGGGTCAAATATTGAATGAAGGTGGATATACATGGGTGGGTAATGGTGGAAGTATTGATTCTGTGGCCATCCTGAACTCGCCTCAAGAAGATGGTATACCGGGCTATGTTGCTATTAAGGGAGGGGGGCAAGTACATACTTTAGGTTTAAGCTACCCAATCCTTCCGTCTAATTTAAACTTGTTAAATGGTTATGTTTTTCTTTATGATAATCCTAGTTTTGATCTAAATAATACAAATTTAATTTTAGTTTTAGACCCTAACGCCTCGTATGATGGTAAAACTTTTTCTTTGATTTATAAACCCGATCAAGTCGATGGATCTACTCTTCTGAATCAGTTCAGTGGGGTGTATTTCTTTGATTCCCTAGAGACGGGCGCCAACTTGTTAAATGATGTTAATTATACTTCAACTCTAGAAGAGGGAGCCCCAGAAAACCTAGTAAATTCAGGAGATGAATTGCCAGATGGGTTCGTCCTTCCCGCGCAATCCGTTCCGCTTCTGAGACTCACATTTACATATTTGCCATTTTCTGTCACTGAAGATGCAAAAAAAACCATACGCAGCCTAGCATTCGCCCATAATGATTTAGGGCGTCAACAACTGTATTCTATTAATAATATCATAGGCAGCGTAATGGATTACAGCGGTTGGGTGTCTACACACCGGAACATCACCCAAGGACAACAAGGATTTATGGCGGGTAAGTTGGATATATTTTCTTTTCAAGCACCCTCTTTAACCCGTGACATACTAAATACCACATGGGGTATGGTAAGCCTGTCAACCCGGGAAAATCTAGAAAAGATGTCTCCTTTATGCACAAATACGACTGGAGTTTGGGCGCAACCCTTTGGTCAACTCTCGAATCAAGGTGGTCGAAGGAATATGGACTGCGATATGATGGAATAAAAAAAGAAAATCATCTATAGCTTTCTCCTTACGTAAATGCGGGAGTGGTTTATGGTCACGAGAATGGATATGTGGAAGAAGGTGCGGGAATTTATAACCAACGAGTAAAGGACCGATCTTCTAGCCAATTCAGGGGCGAAGTCGGCGTGAACTTAAAAAAAGAATATGAGTATGATTTTGGGCAGGGGTTGTATGAAGTGGGGGTGGGGGCTGTGATGACGGATCCCTGGAAAAAAGGCGTGATTAATGGAACAGCTAAGAACACCGGATTTGGCATTGATGTGAATGAAAAAACAGAAGCCCACGCCAATTTAAAGCTATCCGCCTATTGGAATCTAGATAAGGAATGGTTTGCCAGTCTTAATTGCGGCGCTGTCATCGGCAGAAATGGAAGTAGTCAAGAGGGTGGTATTCGTGTGGGCAAAAAATTCTAAAGGCTGTCCTGAAAAAGTTCCCTTACAATTTCTAAGGCCTTCCAGGTTTCTGCATCAAGCTCGCCCGTAATATTAAATGGCACAAAATGGCGCTGGAAAGCCAGTATTACATTTTCCAGTTCTTCCGTTAAATGGTTTGTCGATTCGACCTTATATCCAATGTTGGCCAAAGCTTGACTGGCGATTAAGTAATCTCGTCCACTCGGGAAAAAACTCATTTCATCTTGAATAGCCAACTTATCAAGTTGGGGTGGCCATATTCCATGGCCCTCGGCGGCAAGCCTGGACCAAGGAAAAAGTTCGCCCGGATCTTTCTTTCGATGGGGGGCAATATCAGAATGACCCACAATGTTGTAATCGGGGATATCGTGCTTCTGACGGATGATGTCAATCAAACCCAACAAACTTTGTATTTGAGGCTCAGAGAAAGCCTCAGGACCATGAGAATGTCCCAAATTATCTAACTCAATACCAATAGAATATTGATTTAAGGACGATCGGCCCCGCCAGAAACTAACTCCTGCATGATAGGCCGCGTGGTCTTCAGGAACCAAACGAATAACCTCCCCCGTTTTGGCAATTAGATAGTGGGCACTGACCCTTGCAACAGGATCACACAATCGGCTTTGAGCCTCGGCAGCGCTTTTCATGTCAGTATAATGAATAACCAACATATCGCATGTATGCGTCCTGGGTTGTGAGTTAGGAGAAAAATGATCTGTAATTTTCATAAAAAAAACCTATACTAATTACTATCCATACCACATAGGTGATTTTTTGGAAAACTTTAAACAGCTGATCAAGCCTTTTGAAAAAATAATAAACACTATTACCCTAGCAGGCGGACGGTTTATTTTTGTGGGGGGATGTGTGCGGGATGTTTTTTTGAATATCTCTCCCAAGGATGTGGATGCTGAAGTATACGGCATACCACTGGAAGAGGTAAAACAAGCACTGGAGCTAGTGGATATTGTTTCACAGGTAGGAAAGCAATTTGGAGTATTGAAGCTAAAAAATTATCCCATCGACATTTCGTTGCCCAGGTTTGAAACAAAAACAGGACCGGGTCACAAAGGTTTTTCGATCAAGGTAGATTATTCCATTTCGTTTAAACAGGCGGCAAAAAGACGGGATCTAACGATAAATGCCATTGGATTTGATCCTATTAAAAATGAAATTTTAGACCCATATAATGGAGTTTCGGATATTTATAAGGGCATATTAAGGGAAGTGGATCCTCATACCTTCATAGAGGATCCCTTAAGGGGGCTGCGCGTTGCCCAATTTTCCAGTCGATTCTTAATGGATCCCCATAAAAGCTTAATTGACCTATGCAAAACCTTAAATCTTCACGAGTTACCTGTTGAGCGAACTTTTGGAGAAGTAAAAAAACTTTTACTTTTAGGACAAAAGCCATCTAAGGGTATGTCTTTCTTGAAAGAAACAGGGTTACTAAAACAATTAAGCTCCACCTTAGATCAGCTAAACTGTGCTAGTTGGGACTATAGCCTAGAGGCATTAGATCGAGCCGTATCTTTAAGGCCAAGAGATGAAGAAAAATCTTCAGTCTTGATGATAACCCTTCTATGTTCTTTATTATCCCACGATGAAGCCCAAACCATCTTAAAAACATGCCCTATTAAAGAAAAACAAAAAGAACAAATTTTCATTTTATTAGAAAAAAGTCATCGATTGTTTGAAAACAGAAAGGTAGCAGACTCAGCAAATTTATTCTGGATGGGGTATCGCCTGCATAAAAAAAATCTTTGCTGGCACGACCTACTTCTTTTGCTTAAGATTTTTACAGATCATGCGCCATGGGTAATCGAATTATCCAAACAAGTTTTAGCATCTGGAGCCGCCCACCCCAAAAACCTAAAACCTGTGGTGGGAGGAGACCATTTAATAAAAAAAGGCTTAAGACCAGGAAAAGAGTTTAATGATATATTAAAAAAATGTCTTAAAATCCAATATGAGCAAAGGATTACTGACCCAGATAAAATATTAGAAAAAATTCTTTAGAAAATTATTTATTAATTTAAACAAAACCCATAGAATATAACTTATGATTACATCTTCTAAGAAACCTTATATTATCGTGCTGGGAAACGAAAAAGGCGGCAGTGGGAAATCCACCACAGCCATGCACGTGGTAATGGCCCTGTTGGACCTTGGATTCAAAGTAGCGTCTATCGATGTAGATGCGCGGCAAGGCACATTAAGCCGATATGTGGAAAATCGTATTCAGTACATGAAAAGAAATTCCATTCAGTTGCCCATGCCCGATCATTGTCCCTTGTTTAAAAGCGAACAAGATTCTATTGAACAAGCCCAAAAAGAAGACGAACACAATTTCTCGGCCTTGTTAAAAAAGCTTAAGGATAATGATTTTATTGTCATCGATACACCGGGAAGTGATTTATATCTGTCGAATATAGCCCATTCTTACGCTGATACTATTATCACCCCCCTTAATGATAGCTTTGTTGATTTGGATGTTATGGTCCATTTAAAGCCTGATACCCTTGAATTGGACAAGCCCAGTATTTATGCCAACCGTATCTGGGAACAGAAAAAGCAAAAAGCCATACGCGAGCGTGCCAGTATAGATTGGATCGTATTAAGAAATCGCCTTTCTAACATTCATTCCGCTAACAAGCAAAAGATGGAAGAAGTGTTAACTACTTTGTCTAAAAGATTAGCATTCCGATGTGTGCCAGGATTCAGTGAGCGGGTTATTTTCCGTGAAATGTTTTTATCCGGACTTACTTTATTAGATTTGAAAGCTATTGGCATCCCTTTACAATTTTCCCACATTGCTGCTAAACAGGAATTAAGAAATCTAATGGAAGCCATCAGTGTGCAAGTCCTGAGGGAAAAAGTTAAGGTTAACTTTTAAGGTCAATCTTACCCGTTTGAACACCCCATAGATAGGAATAATGACCTTTTTTTCGTAAAAGAGACTTGTGAGTTCCTTCTTCAATGATTTTGCCCCCATCGAATACAATAATACGATCCATATCAATCAAGGTGGAAAGACGGTGAGCAATTACAATACATGTTTTTCTGCCCATAATTTTATCCAGAACAGATTGAATTTCGCGTTCCGTTACGGGATCTAGGGCTGACGTTGCCTCATCCAAAATCAGAATAGGGGCATTCTTTAAAATGGCCCGCGCTATGGCAATTCGTTGGCGTTGCCCCCCTGAAAGATTGCTGCCCCGTTCTTCTGCAATTGTCTTATACCCCTTTTCCAGTTTTTGGATAAACTCATGGGCATTAGCTTTTTTGGCAGCCTGGATCACTTCATGCTCGGTGGCATGGGGATTTCCGTACTTGATATTATCAAAAATGGTGCGGTGAAATAAGGATACGTCTTGTGGAATCACGGAAATACTTTGACGTAACGAAGATTGGGTGACTTTAGATATATCCTGATCATCAATCAAAACATCCCCGCCTTGGATGTCATGATAGCGAAGGATTAAGCTGACCAAGGTGCTTTTGCCGCTGCCCGAGGGCCCCACAAGGCCCACTTTTTCACCTGGGTGTATGGTGAGGGTCAATTTTTCAAAAACTGGTTGCGAGGGTTCATAGCAAAAATCAACCTTCTTAAATTCGATTTTACCTTTTTTTACCTGAAGTTTCCCTGCATTTTCAATATCTTGAACTTCGTGCGAGACTGACAAAGTAGACAAGGCCTGGGAAAAACGTCCCACAATTTCAGGAAGTTTCATCAGCTCGCTGGCCAATAACCAAGTGCCATTAATAATGGCAATTGAAAGAGTTAGAATAAAGGCAAAATCTCCAATAGATACTCTGTCCTCATTAAAGAAATAAACCAGAAGAGACATCATGACCGATAAAAAACCAATTAATGTAATATCTTGGAAAATACGCAGTCGAATAAGATATTTTTGCAATTTTTGATCTTTGGCTGCATTTGTGGACAAATATTTTTGTAAATTCCGCAGTTCTTGGGTCTGACGTGAGAACAAACGAATGTTCATGTTATTAATGATGGCATCCACTGTTCTGCCCATCATCAAGCTTAAATCTTCAGAATAGGCTTTTGCTAATTTGTGTGCTTTTCTTGACCCCCATCGAGATCCTATCAAGAAAATCACACACCATCCCAATAAAACCATCGCAAAAATAGGATTCACCCAATACATGGAAACAAAGGCGATGATAATCGACAGAATCTTAGTTAAAAATGTTTCCACAACATTCGTTAAAAATTCATCAACACTACGGGTAATGTCGGAAATTTTCGTGGCCACGGATCCCGAGAAATTCTTTTGAAAAAAGTGATAAGAATGGGCCATGACATAATTATAAAGAAAGCTCCAGATATCTTTGCGCAGGGCAGGGATGGTTTTTAATAGCAACCATTCTCGTAATCGAAAGCTAACACTATTAAATCCTGTTAAAGACAAATACCCCAAGGCAAAGGGCCACAGGGCTTTCCATATGGGATCAGCGCCTTGTTTCGCCTGGGTTGCGCGGTCAATAATTTCTTTCATTAAATAAGGGGTGAGCGAGGTTTCTATGGCCCAAAACACACCCAAACACAAAACTGTAATTATAGAAAATCGATAGGGGGTTAAAAAATGAATTAAAAAAGAACGAAGTGTTTTTGGTATTTCTGTCATTATTTTTCTCCCTGTAAATAATTCTATCATAATAAACTGTGTTTTTTGAATAATTTTATTGCTTTGGATGGGCCGAATAGAATCACATGGCAGGGTGGTTCTAGTCCCTTGCTTTTCAAGAAAAAGTAGTGTATCCAGAATACTTATAAGTTTTTTAAGTAAGGAAAAAGAAATGGCAGTTCCCAAGAAGAAAACCTCCTCATCTCGTCGCAATCAACGCCGGGCTCATGATTTTCTAAAAACTGTTTCTCATACCGAATGTCAAAACTGTGGAGAGACAATCCGTCCTCATCACATTTGTTCTGCTTGCGGTCACTATGGAACTAAGCAAATTATCGAGCAAAGTCCCGTGGCAGAAGATTCAGAGGAAGCAAGCAAAGAATAAGACGTGACCCAGTCGTCCAAACATATTCTTCTCTCTTTAGATGCAATGGGGGGCGATAAAGCCCCTCGCATGGTTGTTGAGGGTGCAGCGCTTGCCTTAAAAGAAAATTCCAATCTTCGTTTCTTGGTATATGGAGACGAAAGAAAAATCCTTCCTCTTTTGAAGAGTCACCCAAGCTTAGAAAAAGCGGCTCAGCTTTTTCATACATCTGAATATATTAAAAGCGACGACAAGCCTTCTGTAGCCCTGCGCCAAGGGCGTAACTCTAGCATGCGATTGGCTATTAACGCCGCTGCCAAAGGAATGTCTCAAGGTGTGGTCTCTGCAGGAAACACGGGCGCCTATATGGCCATGGCCAAGATCTTTCTAAAGATGATTGATGGCATCGATCGACCCGCGATCGTGGGTTTTTTCCCAACCATAACAAAACCCTGCGTAATGCTAGACCTGGGGGCCAACATTGTATGCGATGAACATCAGCTGACCCAGTTCGCGGTGATGGGCAAAGTATATGCCCAAGAAGTGTTGGGAGCTAAAAACCCCTCGATTGGTCTTTTAAATGTGGGTGAAGAAGAGCAAAAAGGAAACGATGTTCTTCAAAATACCGCAAAGATGCTAAAACAAGCCAAAAAAACCTTTAATTTTCATGGGTTCGTAGAAGGTAACGATATTATGAAGGGAACCGTTGATGTGGTGGTAACCGATGGTTTTACCGGTAACGTAGCCCTGAAAACCATCGAAGGCGTCATTCACTTTATCATGACCATCCTAAAAGATGTCTTCAAATCTTCTATCTTTGCCAAAGTAGGCTACCTTCTTTCCATGTTTGCCCTCAAAAGAATGGCGGCCAAGATCAATCCCAAAAAATATAATGGGGCCATGCTGATTGGCTTGAAAGGCGTTGCTATTAAAAGCCACGGCGGGGCCGATGCTGTCGCTTTTGCCAATGCTATCCATTGCGCGGCACAATTTGCGTCTCATAATTTAAATAAAAAAATTGAAAAGAATTTAGAACGACTTCAAAAAGAATTAAAGTAACGCCTTTCGGGCCTTGCGAGGAAAAGAGATGTATCACGCACGTATTAAGGGAACGGGCTCTTATCTACCCGAAAAAATTCTAACGAATTATGATCTCGAAAAAATCATGGATACTTCCCATGATTGGATCCAGCAACGCACGGGCATCCATCAACGCCATGTGGCATCTGAAAATGAATACACTTCCCACATGGGAATTAAAGCTGCAGAAAAAGCATTGGATAATGCCAAACTAAGCCCCTCTGACATTGATTTTGTGATTTGTGCAACAACCACCCCCGATTTAACTTTCCCGGCCACGGCTGTTCGCATTCAAGAGGGATTAGGCTGCAAAAATGCCTTTGCGTTTGATATCCAAGCCGTTTGCAGTGGCTTTGTATATGCCTTATCTATTGGAAACAATTTTATTCGCACTGGTCAATCCCAGCGAGGGTTGGTAATCGGCGCTGAGAAAATGACCCGCATTCTGGATTGGTCAGACCGGGGGACCGCCGTTCTGTTCGGAGATGGGGCAGGGGCTGTGGTGGTAGAGCAAACAACCGACCTTACCCAAGGTATTCTTAGTACACACTTACACTCGGACGGTAGCCTGTGTGATATTTTATATACGACTGGGGGGGCTGCCACCTCTGAGCACGTCGGGAAAGTCTTCATGGAAGGCCGCGATGTATTCAAGCATGCTGTCGTGAAGCTAGCCCAAGCCATGACCGAGGCTCTGGAAGCCAACCATATTTCAGCCGAAGAAGTGGATTGGTTTGTGCCCCACCAAGCCAACGAACGAATTATCGATGCGGTGGCCACTCGTTTAAATTTCCCTGAACACAAAGTGATTAAAACCGTTCGGGATCATGCCAATACCTCAGCCGCATCCATTCCCTTGGCCCTTGACCATGCTGTGCAAGAGGGCAAGATTAAAAGAGGCGATTTGGTCTTAACAGATGCTCTGGGGGCAGGGCTTAGCTGGGGATCTGCCTTGATTCGGTGGTAATAATTTAATCTTGTGTGATGCCTTAGATAAGGCACTTTGAGCCTTCTTTCAACACAAAACGAGTTGCACTCTCCCTAAGATTTTGGGCATTATTGAAAATGCAGTTTTCTTAAGCAATTCTGATACTTCGAAAATCATAAAAAAAGCCCCCAAGAAGGGGGCCTTTAAAAGTGAACAGTTAATTTACAATCCCGATCCTGACAACTCTTCAGACAAGTCTTCCACATCAGTGTCATCTTGAGGAATGGTTGAGGTAGAGAGAACCAGTTTCATACCATTTAGTAATGGAGCACGTTCTGCACCATTTGAAATATTATGTGGCGCCCATGCTTCAGTAAAAAAGGCGACCTCATCTTGTGATATTTTTACTGTTCCCTTATTCCCCCATTCTTCTCCCCATGAATTTCTAATGGTTAATGTCCAATCTTCATCATCATAGGCGGTAATAACCATAGCATGCCCCCCTAAGGAACGGTCTTTTCTTCTAGGGGAAGGGATAATTCCTTCCTTTCCGACGTTAATCCATGCCGAAGAAATATTCTCTCCAAACACTACGGGACATCCATTCTCTATAGAAAGCTTTATTTTATTAAGATCAGGACCCACCCATGCTATGGATAACTCGTCCATGACTTTATGTTCTTTTGCCGCTTCATAAGCCCGCACAGACGGTTTTTCTGTAAATTTATGAATATCATACTCCCATAATTCTTCATTACAAAACCCATAGGTTTTTAATGATTGGAAAACATGATAAAAAGTAGCACCCGAGTCTTCCGGAAGATACGAATCCCCCATTTCTAAACGCGAGTTATAGTAAGTAAATAAACGCGAAACTTTGAAAGGGATTTGCTCTAAATATTTCATACGACCCCATAGGGCAGTAGAAATAGCATGAGCCGTGCAAGCTCCCAAGGAGCCCTGATCATAAATAGGCAAATCTTCAAGTAAATAGTTTAAAGAGCATTTTGTAGGTAGCTTATAATCTGGCTCAGGCACTATATCATAGGCCTTTAACAGTTGTGCTGCTTCCGGGGGGGACCGCAATAACCCCATAGCATAAGAGGGGGAGGGTTCAGCACCCATTTCTTCGCTTGCGCAAAATCCTTGCAGGGAAAGTGCTGAAAGAAAAAAAAGAAATACAAATTTAAACATGTGATACTCCCTGATTTATATGGTTTATTTTTTAAGTATCATATGGATATTAAAAACAATCAAGGGTTTTAGCACACAGAATAAAAAAGCCCCCAAAAAGGGGGCCCTTTGTATGTGCTGAGAAAGAGATCAAGAACAACCGCTGGTGCTGCCACATGTATTGCATTTCATACACGTGCCATTGCGCACCAGAGTAAAGTTCCCGCATTCTTTGCAAGAATCTCCTTCGAAGCCCTTCATTTTGGCTTCACGTACTTTTTCTGACCGTCCCCCCGTAATCGCCAGCGCGGATGTGGATAGGGAGTTTAGCACAGAAGAGGACGCTTCAACCCCAACCGCCATAGAAACTGTTTCTAAGACTTGTTCTTCTTTCACCGTTTCTTCCAGCATTTGACCATTCAGAACATAAATATTTTTTCGTATGTATCCGTTACTTGCAATTTTTTGCAACTGGTCTTTGGTTGATTTCTTATCGCCCAAAACCGATCCTGTGGTGCCCAGGCTATCTGGCATGAAGTCGCTGATATCCACATGGGCCAAATCCGTACGACCCAGATAAGAAATCGCCAATTCGCGGAAGATATAGTCCGTAATGGAGGTAGCCATCTTAATGGCTTCGTTGCCCATCACCATGCCCGCAGGCTCGAAACGTGTGAAAGTATACGCTTCCACAAATTCTTCCAAAGGAACGCCATATTGAAGGCCTAGGGAGATGGCGATCGCAAAGTTATTCATAAGACTGCGGAACCCAGCGCCCTCTTTGTGCATGTCGATAAAGATTTCTCCCAATCGACCATCTTCAAATTCACCCGTTCGGATAAACACTTTGTGCCCACCCACTGTGGCCTTTTGAGTATACCCTTTCCGGCGGGCGGGAAGGGGGCGACGTTCTGCCCGGTGAACGATTTTTTCCACCAATCTTTCCACAATCTTCGTGGTTTGAGTTGTTTTGGGAAGAGACACAAGTTCTTCCACCACATCTGTGGCGTCCTCGTCCTCTTCCACAAAGCTGGTTGAATTCAGGGGTTGAGATAGCTTTGATCCATCTCGATACAAAGCATTGGCTTTCAATCCCAATTCCCATGATAAAAGATATGCTTTTTTGCAGTCCTCTATAGTTGCGTTGTTCGGCATGTTGATGGTTTTAGAAATGGCCCCTGAAATAAAGGGTTGGGCCGCCGCCATCATGCGAATATGGCTTTCGCTGGATAAAAACCGTTTACCAATTCGTCCACAGGGGTTTGCACAATCGAAAACGGGCAAGTGCTCGCTTTTCAATCCGGGGGCTCCCTCGAGTGTCATGGTTCCACAACAGTATGAGTTGGCTTCTTCGATATGAGTGGGGCTGAATCCAAGGGCCGTCAACATATTAAAGGCAGGATCATTTAATTGTTCCTGGGTGAAATGAAGGGTTTTTGTGCAAAAATCTTCCCCAAATGTCCATTTATTAAAGGCAAATTTAATATCGAACGCACTTTTAAGGGCACCCTCTAGGGCCTTTAATTGGGGTTCCCCAAACCCTTTTGATTTCAGGGCCTCAAAGGTTATTCCCCCTTCCTTGGGAAGGGTGCCATGGCCCACCGCATAAGAGACTATCTCAGCGATCTCTGACTGTGAATATCCCAAAGTTTCTAAGGCCCGGGGAACCATCTGGTTAATAATTTTAAAGTATCCACCACCAGCCAGTTTTTTAAACTTCACCAAGGCAAAGTCAGGTTCGATTCCCGTAGTATCACAATCCATCACCAACCCAATGGTACCAGTGGGCGCAATCACAGTGGTTTGGGCATTTCGGAACCCATGTTTTTCACCCAAGCTTAGAACGTCATTCCACACAGACTGGGCTTCATGCACCAATTCTGGGAAAGGACAGTTGCTATGATCAAGGCCAACGGGAGTGATTTCCAGATTTTCGTAGCCTTTCTTTTCCCCATAGGCAGCGCGGCGGTGGTTACGCATGACACGCAGCATAGGCTCTTTGTTGTCTTGATATCCGGGGAAGGGGCCATGCTCCTTGGCCATCTCGGCGGAGGTGGCATAAGCCACACCTGTCATAATGGCAGAAAGGGCACCCGTCAGGGCACGGGCCTCGTCGCTATCATACGGAATACCATAGGTCATCAATAGACCACCTATGTTTGCATACCCCAGACCCAAGGTTCTGTATTTATATGTACCCAAGGCGATTTCCTTAGAAGGCAGCTGAGACATCTCAACCGCGATATCCAAAGCGATCGTCCACAAGCGCAAAGCGTGGGTATAGCCTTCTAAATCAAATCCTCGTTCCCCATCCTGCGATGTATGGAACTTCATCAGGTTTAATGAGGCCAAGTTACAGGCCGTATCGTCCAAGAACATATATTCCGAACAAGGGTTCGATGCGTTAATCCGGCCATGATTGGGGCACGTATGCCATTCATTAATGGTGGTATCATATTGAATGCCAGGATCAGCCGAGGCCCATGCGGCATAAGAAATTTTATTCCATAGGTCGCCCGCTTTCAGGGTTTTATAAACGCCCCCATCGATGCGACGAATCAAGTTCCAGTCTTCATTTTTCAGAACTTTGTGTAGGAATTCATTGGTTACCCGAACCGAGTTATTCGAATTCTGACCCGACACAGTTGAATAGGCTTCCGAATCCCAATCCGTATCATATTCCCTGAAATCGATAGTTTTCTCACCTTGGGCCGCCAATTGCAAAATGCGTTGGATATAGTTATCAGGTATAGCTGATTTCCGGGCTTCCCTAATGGCCTTCTTTAATTCTTCATTTTTATGAGGGTCCACTTCGGCTGTATCTGCATCCAAGGCATAGCAGGCTTTTAGAATGGCATTCAGATGCTTTTTCCCAAGTTTTGACCCCGTCACCAGCGCCAGAACTTTTTGTTCTTCGATGACTTTCCAATCAATATAGGCCTCGATATCGGGGTGATCCACGTTCACTGTCACCATTTTCGCAGCACGGCGAGTGGTGCCTCCTGACTTAATCGCCCCTGCGGCGCGATCCCCAATTTTCAAAAAGCTCATCATACCGGAAGATTTGCCCCCACCGGAAAGGTTTTCACCATTGCCTCGCAAGGACGAGAAGTTAGTGCCCGTGCCCGATCCATACTTAAAAAGGCGGGCTTCCCGAACCCACAAATCCATGATGCCGCCTTCATTTACCAAGTCATCGGATATGCTTTGGATAAAGCAGGCATGGGGCTGGGGTCGCTCATAAGCGCTGGTGGAAAGTTTCACTGCACCTGTTACGGGGTCCACGAAAGAATGCCCCTGTGCGGGCCCGTTGATACCATATGCCCAGTGCAAACCTGTGTTAAACCATTGGGGAGAGTTGGGGGCCGCAAATTGTTGGCACAACATATAGCGCATTTCATCGTAATAAGCTTGGGCATCTTCCTCACTGGAAAAATAATTACTTTTCCATCCCCAGTAAGTCCAGGTGCCTGCTAGACGGTCGAACACTTGCGTGGCTGATTTTTCCGATCCATATTGTTCGTCCTTAGGCAAAGAGGATAGCGCATCCGTATCGGCTTCCGAGCGAGATAACCATTCAGGCACACCTTTTTCTGAAATTTTCTTCAGATGCGCAGGCACCCCAGCTTTCCTGAAATACTTCTGAGCCAAAACATCCGACGCCACTTGGGACCAAGTTTCGGGTACCATTACATCTTCTAATTTAAATACAACAGTTCCATCTGGGTTGCGAATTTCACAGGATGTTTTTCTAAAATTGATGGTTTCGTAAGGTGATTGACCCTTGACTGTAAACCTGCGCGCTATCTTCATTGAATATCTCCGACCCACTATATCTTGTTTTGTTTTTGTTCTTTTTTATCTATATCTTGTATTATCATATCTACTTCGTTTTTGGTGATCAAGGAGTAATTGTTTAAAATTTATAATTTTTTTTGTTGCAATTTTAAAAAAAAGGACAACTGCCCATTTGATAAAATAAAAAAATGAAATTATGTGTGCTAAGTGAAAAAAAAATTTTTATTCTAGGGCGAAAAAGATCTTTTGGTGGCAAATTTTATAAACTTGTGTAAAATATTAAGTATTTGGAGGAATTAAAAGATGCGCGTTAATGTTGTTGAAACAATCACAGGTGGCATAGTGGTTATTTTATCGGCTATTCTTCTTGTATATGCTTACAATGCCACTCAACATAATGACCAAAAAGGATATAAAATCCACGCAAGCTTCAATAAGGCAGATGGATTGGTGGAAGGAAGCGACGTAAAAATCGGAGGAATCCGTGTAGGTACCGTTTCCAAAATGACCATAGACCCCAACACCTATGCTGCCCTCATCGAGATGTCGATTAATCCTGATATTAAATTGCCCACCGATACCTCTGCCGCCATCATCAGCGAAAGCCTTTTGGGGGGTAAATATCTTGACCTTCAACCCGGGGGGGATGATGAAATGATGAAAGAAGGCAGCAAAATTGATCAAACTCAATCATCTGTGATTCTGGAATCATTGATAGGTCAGTTTATTTTCAGCAACAAAGATAAAAAAGAAAACGACGATTCTTCTAAGAAATAAAACTTTCTAAATTTTAACTAGATCATTTTACTTTCTAGTAATATTTATTTTTTCTCTCTTTTCTTGAATATTTGAAAAGTTTTTTTTATAGTCACCCTATTGGAGATAACATACCCACATGCACGCTGATGTACCCTTAACGGAAATTGCGCTTATCATAGTATGCGCCTTGGTGTGCGGTCTTATTTTTACCCGATTCAAACAACCTGCCATTTTAGGCTACATGCTAGCTGGACTTGTAATCGGTCCCTACATGGTGGTCGATTCTGGGATGGAATATGTTATTAAGTCCCTCTCTGAGCTGGGCGTATTCATGCTTCTGTTCGTATTAGGAATGGAAATGAACCTCAGGTTCTTCCGGGAAAATTGGCGCACCACCCTGGGATGCGTATTAACGCAATTTGCCCTTAGCCTGGGTGCCATGTATGCCATTTCTTTTTTCTTTGACTGGTCTTTGGGACTTACGTTTGTGCTAGGGTGCATTATTACCCTTAGCAGCACAGCTGTTGCCATAAAAATGCTGGATAGCATGGGCAAGCTTAAAACCGATACTGGTCACTTAACAATTGGCATCTTAATCGCCCAAGACTTAGCTTTCGTTCCTATGGTCTTGGCCACCCAAGGTTTTGGGGGAGAAAGCTTTGAAATAGGCATCGTTATTGCAAAAGTATTGGGTTCGGCAGGGGTTCTAACCCTTCTTGTTTGGACCCTAAGTAACACCGAGCGCCTTCACATCCCATATTTAAATGAAATATCCAAAGACGGAGAACTATTACCCCTTTTGGGACTTACCTTTTGTTTTGGCTTAGCAGCCATCACAGGAATGGTGGGATTGTCTGCCGCCTATGGGGCATTCTTGGCAGGCCTTATTTTAGGAAACACAGCAGAGAGGCACCAAGTTTTGGAAGTCACCCACCCCATTCAAAGCTTATTGCTGATGGTATTCTTTTTATCCGTAGGACTGTTGGTTGATGTTGATTTTCTTATGGACAATATTGTTAAAATATCCATTCTTCTTTTTATTGTTTTCTTTGGAAAAACGGTCTTGAATACCGCCATTCTTCATGCTTTCAAACAGCCCTGGCGCATTTCCTTTATCAGCAGCCTGGTTCTGGCCCAGTTGGGGGAATTTGCTTTTGTTTTATCAGACATGGCTCGAAGCCAAAATTTATTAAAACCTGATGAACAACGGCTTGTGATTTCTTTAACGGTTCTTTCACTTGCTGCTAGTCCTTTTTGGTTAACGTTAGCTAAAAAGTTCCAAGGAGAAGATGGGTCTTTCTCTTTCAAATCTGCAAAAGAAAGAGGGTATGGTCTTTTTAGACGAAGAATCCCATGAACCCAGGACCCAGTTTCGAGATAGAGAACCTGTTTAAATGGCCTGTGGCCGGTATAGACGAAGTAGGGTATGGAGCCTGGGCGGGCCCCGTAGTGGTGGCAGCAGTTGTTCTTCCCCTTAATTGCCCCGCATCCACTCTTGGACTTCTTAATGACTCTAAAAAACTTAGCCCATCGCAACGAGACCATGTTTACGAACAACTTATTTCTCTGCCTGATATTTTAATTTCAATTCAAGAAGCCAGTGCCCATGAAATTGACCAATCGAACGTGAGGGTCGCCACTCTTGGTGCCATGAGCCGAGCTATCGAATTGATCCCCTGTGTATTAACTGCCGTTTTGGTAGACGGAACAGCAAGGCCCGCATGTAAGTATCCCTGTCATACCTACGTCAAAGGAGATCAACGAAGCTATTCGATTGCCGCCGCTTCTATTATTGCCAAAGTAACCAGGGATCGCCTAATGCAAAAACTGGCCCTTGATCAGCCTCATTTTGGTTGGGAAAAAAATGTGGGGTACGGAACAAAGAAACACTCTGAAGCCTTACAAACAGTAGGCCCCACAGAATGGCACCGTAAAAGCTATAAACCTATTGCCCAGCTTCTTGAAAGATCACCTGCTTAACCTTTTTCATAAGAGTTGGAAAAGCGTATTTATGTAAATCTTCACGCTTCACCCAGATGCCCTCAGGATGGTGGCTTTTTCTGACCACCGTGCCCACGAGATGAAAATGGGTAAATGTATGTTGTATTTTCCCGATTACTTCATCAGCCCCCTCAACAGGAGATAGGGCCTCTGTCCAGTTAGAAGTGGGAAAGCCCATCATTCCCGGCAAAAGTCCCTTTTCAGGACGCCTTTCGATTAAAACTTCTCCCTGGTCGTTTTCAACAAAAAAGAATGTTGCGTATTTGATGGGGCGTTGATTTTTAGGAAGCCTTTTGGGAAAATTTTCGGGTTCATTTCCAAGGGATTGACAATAGGCCTGCAAGGGGCATAGATCGCATTTGGGTGATTTAGGGGTACATACCATGGACCCTAAATCCATCAGAGCCTGGGCATAATCCGCAGGGGCTGAATCTGATTTTAACTTTTCAGCATAATAATAGATTTCTTTTTTGGCCTGGGGCAGGGGAGTCTGTATCTGGAACAACCTGGCCATAATGCGTTCAATATTTCCATCCACAACCGTAGACGTTTGATTAAAAGCAATCGACCTAATAGCTGCAGCCGTATACGGACCAATACCTGGCAATTTTAAAAGACCTGGTTCTTCGGAAGGGAAAATGCCTTGATATTCAGCCCATACCACCTGGGCACATTTATGAAGATTTCGTGCCCGGCTGTAATATCCCAATCCTTGCCAAGCATGCAGCACGTCATCGAGCGGAGCCTTGGCCAAATGGCTAATGGTGGGCCATTTTTCAACAAACCGCAGATAATAGTCTTTCACGGTAGGTACCGTTGTTTGTTGTAACATGATCTCACTGATCCACACCTTGTAAGGATCAGGAATCTCTCCCTCTCGCATGCGCCACGGGAGATGTCGTTGAAACATAGCGTACCAATTCAACAAGGACTTATGATAGCTGGGAATTGAAAACATAGGCTCACTGTAAATGAATTTTGAAACAAGACCAATATTTTTATCGTTTTAGGCACACTGAAAGATTGTCATTTACCAGAAGATACAGTACGTTAATATTTTCGGAGAGGTGCCAGAGTGGTTGAATGGGGCGGTCTCGAAAACCGTTGTGTGCGCAAGCATACCGTGGGTTCGAATCCCACTCTCTCCGCCATATGGGGTATAGGAGAAAACATGATCAATCACGTTGTTTTATTTCAATTTAAAAACTCTATCAAAGACCATGAAATCCATCATTTATTCGAAGAAATCCGAAAACTAAGTCAATTCTTTCCAGGGATTAAAAATTTCTCGTGGGGACGCAACAATAACCAAGAAGGACTGTGCCAAGGATTTGAATACGGTCTTTTCTTACAATTTGATTCCGAGGCCACACGCCAAGCCTATGCCTCACATCCTTTCAATCATGAAATATCAGAAGCCATTGTAAAACCTGCTTTGCGTGACGGATTAAGATCTGCATTAGTTTTTGACTACAATGTACAATAAAAAAATAAAAAAGCCTGGCAGTAATACCAGGCTTTTCAGTTTAAAATCTTGAGTTTATTTTTTTAGGCTTTTAAATGTTGTGAAACCTACATAAGCAGCACTTAATCCTACTAGTGAGTAGATTGCTTTAGCATATATGGACATTTCGCCAAAAATTTGGGCAACCAAATCCATCTGAAGAAGACCAACGAAACCCCAGTTAAGCCCCCCAATTACTGTTAAAGTAATAGCTACGATATCGATTGTTTTTAATTTACTCATAAATATCCTCCCATGTAGTAAATGTATATTTATATTAAAATTATTTTTTTACATATGGCAAGAATAAAAATTGATTCTAATTTTTTATTCTCTATTTATTAATTATTTAAATTAAAAAATAACTCACAAAATTCTTGATAAAAAACCTTTTCCATATTGTCTTCTATGGCCCACACCCACGCCAATATGGATTGAAGAAAACACCATTGTTTAAGCTGATCAAACTCCATACCTAAAAGATTGGAAAAAGATTGAACTTGAAGTTTGATATTATTTAAATCGGTGTCTTTTGAGAGGCTGCCTTGTAATGAATTGCGTATAAATGTTGCCACGTCATACTCGGGGCTCCCTATTACAGGTTTAGGGTCAATAAACCACCACTTATTTTCACCAAATAGTATATTTTCATCATGAAAGTCTCCATGAATCAATCTAATGGGATAAGCTCTGTTTAATAACTTGGTTTTTAAATGCCTGGCTTTTTCTAGGTAAAGCTCTGGTATGGGCCAGGGCTGATCCAGGATCACGAGCCAATCATTCAGACTAGGAAATTTATCCTGATAGGAAATAGGGGCATGCTTCATTTCAGAAAGGAGCCCACAAGCAATTTCGATTTTATTTTTATGAATCGAGGAAAAATTTTTTAGCGTAGTGCCCGGCTCTAGTTTCTCGAGAAGAATCATGCCTTTTTCGGCAGCTAATAAATGTACTGCACCAAATCCTTCAAAAAGCTTTAAGGACTTACTTTCGGTGTCTAAATCCTTAGAATCGAATCCCAGTTTTAGAATAATGGATTTATTATTTTGATATCCACTTAAAACATAGTGGTGTGTAAGGTTTGGAATAGGCTTTAGAGGAGATAGATTGTATTTTTTAGAAATCTTTTCTATCTGCTGGGGCAAATTTTCAAACCATTGCAGTCCCAGTTCACCATAGATCTTGCCGATGACCCCCTGGAAAGACATGGTCTAGGTTCCCTTTCTTAAATAACGAAAATGAATAAAAAGGCAAAGGGAAGAGAGAACTAAAAAATAAATGGGCATGACTATTAAAGTACCATCATGAATCACTCCCATCAAAAAAGTTGCAACAGAAACGATCGCATAATACAAAAACCCGAAAAAAGAGGACGCAGTGCCCGTGGCATATTCATATTTTTCTAAGGCAATTGACATGGTGCTGGGAATAATCATGGAACAGCTAAAGCATAACACCATCATGCTAACCAAAGTGACACCAATAAAATAACAATACCCCATGTTCAACAACGAGCAAATTCCTATACCCATCAAGAAAACGATTGTTCCCCCCCAAAATAAAATCAACCCACGTTCTATGATTTGATCATTTTTCAAAGTGTTATGAAGGCGTCTGGCCCATAAAGCTCCTGTGGTGCCAGATAAAGCTAATAAAACAAAGCTTGCACCGTACACTTTGGGGGAGAGATTTAATAATTCTATTAAATAAAATGAACCTTCCGAATAATATGAAAACATAATACCCAATAGCATGCCCACAAACAGGGCTCTCATCATCAATGTCTTGTCTAAAACCATGGAACGGAATAAGGCAATAAATTGCCCTGATTCACCGCTTGGGGGGCTATATGTCTCTGGTAAATATTTGTAATTTAAGAAAAAAACAAAAAGGCCATACCCTGTTAACAACAAAAAGATGGAGGACCATCCGAACACTTCGTCCATAATGCCCCCCAGGACCGGGCCCACAGCAGGAGCAAAGGAGATAGCACTTCCAACCAGTGAAAATACTTTTCCGCGTTCAGACCCCTTAAAAGCATCACGGCCGATAGATTGGCCCAACACACTGCCCGTACTTCCCCCAAGAGCCTGAATAAATCGGGAAATCATCAGCAATTCAATGGAACAAGACAAAAAGCAGCCAAGGCACCCGAAGACAAAAATCAGGGTCCCCATCAGCAAGCAAGGACGGCGGCCAATGCGATCAGAAAGGCGGCCCCAAAATAGGGTCCCTATGGCCAGTCCCAGCAAATAAATGGACAAAGTATATTCTGCCATGGATTCGCTTACATTCAGATAATGCGCGATGTCGGGCAAGGCTGGGGTATAAACCGTTTCCGAGAACTGGGGTAGGATCGCAATAAAGATTAACAGCCAAACGGGTACTTTGAAAGGTTGGCCCATAACAGATTATTCTGATTTCTTTTGGGGGCCAAAGAATACTTTTTCTAACCAATGAATGGTATATTCACCCTTGCGCATATCTTCATTGTCTACCAACTTCCTATGAAGAGGCAGGGTGGTTTCAACTCCCCCAATCACAAATTCAGATAAGGCGCCCTTAAGACGACGCATACAGTCTTCGCGATCCTTCCCATGCACAATAAGCTTGGCAGCCAAACTGTCATAATAGGGAGGAATTTTATATCCCGCATACAAGGCGCTGTCTACACGCACCCCAAACCCACCAGGCACGTGATAGTGGGTGATGGTGCCAGGGGAGGGCATAAACGTTTCAGGGTTTTCTGCATTCACGCGGCATTCAATAGCATGACCCCGTAGTTCTACATCTTTTTGTGTAAATCCTAAGGGCTCCCCGGCTGCTACGCGAATCTGGTGCTGAACCAAGTCTAGCCCTGTAATCATTTCTGTCACAGGATGTTCGACCTGCACACGGGTATTCATTTCAATAAAGTAAAACTGCCCATTTTCATATAAAAACTCAACGGTACCTAAGCCCTGGTACCCCAGTTTTTGCATGGCTTTAACCACAACTTCACCAATGGCTGCCCGTTCTGCCGGTGTTACGGCAGGTGAGGGGGCTTCTTCCCATACTTTCTGATGGCGACGTTGAATCGAGCAATCTCGCTCACCCAAATGAACAACATTTCCGTAACTATCGGCCAATACTTGTATTTCAATGTGGCGTGGCTTTTGAAGATATTTTTCGATAAACACTTGATCGTCGCCAAAGTTTGCCTTGGCTTCCAAACGGGCTAAGTGATACCCATCCACCATTTGTTTATCATCATAGGCAATTTGCATCCCTTTTCCACCACCGCCTGACGTGGCCTTAATTAACACGGGATAGCCCATGCTGCGAGCAATCTTCAAAGCTTCTTCTTCATTAGGCACGGCACCTGCTGACCCTGGAACCACAGGAATGCCCAGCTCTTTAACTGTTGTTTTTCCAGTGATTTTATCACCCATCAGGGCAATATGTTCGGGGGACGGGCCAATAAAAGTCATACCATGTTCACGAACCATGCGGGCAAAAACAGCATTTTCCGAGAAAAAACCATACCCAGGGTGAACCGCGTCGGCCCCCGTGATTTCAGCCGCCGCCAGCAACCGGGACATGTTTAAATAGCTATCTTTACTGGGGGCGGTCCCAATGCAAACCCGTTCATCCGCTAAGCGAACATACTTAGCATCGGCATCTGCCTTCGAATGAACAACAACGGTCTTAATGCCCATTTCACGGCATGCACGGAAAATTCGAAGAGCAATTTCTCCACGATTAGCAATCAGGACTTTTTTAAACATGAGAAGACTTTCTTTGGCTTTATTCAATAATCAACAAAGGTTCGTCAAATTCTACGGGCTGACCATCTTCTATTAAGATTTGGGTCACTTTTCCAGCCTTAGAAGCTTTCAAAGGATTCATAACCTTCATTGCTTCTAAAATCATGAGGGTCTGGCCCACCGCAACCGGAGAGCCAACACTTACGAAAGCGGGATCCCCAGGTTTAGGCGATAGATAGGCCGTACCCACCATAGGTGAACGAACAAGGCCAGGATGTGACTCGGGGTTGACGGATGCCACTTCTGCAGTTGGAGCCGCAACAGGTGCAGAAACCCCAGCTGCAGGCATTTGGGGAATAAAGTGAGAGGGCATAGGTGCATACGAGCTTTGTCGGGCCACACGAATACGACAGCCTTCTGCCTCGTATTCAATTTCTGAAAGATCTGTTTCTTTTAAAAGTTCCGATAATTGACGCACTGCATCAGCATCAAGATTAATTTTTGCTCTTTTTTGCTTAGGGTCAGAAGGTATTTTTACCATTTTTAATTATCTCTTTCTTTATACCAATTATCCCCATTCTATAGCTAAAATGAGCCCTTAGAGCAAATGTTTTATTGAATACCTAAGGTTTTAAGATAAAACAACGGATCCTGGGGTTTACCATTCTTTCGTATTTCAAAGTGTAATTGGGGCTGTTCAACAAACCCTGAGCGTCCCACATCCCCGATGACATCGTTTTTTTTGATCATTTGTCCTTTTTTTACGTGAATTTTATTTAAATGAGCATAGGCCGTCATCCAATCATTGGCATGCTTTATAAGAACCAAGTTCCCGTAACTTTTAATGGCCGAACCTTCATAAACCACCAACCCATTTTCCGCCGACCGCACGCGTGTTCCGAAAGGAGCTGCAATATTGATTCCATCGTTAAATAACCCGCGCCCCTTGTTTCCAAATTTTGAAATTACAGATCCCTGAACAGGCTCAATAAAACTAATTATCTTTTGGGCTAAAAAGGCTGAAATACCTTTGGAAGGTGCAGAAGAAGAGGAGTTAAGAGAATCGTGTTTCTCTAAGTCTTCATCTTTAGAATTCGAAACTTTAGGGGTCAAAGAAGAAGACGCTGGAGGGGCAGGAAGAATTAGTTTTTCCCCCTCCTGCAAAGGTTTTTGGGCAGATATTTTATTTTGGCCTGTTAAAGCAGATAAACTTACACCATGCTTCAAGGCAATTTCATACAAGTTTTCACCCTTTTCCACAATATGAACCTGGGGGCCCACCAGAATTAAAACTTGGTTTGGATAAATAGCGAAAGGGGCCTTAAGTTTATTTTTTTCAATAATTAAGGGAATAGGTACCGCATATTTCTTGGAAAGGCTATAAACAGAATCCCCTTTCTGTACCCGAATTTTCTGGGGCATGCCACCACTGAACTTTAGGGTTTTAGCATTCCATATGGAGGGGTGAACTTTTTTAGTGCCATACGAGCTTTGTATAATCAAAGTAGGAAGCTCGATGGGCGCAGAGTGTACCTTTTTAATTACATAAGGCACCATAGGGGGAAGGGGTGTCTTTGCACACCCCCCCAGAAAGAACATCATAAAGAACCCAATAAAAAGGTAAGGTTTAGCCATTAATCTTTTTAACAAGCCTGGCATAGGTGGCATCATGAGTTAAATCAAGATGCAAAGGTGTAATGGATATTTTTTTCTTATTCACTGTCGCCAGGTCACTTTCATCATCAATATCCACAACATCTGGAACAGGACCGATCCAATAATAAGGAGGCAGTCCCCTGGGATCTTTGGCTTTTATAAGAGATTTATAGTCAGGGCGCGCCCCTTGGCGGGCCACCTCTATACCCTTAATGCTTTCAGGCGGTACATCGGGGAAGTTGACGTTGATCAAAACACCCTCGGGCCACCCTTCTTCCACCAAAAGCTTGATAACTTTTAAACCATAGGCCTCGGCTGTTTCCCATTTAATAGGATTCCCCAATGACCCTCCCTGACTCAAGGCAATGGCCGGCACTCCCAAAAGAGTTGCTTCCATGGCTGCCGCCACCGTTCCAGAATAGGTTACATCATCAGCCAGGTTAGCCCCCGAGTTAATACCTGACAAAACCAAATCTGGCTTTTTGCCCTTCATTATTTCTTTAATTGCCATCAATACACAATCCGTAGGCGTACCATCCACAGCGTACTTCTGATCATCTATTTTCTTGGGACGCAAAGGACGATGGATGGTTAGAGAGTGGGCCGTAGCACTTTGTTCCACAGCCGGTGCAATCACCCACACATCGTCACTGATTTCGCGCGCCAGTTTTTCCAAAACCTTAATGCCTGGGGCATAAATGCTATCATCATTCGAAATTAGAATTCTTAAACTTTTTTTCTTCAGTTTTTCTTTTAGCGTGTCGCTCATTACATAACCTCCGTTTTTCCGTTCATATAAGGAATCAGGACTTCCGGAATCTTTATACTTCCTGATTCTGTTTGGTAATTTTCTAAAACTGCAATTAAGGCTCGACCTACCGCAATTCCTGACCCATTAAGGGTATGAATAAAGTCTACCTTTTTACTGTCTTCTTTTCTATATCTGGCTTTCATGCGGCGGGCTTGGAAATCCCCACACAAAGAACAGCTAGAAATTTCACGATAACAATTTTGACCGGGTAACCATACCTCTAAATCATACGTTTTGTGGGAAGAAAAGCCAAGGTCTGCTGAACACAAACTCATGACACGATAGGGCAGTTTTAATTGCTTTAAAATTTCCTCTGCTGCTCCCACCATACGATGGAATTCTTCCTCAGATTGTTCAGGTTTGGTGAGACTAACAAGCTCGACCTTGTAAAATTGGTGTTGTCTCAGCATACCACGGGTATCACGCCCCGCCGAGCCAGCTTCCGAACGGAAACAGGGCGTATGGGCCGTATAACGCAAGGGTAATTCCTTTTCATCCAAAATTTGATCGGCGGCTATACAGGTTAAGGGCACCTCAGAGGTGGGGATAAGCCAATGGTGGTTTGTGGTTTGAAAAGCCCCTTCCGCAAACTTAGGAAGCTGGCCAGCGCCAAACATGCTATCACTGTTCACCAGTAAAGGGGGGGACATAAGCTCGTACCCAAACTTTTGCGTGTGAACATCTATCATAAAGGAAGCCAAGGCCCTTTCTAGAAAGGCAAGATCCTTTTTCAGAATCACAAACCGACTGCCCGACAAATGGGCCGCCCTTTCGAAATCCATCATGCCCAGGGCCTCTCCCAACTCGAAGTGTTGTTTGGGAGAAAAGGAGAAATGGGGAATGTCTCCTACCGTCCGCACCAAAACATTGTCTTCTTCCGATTGGCCCACGGGGGTATCAGGGCCAATGGTGTTCGGAATGGTAGACAGCGCCATGTGCAGTTTTTCTTTTAGCTGGCGCTCTTCTTCTTCCACCTGGGGAAGAAGTTCTTTAATCCGGGCTCCCTCAGCCACCAGAGACTCTACGTCACCACCCGTTCGCTTTGCTTGCCCCATTTGTTGGGCCACTGCATTTTTTTGCTCCTGTAAAGTCTGAAGCTTCTGAATGACATGACGGTGCTGTTCATACAATGATAAAAGCTCGTCAGAAAGGGGCGGCAGGTTGCGATTTTGTAAGGCTTTGTCAAAAGCTTTGGGATTTTCTCGAATGGTTTTTATATCGTGCATAATAAGGGGCTCTTTAAAATTATTTTACTATAGTGAGAATTCTTGTTTTTTAAAAGATTTTTTAAGGATAGGGCACAGCAATACTTTCAACCTTCTTTAGGTTGAATAAAGCTTTCCAATACTTTTTTCACCCCCGAATGGTCAAAATTGATGGTTAAACGATCATATTCCACATCCTGTACGGTTCCATACCCAAATTTTAAGTGAAAAACCCGATCGCCCCTTTTAAAGCGACCTTGCTGCTGGTAAATTTGAACCGTTTCTTTCACCTCAATACGAAGGCTTGACTTAACGGCTGATTGACGCAGGACACTCTTGTCTAAAAAGCATACATGCTCAGGGGGAAGTTCATGGATAAATCGAGAGGGCAGGTTATGCTGCCACTGTCCATGAACACGACGATTGGAGGCAAAGGTGATGTAAACGTTCTTTTTGGCCCGGGTAAGAGCCACGTAGGCCAAACGGCGCTCTTCTTCCAGTTCTTTTTCTGTTCCATCCAAAAGCGTGCGCTGAGACGGGAAAATTCCTTCTTCCCACCCCGTTAAAAACACCACTAAAAATTCCAACCCTTTGGCCGCGTGCATGGTCATTAAGGTCACGGATTTCTCCGAAGCGTTTTCTGTGTTTTCCATCACCAAACTCACGTGCTCAAGAAATTCGGCCAAGCTTGGGAATTCGGCAAGGGCGGTTACCAGTTCTTTTAAGTTTTCCAGGCGTCCTTCTGCATCCGCAGATTTTTCCTGCTTCCACATCCATGTATAGCCCGATTCATCCAGAATTATTTTGGTCAGTTCGGCCGGAGCCGTATGAGCAACCAACCCATTCCACCTAAGGATATCGGCAATGAATTTTTTAAGGGCTGTACGGGTTTTGTCGCGCACCTCATCCGTTTCCACCAGACTGCACGCCACCTCAAACAAGGATTGATGCGTAGACCGGGCCACCATGTGCATTTTCTGCAGGGTTGATTTTCCAATCCCCCGCCGCGGCACGTTAATGACGCGCTCAAAAGCTAAATCATCTTTAGGTTGCGCCGTAAGCCTTAGATAGGCCAAAGCATCCCTGATTTCTTGACGCTCATAGAACCTCAGCCCTCCAATAATGCGATAGGGGATAGCCATGGACATGAATGTTTCTTCAAATTCACGGGTTTGAAAACCGGCACGCACCAAAATGGCCATTTCAGACAAAGATGTTCCCTTGCGCTGAAGGTTTTCTATTTCGTTCCCCACCCATCTTGCTTCTTCCAAGCTGTCCCATACGCCCTTAATAAAAACAGGGTCACCACTATCCCGTTCGGTCCATAACGTTTTACCAAGCCTTGTCTTGTTGTTCGAAATCAGCTGTGAGGCCGCCGCCAGAATAGCCGGTGCTGAACGATAGTTTTGCTCGAGCCGCACTGTTTGGGCACCGGGGAAATCTTTCTCGAAGCGCAGAATATTACCCACTTCTGCCCCACGCCAACCATAAATCGATTGATCGTCATCGCCCACACAACAAATGTTTTGGGACCCTTGGGCCAACAAGCGCAGCCACAAATATTGGGCCACGTTGGTGTCTTGATATTCATCCACCAAGATATATTTAAACCGGTCGGAATAAAGTTTTAAAACCTGGGGATTTTCCATAAACAACACAAGACAGTATAAAAGCAAATCGCCAAAGTCCATGGCATTAATCATTTTAAGTCGTGCTTGATACAACTTGTAAATATGCAAAGCTTGATGAGATTTATCCCAACTTAGATATTCAGAGGTTACCTTGTCGGGCGTCAGTCCCCGATCTTTCCATCCGCTGATAATATGCCCCAAAACTTTCGATGTTTGCTTCTTATCATCCAGCCCTTCCATTTGAAGAAGTTGCTTAATCACACGCTCTTGATCATCCGTATCCAGAATGGTGAAATTGGGCGTAAAGCCCAAAACTTCCGCATGTCGGCGCAGGATGCGCACACTAATGGAATGGAATGTCCCAAGCCAAAGTCCCTCTAGGCTTCTACCCAATAAAGCAGCGGTTCTTTCCTTCATTTCCAAAGCCGCCTTATTGGTAAAGGTAACGGCCAAAATTTGCGAGGGGTGGGCTTTTTGCTGCTGTAAAATATTCACCAACCGCGCAATCAAAACTCGGGTTTTCCCCGTTCCAGCGCCGGCCAAAACCAACAAAGGCCCATCGATGTTTTCAACAGCCTTTCGTTGTTCGGCATTCAACGCCGTAAGATGATTTATCATGTCAGTCATTTTTACCGTTTAGAAAAACAAAATTGTTTTAGTTATACCAGAACAATGCTTGATTGAACCTACCCGAATAAGGTATACATCAATAGTCTGACCTTATAAATAGGAAAATAGTTCAGTGACTCATTACAAAAAAATATTTTTCATTCTGTTTGTTTTTTCTGCGTTATGTCTTTTAACGTCTTGTACTTCAGATAAAGAAGATAAATACGAAGAAAAACCCGTAACAGAACTTTATTCAAAAGCAGTGAAAGAGCTAGAAGATAGCAATTTCAAACTAGCTGCCAAAAACTTTGAAGAAGTCATTCGTCAACATCCCTATTCAAACTATGCCACACGGGCCCAAATTATGGCGGCCTATGCCCATTATCGTGCTCAACAGTACGAGGATGCGGTGGCCAGCGTAAATGCGTTTGTGCAACTTTATCCCACCCATAAAGATGTACCCTATGCTTATTACCTGAAGGCTTTGTGCTATTATAACCAGATTTCAAGCGTTGAACGGGATCAAAGAATGACCCAAACGGCCGAAAGCACTTTTCAAGAGCTGATTCATCGTTTCCCTTACAGCGTTTATGCAAAAGACGCTAAATTTAAGCTAGATTTGACTCGAGAATTTATGGCCGGAGGGCACATGGACGTGGCGAGGTTTTATCAAACCCAACACTTGCCCATTTCGGCCCTTAGACGCTTGCGCACTGTGGTGCAAAAATATGATCGATCTACCCACACACCGGAAGCCTTATACCGTTTAGTCGAAGTGTATCTGCAACTAGGAATACTGAATGAAGCCCAGGCTTCAGCTGCTGTTTTGGGTCACAACTTTCCCCATAGCGAGTGGTACAAAAAAGCTTATAACTTATTAGAAAAAACAGGACAGTTGCCGGACAAGAACGATAAAACCAAGTTGACTAAAACCTGGGAAAATACTACTGGTGTTACAAAGCCTAACAATCCGTAATATTGCCATCATTGAACAATTACATCTTGAGTTCAATAAGGGATTCTCTGTCTTTACAGGCGAAACGGGGGCCGGGAAGTCCATATTATTAGACTCGTTGGGTCTTGTCCTAGGAAGCCGGGCTCAGCCCACCAAAATTATCCGAGAAGGCCAATCCGAAGCGTCAGTCAGCCTTGTCTTAGATCCCATCCCCGGTGCTGTCCTTAACCTTCTAACTGATCATGGGTTTGAACCTGAAGCACCCCTCATCATTCGCCGCACCCTTACGGCAGAGGGCAAAAGTAAGGCTTTTTTAAATGATCAACCCATCGGGGTGGGTCTTTTGAGCCAAATTTCACCCTATTTAATCGAAATTCATGGGCAGTTTGATCATCTTCTAAATACCACCCAGCAGCTTGAAGCGCTCGATCGCTATGCCGGTCTTTCAGGGGAAGAGTTAAATCATGATTATCGTGTATGGAAAGAAGCAGAAGAAACCCTAGAAGTCGCAGAAAAAAATCTTTCCACCAAAGAATTTCGGTTGCAGGATCTGACTTTTCAAATCCAAGAGCTGGAAGAGGTTGGGGTAAAAGCAGGAGAGGAAGAAGAACTTGTCACCCTAAAAGAAACGGAAAAAAGCACGGACCTTATTCAAACCATACTTCACCAAATTGACGAGCTTTCTCGGGACCCCTTAAATTTAGAAGGTCGTTTTCTTGCCATTCAAAGATCCCTTCAGAAGCTGGATATTCCAAATTTTTCTCACCTTAAGCAATTGATTGAGACTGCATTACTGTCGGTCCAAGAAATTCAGGAAGAGGCCCAACATTTGGCCTCGAATTTACAACACTCATCCCTCTCTTTGGATCAAATCGAAAGTCGGCTGTATACCATACGAAAAATAGCCCGAAAATATCAGAAAGAGCTATCGGAATTGCCAGGCTTTCTTTTAGACCTGAGGCAAGCACATCTGGCTTTAAACAATTCCGACACATCCCTCGAGCACCTCCGCCACCAAGCCTCAAAAGCAAAAGAAGCCTATGTTCAGAAGGCCCACCATATTTACGGTCTTCGACAAAAAGCCGCCCAGGGACTGGCCCAGGAAATGAAACGGTCGCTGGAACCCTTAAAACTTCCTCATGCTATTTTTATGGTCTCGTTTCAAGAGCTGCCCGACCCCCAATGGTCCCCCAAAGGACAGCACAAAGTTGAGTTTTACATTTCCACCAATCCGGGCATTTCACCAGGGCCCTTGGCCAAAATTGCCTCGGGCGGTGAATTATCTCGTGTGATGCTGGCGCTTAAGTTTATTCTTAAAGAAAAAACAAACATTCCCACCCTGATATTTGACGAAATCGATGTGGGGCTAGGGGGGTCGGTGGCCGATGCCATGGGAGAACAACTGGCGAAGCTTTCCCAAACATGTCAAGTTCTGGCTATTACCCATTCCCCCCAGCTGGCAGCGCATGCCGATTATCATTTTGGGGTCTCAAAAATTGTGATTGATGGCAAAACAAGCACTGCCATACAAACCCTGGAAACAGAAGGCCGTGTAGAAGAATTATCGCGCATGTTGGCCGGGAAAAATATTACCGAGGTGAGTCGGGCCGCCGCTCAAGAGCTATTAAAAAATAAGGTCTATATATGATCTTATTTCGTTCTATATCTGTTCTTTCCTTAACGGAAGATCAAGCCAAAGCTGAACTTGAAGCGCTTGCTCAAGAACTGGCTTATCATGATAAACTTTACTTTCAAGAGGACGCCCCCGAAATAAGTGATGCAGAATATGATGCCCTGGCCCTTAGGAATCAGCAAATCGAGGCCAGGTTTCCCCACCTGAAGCGGCAAGACAGCCGTACGGAAAGAGTAGGCTCAGCTCCCACAGGCCGATTCAAAAAAGTTCACCATCTTAAGCCCATGCTGTCGTTAGATAATGCCTTCACACCCCAAGATGTAAGGGATTTTTTTACCCGATGCTTGAAAGGTCTTTCCTTAACACAACAACACTCCCTGCCTATGATGGCCGAACCTAAAATTGATGGCTTATCTTGCTCGTTACGTTATATGGACGGTGTTTTGGCACAAGCGAGCACCCGAGGAGACGGGGTGGTAGGGGAAGACATTACCCAAAATGTACGGACCATTCGGGATATTCCGCACCAATTACAGGGGGTTTATCCGGCTTTATTGGAAGTGCGAGGGGAAATTTACTTAGATAAAGCAGATTTTCAAGAACTGAATGCCCGTCGACAAGAAGCAGGAGAGGCCTTATTTGCCAACCCTCGGAATGCGGCGGCAGGATCGGTGCGACAGCTAGATTCAAAAAGTACCGCCTCCCGGCCATTGAAATTTTTCGCCTATGGGACCGGAAATGATGATTTACCCCATGTTTCGAGCCAAGAAGACTTGCTACGCACCTTAAAAGAATGGGGATTTCAGGTCAGTTCGTTATCCCAACTATGTCCCACGTCAGAAGATTTAATTAATTTTTATGAGTCTATTAACCGTATTCGGTTTGAAATACCCTATGAAATTGATGGTGTGGTTTATAAAATCAACTATTTTCAGCAGCAGAAAATCTTAGGGTTTGTATCCCGGGCCCCCCGGTGGGCCATTGCGCACAAGTTTGCGGCAGAAAAGGCTGAAACAATTCTAAAAAAAATCAGTATTCAGGTAGGTCGTACAGGTG
>JBKCVN010000008.1:0-3264 GCA_046317875.1 Alphaproteobacteria bacterium | reverse complement strand
TGGAATGCGACGAAGAGTTTGTATGAGCGGGAAGCGACGATTGATAGTTTATTTGAAGGACAGGTAGTAAAGAGTCGGGATAGTGTAGCTGTTATCTATGAAGATTTGCATTTAACGTATGGTTTTTTGAATGAGAAGTCTAATGAGCTTGCGGATTATTTGCGAGTTGAGTGTGGAGTAAAGTTAGGAGACTCTGTCGCTTTATGTTTAGAGCGAAGCGAGAGGATGCTGATTGGTATTTTGGGGATATTGAAGTCTGGTTGTAGTTATGTTCCGCTTGATCCGCAGCATCCGAAGGGACGTATAGATTATATTTTAGAAGATCTGTGTTTGAAGGTTTTGTTGGTAGAGAGTTTAGAGATCAAGGAAAGACTGAAAGATCTGAGGTCATTACGGTGTGAGGTCTTAGAGGTTTCGAAGTATGAAGGGTATTGCTGTGAGAATGCAAAGATTAAGTCCTCCAGTCTTAATTTAGCGTATGTCATTTATACGTCAGGGACAACCGGCAATCCTAAAGGAGTTATGATCAGTCATCGCAGTGTGGTGAATCGTATTCATTGGATGAATAGACTCTATGCTCTTGAGGATAGTGATAAAATTCTGCAAAAGACGCCTTATATTTTTGATGTATCGGTATGGGAACTGTTCTGGGCGATTAAAAGGGGCGCTTGTCTTGTTTTTGCGAGACCTGAGATTCATAAGGATCCTTTTGAGCTAAAGAAGCTGATTCAAAAGCAGAAGATTACGCACATTCATTTTGTTCCTTCGATGATTATGAGTTTTGTGGAGGTTTTAGGGAGGAAAGATTCACTCCCTTTAAAGAAGGTATTTTGTTCTGGTGAAGTTCTTTCTTTACAAAACATCAAAGCCTTGCAAGAGAAGCTTCCCGAGAGTGACGTGATCAATTTGTATGGACCTACAGAGACGACGGTAGATTCGACTTATGATAATTGTGAAGAAAGAAATAGAAGTTCGATAGGTCGTCCGATAGATAACACGCAGATTTATTTAATGGATAGAGATTTAAACTTAGTACCGATTGGGAGTATAGGAGAGGTTTATATAGGTGGTGAAGGATTAGCGCGGGGTTACGTAGGGAAAGCGGATTTAACAGCAGAGAAGTTTATAGCGAATCCATTTGGAGAGGGAGAGCGGTTTTACAAGACGGGAGATTTGGCTCGTTGGGATGATGAGGGATGTTTAGAGTATGTAGGGAGGAAGGATCATCAGGTCAAGATTCGAGGGTATCGTATAGAGCTTGGAGAGATAGAGAGTCATCTGAGGAGTTTTGAGGGTATTGATCAGGCTGTTGTTTTGGTGAAGAGTCATGGAGGTACGGGTCAAGATTATTTAGTTGGCTATTACACAGGGAAGGATGTGATTTCCGATGAGGTTTTGAGTGTATTTTTGGGTGATAGGTTACCGGATTACATGATTCCGAGTCAATTTATGATGTTGGAGAGATTACCTTTAACGTCGAGTGGGAAGGTTGACCGGCAGTCTCTTCCGGATCCGGAGCTTACAAACCTTGATGATTATGTTGGTCCTCGCAGTGATTTAGAGGCACAAGTTTGTGGAATTTGGCAAGAGGTGTTAGGCCTTGAGAGAATCAGTGTTCAGGATAATTTCTTTAAGATTGGAGGACATTCTCTTTTAGCCACTCAAGTCATTTCTCGTCTTCGCAAACATTGTAAGCAAGAGATAACGTTGATGGAGCTTTTTGATCATCCAACGATCGCAGGCCTGAGTCACATTCTATCACAAAATAATCCCACTTCTTTGTTGGTTCTTCCTGCTTTGGTTCCTGTTAAAGAAAGGCCAAGAAGGCCGGCTTTGTCTTATTCTCAACAAAGGTTGTGGTTTTTGGATCAATTGCTGCCTGATGTGACACTTTATAATATGCCCCTGGCTTTAGAGTTAAAGGGATCTTTAAATCAAAACGCTCTGGAGAAGAGTTTTAAGGATCTATCTGAGCGACATGAGATTTTGCGAACCGTATTTAAAGAAACAGAGTCTGGAGAAGGTTATCAAGAGGTTCTTTCTCATATTGATTTTTTTGAAGTTATTGATTTAAGCGATTGCGTGTATCAACAGCATGAAGTTGAATTTTATAAATCTCAAGAAGAAAGTTGGCATTTTGATTTATCTGAGGGTCCTTTGTGTCGAGTGAAGCTTTTGATTTTATCAAAAGAGCATCATATTCTTCTTGTGACACTGCATCACATTATTAGTGATGGTTGGTCGATGAATATTTTGATGGATGAGATCAGCCGGTTATACGCCCATTATGCTTTTGGAAAGAGTTTAGATTTATCAGTCCTCACGCTGCAATATGTGGATTATAGTTTATGGCAACGTCAGTGGTTACAGGGAGAAGTTTTAGAAAGACAGCTGGATTATTGGCAAAGGAAGTTAGAAGGTATTCCCGATGTCATTGCTTTACCAACAGATTATGCAAGGCCTAAGTTTTTAAGTTACGAAGGAGGTCATTATCGTTTTGAGATTGATGAAGAGCTGAGTGATGGGATAAAAGCTCTTTGCCGGGAAAGAGGCGTATCTTTGTATATGCTGTTGCTCAGTACCTTGGATATTTTGTTGCATAAACTCAGTGGGACTGAGGATATCGTTGTAGGGAGTCCTGTTGCGAACCGTCACTACCAAGAGACGGAAGGGATGATTGGTTTTTTTGTAAATACGTTAGTTGCTCGAGCTCGGATTTTGGGAAGGGATTGTTTTGAGTCTGTTTTAGATTCGGTAAAGACAGATATTTTAGAATCTTATGCTCATCAAGATGTTCCCTTTGAGCAATTGGTTGATGTTTTGTCAATTGAACGCTCCACGAATCGAAATCCCGTTTTCCAAGTTATGTTTACTTTTAGCAATAAAGCCCGGAAAGAAAAAAATATTTTTGAAGATATTGAGAGTCACAACATTGCTAATGAATACTCTGTGTCAAAGTTTGATTTGGAAATGGTCTGCTATGAGCTATTCAATGGGTGCTTAGGAGTAAAAATCAAATATCTTCAAGATTTGTATAAAGCAGAGACCATAAAACGGTTTATGGGATATTACAAAAATATCCTCCAAGAATGTGTAAAAAACCCAAAGATCAGGGTCCGTGATATTGAAATTCTTTCTGAAAAGGAAATCAGAAATCAAATAGTTATTTGGAATGCGACGAAGAGTTTGTATGAGCGGGAAGCGACGATTGATAGTTTATTTGAAGGACAGGTAGTAAAGAGTCGGGATAGTGTAGCGGTTATC
>JBKCVN010000007.1:0-36033 GCA_046317875.1 Alphaproteobacteria bacterium | reverse complement strand
ATGTGGCCAATAAGAAGTGGAATGGTAAGAATCGAATATTGACTTTAAGCCCCCTTCGATTACAGCTTTTGGGGCAATTACCTGCCCCCCATCCGAATGACTCTGATCATTATGCCTCCCTTACCCGATTGAACTTTGATCACATCCAAACTATGCGCGTGTGTATCGACGGACTATCTCAAGACAATATAGATCAAATCAAAAAACTGTTGTTTGCCTTACCCTCTTTCCCCGCCCTTCGAAGTATGGAATTTTTCTATACCGACCCCATGGCCAATAGAAAACCAAACTTGAAACGATTACTCGACACGGCGGCTGTCACAAATACCAAAATCAGACACATTTCAAGCCTTGATTTTTCTAACGTCTCCCTCATGCCAGACGTCATGCCTGCCCTTGCCATAGGCCTACGATACTTTAAAAACCTAGAAAGCCTCGACCTTAGCCAAAACGAACTAGGGGCCCCCAACATCTCTCTATTCGTTCGCACATTGGGACATTTGACCCACTTGAAAAAGCTGAATCTAGATGGCGCCTGCGTGGAAGATTCTGGTCTCCTTCTGGCACTTGCAAGTTTGTTCCAGCCCCAACTCACAACATTCACTCATGGGCTTCAGGTTTTAAACCTAAACTCTAACAATCTGTCGGACCGGGGGGTCAAAGCATTGGCTGCCGTTCTGATGTATTTTCCCCACCTGAAAGAACTTTATCTTAATCACAACAATTTTGGATGCATTGGAACTATCCTCCTTGCCCAAAACCTTCATCACTGCCGGTCCTTAGAAAAACTTGGATTACAGGATAATGTGATCGGATCAGATGGTTTCATAGCTATAATTAAGTCCGTTCATACGCTTGCCCAGTTTAAAAAACTCGAGTTTGTTTCAAATGGTTTAGAAGGCTATGAAATGGAAGACCTTCAGAAAGTCCATACGCCCCATCCCGATTGGACCCTCGACATGGACGAGTATTAACGCGCAGCCGAGAGAAGCATTTCTTTTTACTTTAGGCCCGTCAGTTCTTCCGCACACAATGCACATGAACATGGGTCAAGGATCCCCCTGGTTGCTCATATCCGCATGATTGGTACGTGTGCACATCCCCCCATCCATCCGTCAGGCTAAAGGTCAATCGACCCTCGGCCAACGCTTGGGCCACGGTGATCTGTTCCAAATCTGAAACAGCCTGGGGAAAAACCCATTTCTTGTGATCATATCCAAAGGGGGCGGGCGGAAATCCCCCACTGCGATGAAAAAATGAACTGCGATACAACTTCAAAGCCGTCACGGGTGCAGCCCCCGGCCGATCCATTCCCACCAGGCCATATACCTGCTCCATGTCGCGCAAATCCCCCGTGGGCGGTACGTATCCCCCATAGGGATACAGGGGATAGGTATCACGACCATACCCCTTCACCTCGGTCCATTCATCCCGATCGGCTTTCTTAAAGGTGGTTTCCATTTTTAGGCTCTGCCCACATCCCGCAAAGGGCTTTTGGAACACCACTTGTCCCGGGGTCAATTGAATCATACGAGATACAGGATGCCCGGCATAAAACAAACACTGTTTATCCTCATCATCCACAAACCACCCGTGGGGCTGATACACAAACTCAACGGCCTGAACCTTCGATAAGGGTTTCAAATTATCCGACCCATCCAGCAACACATGCCCCGGTTGATACAGGCCCGTCACACCCCCCGACTGGCCATTATGAATCCGCTCCAGGGTATGACCGGCGGTCTGGTGGGTCAACCGCAGTTCCAGGCGCAGGGTAATCTGGGCTGGGGCTTCGGGCAGCCCTTCAGCAGGGGGACTCCCCTCGTCTTGAGCCATACATAACACGGCCCGACGATGGTCGGTGTGTTCCAGGCGTGGGGCTTCATACCCCCCATCATAGGGTTTGGTAAAATAATTTTGCATAGGATTTTCCTTATGAATTGGTTACAATAAAAGACAAAACGCCTCCATTTCCGGGCATTTCAGAAAAATTCAGAAGCCTTTAAGACAGCCATCCTAAATAAAAAAATAAAAATAAGTATTCAAATGAAAATAATAGTATTGTTTTTCAACAAATGGGTGCTATACTAAATTTAATAAATAAATTAAAAATAAAAAGATTAGGGAGAGTCCAGTAAAATTAGGGAGACTCAGAAGAAAAGTTCTTTAAAAACCTTTCAGGGTCGTTAAGGAACTTTAATTTTATCTAAGATATTCTTTATTATCACACCCACTTCTCCCACCTGCCATTTCGGCTCCCCCCTTTTTCATTCCAGCATCCCTCCTTTGTCATTCCCGCGGAGGTGGCAATCCATCTTATCTTTCCTAGCCATACTCCTGGCCCACCCTGCCGCAAGGGTGATAATAAGATATAGTGGCAGTAACTGAACAGAGATGCACTAATGTCAGATAAAAAAGATTGATTTTTCCAAATAGATCTTCCAGATTATGTCCTAAAAATAATCGTAAGATTCATCTTTTTACTTTTAACATCCTCAACCGGAGATATTGGAGATATTTATGAAAACTGACCACCTTTTTTCCATGGCCCGCCTTTTATTGTTTGTGTTTGGTTGTTATATAGGATGGCCCCTGTATGCCACAACCGATGATACCGAAGATCATCCTTCTTCCCGTCTCTTTTCATCCTTGACCCAGTCCTTACAGCATGGCCATAATCACATTCCTTCCCATCGGCGCCTAGCAGAATCCTGGACAGACCGCAATCATGCCGAATTGGCTCGCCAAGCAGAAACACTGGAAGAATGCACCCAAGCCATTCTGCACAAATGGCCCGGATTAAGGGGCCAAAGATTAATTGATCTGGCGGCCGAATACATGATCCACCCCAACATTCACTTATCTTTCTCTCGGCTTATGGATTTATTAGATACCTTTTGTGCAATTGAAGAGCAATATCCAAACACTCTTTTAGCATCCTATACTAAGATGATATTCTTTTATGAGGAAGGTAAACTCCCCCACTGGGCCCACCGGCAAAGATGTCTTCACATGACATCCTATTTATTAACCACCACCCAAAATATTGGTTTTACTCATATTATCCTTGAATGGTTTTATGAACTAACCCATCCAGACGATCACGTCCCCACATGTAATACGTTTTTTTCTCAGTTGTATAATTTAACGCAAGTCTGTCCACAAAATTGGGGGGTTTTTTTCAATAAATTACAAGATTCTTATTCGGAACATCCCCTAGAAGCCAAGCTGGGTTATTTACAAGGCATTCTAGATTCATTCACCCTCCAAAACTTGTTCTCGTCAGATCCATTCCCCACTATGGCACCCCAGCACCCCGAACCCGGTGAAGAAGAAATGGTCTCGTGTTTGAAGAGAATTGTAAACAGCTACAAACAATCATTGCAGGATAATTTAATTCCCCCTCCCCCTGTACTGGCCCCTCCCCCTGTACTGGAAAATCCATCAGCTTGTGCCCGTAATATTTTGCAAGAGGAACATCAATCCCTCAGCCAAGAAGAGATCCTAACCTAAAACCCTGTTCTCCCCCCCCCCAAGAAAAAAGGGAGGGGGGGGATCACGCCCCCTTTTTTAATTTATAGTTTTCAATCAGTTGTTCTTTTTAGAAAAAAAACCTCTCTGATTTATTCCCAAAAACCATTGATTTTTTCAATCTGTCAGGCAACAATTTAAGAAAAGCTTAGGCAGTCTTGTCTATGGAGAGTTTTAACCATAATCTATAAAAAAAGGGGGTCTCTTATGGGGTATTCAATCATTATGCACCGTATTGTTTTTTTCTGTGGGTTGATCATCAGTTTTTATCCCCATCCTGCCTGGGTGTCCTTCGATGATGAGCTCCCATACATATCCCCCTATGTCAGCCCAAAAACACCCCATGCCGTGTCCAGCGATGGGAACACATCACCTTCTGATTACACACCCCAGAGTGGCAGCCCTCTGACACCTGATGCTTTTAAGCCTATTGTTGAACAAATCTGTCCCAATCTATTCAGATTCCCCAATGGGGCCACCGATCACGCAGCACAGGGCCATATCACAAATGTTGCACAGGATTGGATGGGCAAACTATCCCAGAACACAATAGAATCCCTTTTTTTACTGGGGGCCCAGTATGTTCATGAATTAAAGCACCAGGATCATTTTAATGTAACCGATCTAGAACGTTTTCTAAGGGAACTGGGCACCCTAGAAACCCTTTACCCCGAAACCACCAAAACGGCCTGTGGCATCTTATTCGATGTTTTACATAAGGGGCGTATTGAATCCTGGAGATGTCAAAAAGAATGCCTTCATAGGGCGGCCAAGCTGTTCCATGAAACGCAGAACGAACATCAAACAGGCTGTATTATCGACTATTTGTACCAGTTCACCTCTCCCCGCACCTCTTTAGAAAAATTTGATGCAACTCTTGAATTGCTTAAAGAACTCACCACCCTCTTCCCCTTCGACTATCAATCCGTCTTCAAAGACATCACGGATAACAGCCGTTCGATTTATACTTCTTCCGATTATGTAGTCTTACTCGAAGGGTTTATCCAGGGGCATCGAGCAGCCTTAACATATCCCTCCCAATCACCCATTACCTGCTCCAGGGCCTCCACCCCGTCGGTTCATTCCCACTCTTCAGACCCCATACCCCCCTCCGGGCACCCTTTCTATCGGCCTGGCTCGGTTATGACCTATGGGTCTCCTCCTTCCGGTAAACAGGATACACACGGGTACGACCGCCCCTATCCCGTGTCGCCATCCCTCCCTCCGGATATGGATTATTACCCTTACCCTGAATCATCCATTCAATCAGAGCCAGCACCTAACATGTCATTTGACGATGGATTTTATCCCTCGTCCCCTTCCTTACCCATAGGGTTTGGGTCACCCTATCACCCCTAAACCACCCGCAGGAGAATCCACCATGGTTTTAAAAAAAACATCCAACCTCATAATAAAGTTCTTTCTGTCTTTTGTTCTTGGGTATCCCTTACCCGGCGGCGCCATGACCCACCCGCAAGAACCCGAATATAGTGGTCCGGTGGGGGGGCGCGCGCCCCTCTCCAGCGCTAGTCATCTAAAAGATCAAGCGACAGACAAGGCCACAACAGCTGCCTCCGCAGATGTTTGGGCTGCTCGGTTTCAGGCGCCAGACCATACCCAGTTCATGCCTCTAACCCAAACCATCCAAAGGTACCTTGATCACAATTCAAACACAGATCTTCTGGAAAAGGCCTTCCAGGATTTTCAGCAGACGAAATGGCCCGCATACAGTATAAATGAAACCCTTCATTATTGGCTGTTCGAAACAGGCTCTGCAGAAACGGGGGATTGCCGCCGTACTGCTTCTTGTCCCTAGGGAATCACTCGCCCCTCCTCTTCAACAGGGGGCACCCTTTCCCCCATGGCGCCTTTCAAACGCCCTACCCAAACTTAAGATTTTTCTTTTGTTTATTTAATGCTATACTTTTAAATAAGATATAAAAAAACACAGGGCAGGCACGATCGTCGATGATCGAAAAAATTGGCAAAAAACCAGGCATTTTGCGCAAAACACAGGGGGTCTTTTCCTGGGCTGTATTTGCATTAATAATCCTAGCCTTTGTTTCGAACAAATCATTTACGGGAACACACGCGGTGCAGATCGGAGGCGGATTTAAACCCACAAGCGGGATTACCAATGCCGCATCCGCTTCGGGTGAAAGCTCTATTGCAATTGGGCCTGATGCCAGCGCTGATTCTGGAGAAGCTATTTCTATTGGAAAAAACTCTTCCTCACCTAGCTTGTCTTCCATTGCCATCGGTGGCTTCTCCGCTTCAAACAAATCACAAGATATTGCCCTTGGCAGACTGTCTAACGCAAACGGTGGTGGGGCCATTGCAATTGGTTGGGAATCTAAGGCTCAGAATACAACTTCTGACTTAACTTATCCCATAGCTATTGGGTCCTTTTCTGAAAGTACGGGTATGGATTCCACGGCAATTGGGCGCAATTCTAAATCCCAGGCAAACAGAAGCCTTGCCATAGGGTTAAAAACTGCTGCTACAGGCGCAGGCGCCATTGGTATCGGGTCCCAACCCGGCAGCGACGATACCCAAAACACCCAAGCCACCGGGGCCCAATCCATTGCTCTCGGTGAAAGCGCAAAGGCGACGAATGCTCAAGCTATTGCTATTGGTAAATCTGCGAATTCTTCTGATGCAAATGCCATCGCCATGGGCAATACGGCCACAGCATCAGGATCAACGGCCATAGCCCTGGGGTCAGGCACAAATGCCGCTGGGGCCCAAGGCGTGGTAGTCGGTCCCGTCTCTACGGCGTCGGGGCTAGACTCTGTCGCCCTAGGCCATGGGGTAACGGCCAGTGCAGAGGCCTCCACCGCCCTGGGGCGCAGCGCCCAAGCCATCTCGAATTACAGCACAGCGGTGGGATATGATGCCCAGGCCATTATAAACGAAGGGGCCGTGGCCATCGGAAAAAGACCGCGGGCTTCTGGCCTTAACTCTATTGCGATTGGAAGCGCTTTTCAAGACGTAAGTACCGTTCACACCTTCTCCAGTGGCGACCACTCCACAGCCATAGGGGAAGGAGCACAGGCTTTGGATGGCTATGCCATTGCCCATGGTTTTCGGTCCGATTCACAAAGCAGCGGCAGCATTGCCATGGGCCGCCTCAGTAATGCCGTGGGGGTTAATGCCATCGCTTTGGGCAGCGCGTCAGATGCCCCTGCCGAAAGAACGGCAACCAACGGTGAAAATGCCATTGCCATCGGAAGTTCCACCCGTGCCACTGCTAATAATGCCATGGCGTACGGGTATAATGCGGTTTCAAGTGCCGATAATGCTATCGCCATGGGGCCCTATACCCAGGCCACTGGGGTCCAATCCATTGCCCAGGGACGACGAGCCCAGGCCACAGGCATAAACGCCATTGCCATAGGTGGTGTTAATATCTCCGATCCTAATATAACTAATGCTGCCACTCTCGCAGGGGCCCAACAATACACCCAGGCCACCGGTGATCAATCCATTGCGGTGGGTGAATATGCCCGGGCCACCACAGCGGGTGCCATGGCCTTGGGCAGAAATGCCACATCTTCAGGAACTCGTTTTTCCATGGCGGTGGGGCCCTATACCCAGGCCACCGGAGATAGGGCCATCGCCATTGGAAACCCCAGCGCCGATGATGGGGGCAGCCCCACCCTGGCCACAGGGGACCGTTCCATTGCCATGGGCACGAGCGCAGCCGTAAGCGCGGATAATTCGGTGGCCATTGGGTCAAATACATCTATTGATAATACCACAGGATATGGCGTGGCCGTGGGCGTGGGTGCAGGGGGAAGGGGCGGATATGGCACAGCCATTGGGGCCAGCGCCAACAGTGGAGCCCAAGATTATGCCACTGCTCTGGGCTATAACGCCCAAGCCACAGCTTTGAATGCCACCAGTTTGGGTGCCACGTCCCTGGCTTCAGGCAACAATGCCACCAGTTTGGGCTATGCAGCCAACGCCAGTGGGGCGGGCGCCACCACCCTTGGTCGGGGGGCCACCTCTACCCACTTGGGTGCCGTGGCCCTAGGTCAGGGATCGGCTTCCAGTGCCGATTACACCGTCTCGGTGGGCTCGGGCAACAACGCAGATGCCGCCACCTATCAATACCGACGTATTATGAATGTGGCCACCCCCACGACCATTAATGATGCCGCCAACAAAAATTATGTGGATGTGGAAATAGCTGGTGTAAATACCACCATAACCAACATTAATACCAATCTCACTACTCAAATCAATAACCTGCAAGCTACCTTTAACGGCCAACTGGCCGCCGATGTGGATCGTTTGGAAACAGAAGTCTCCCGCGTGTCTTCCCGCATTGGCGATTTAAACCGCCGCATCGATAACGTGGGCGCCATGCAAATGTCGGTGGCCAATGCTCAAATTCCCGTGCCCGAGGGCAAAACCACCGCCATCGGTATTGGCATGGGGTCGTACCAGGGGGCTCGCGCCGCCACGGTGGGCTTGGTCCATCGCCTGCCCGGCAACTTCCAATTCAGCGGAAACTTCACCCTGGCCAATGCGGGCGAAAAGGCCGGTGGCCTTGGCTTTGGATATACGTTCTAGGGCCAATTCTTGTTGAGTCTCACACCTCCGTCATTGCGCGAAGGACCAACGGTCCGACAAAGCAATCCACCTTATTCCTTCTGTCACACCCGCTTCTCCTTCTGTCACACCCACCCCCTTCTTGTCATTCCCGCAGAGGCGGGAATCCACCTTCTCTGTTCAAAGTATAAACGCCACCCCAGCCGCACACACCCCCTGGACCCCCGCTTCCGCGAGGGTGACAACGCTAGACTACCCTTCCCTGTCCTCAGCCACTTCGGCTTTCCACCGGTGGGTCAGGGTGCCCAAGGATTTTAAATCCCGCAGTTCAATCCGCAGTCGGGTGGGGGTTTTCTCCAGAGCCGTCTGCACCGCTGCCAGGGTGGGGAAATCTTTGCCTTCCAGGGTTTTGTTTTGGTCCTCCGCCGCATGGGTCAAGGATAAAGACGTAATCATCTCGGCCGGCCCCAGCTGGCCGGGGTTCAGCATCCCCTGGGGTTGGGTGGTCAGGCTTAGTCCCCTCAGGTGCCATCGGGGAACGGGGGTGGGGCACACCGCCAGCGTCACCTGGGCCCAATGTTCGCCCGTGTTCCCTTCGGCCACCAGGGCATAGTGCACCACCTGGCCCGTCACCTCGCCGTTGGGCAAGCGGGGGTCGCGCACGCGCAGGCTTTCGTGGCCCATCAAGGTGGCCCCCTGTCCAAAGGCCGTACGAAAGGAAACCTCCAGGGTGCGGGCCCGTCGTTGCACATAGGTTTGGGCCTGTTTCAGGGCATGCCGCACCACTTGATGGCCCCGGGGTGTTTCAAAAAAACTCCACCGGCTGGGGTCGTCCAAGGCATGGGGAGCCTGGGATTTCATCTCCCATGGTTGGGGGTCCCACACCTGGCCACTTAAATGGCGTTGGGTGGCTTTCCACAGGTGGCCCTGCCATTCCACCCACGCCCCTTCTTCGTACAACCGATGGGCGCACCAGGGGGCCACATACAGGGATGTTGAAATATCCTGCAGCCGCACGCGCAAGTTCACCTTCTCCCCCAGGCCCGACCTATCGGATCCCGGCAACCGAATATCCACCGTTTCGGCCCGTTTCTGGCGATAGTGCCATTGTACTTTCAGCGTGGGTTTCATCCAGGCCCGGGGCACCTGGGTGGGGCGCCCCCTCACGGTAAACGAGGCACTTTTCGTGGGGTAACAGTCTAACCCCCCCGTCGAGGGCGGCATAACCTTGTGCACATGACTTTCCATAATTTCATACCCCGTACGGCGCAGCGGGTGGTTTTTCTTCCACCATCGAGCCTGGAAATCCTGGGGTGTCAGGGTGCTTAAGTAACCCCAGGTGCCTGCCTGTTCCATACAGTCATTCAAGGATACCACCCCATCGTACCGTTGCACCCATTCGGCCGTCACGGCCAACTTCAGGGCCTTCAAGGGGCGCCCCTTGTCGCGCATCTGCAGGCTTTCGGGAAAAAAGTCCCCATCCCACTCTAAAACCTGCTGGGGTTCCCCTACTTTCCGCAGGCTCAAGGCGCCCGTCACCCGATGCCAATGGGGCACCACGGCCAATCCCTCTAGGATTTCTTCCACCTGATGATGATCCTTCTCGGGCACCCACAGGGGCTCCCAACCGTCCTTTTTTTGGGATTCCAGGGCCTGGGCCAATCGTTTTTGGGGTGCCTCCCCCCCACCCGATAAAATCAACAAGATAAAATCTTCCCTTTTTTCGGCGGGCGAGGCCCCCAGGCGTCCATCGAACAGAATCTGGGGCGTGGCCTGGGGTTGCCACCATAAAATCCCCCGTTGACCCACCGGGCGGGGGGTATGGTGAACCAGCGGCACGGTAAGCCGCAACAGGGGCAGGCACCCTTCCTGGTGCTGCACATCAAAATGCAAAATGGATTCATCCTGGCGGGCATGCGCCGTGGCGTCAAAGGGCTCCTGTTCGGCAACCCAGGCAAAATAAAACATGATGATATAATCCTTTCTGGAAAGGGCACGGCCCCCACACCCCCTTGCAGGGGAACAGGGGTCCATCCCGTAATGAAAAAGTTGAATAATGAAAAAAACCCACGTGGGCCCTTTGGTCTGTTAGTCAATGTAAGCCTAGGCTTCTCTGGGTTTAGGTCCATTCCTCATAAAGGATAAGTGTATATTTTTTAAAAAAGATCTTTATGGAATAAGACGTGTGGATTACACTAGGTTCTATAAAAAAACAGGAGGATATCTAATGACTACGCATTTCAAATTTTGGGCCATTCTTGTTCTATTAACCCTCAGCCCACCGGCGTGGGTGGCTGACGATAATGATAGCTCTAACCCCGCTTATAACGAAGAGGACGAAGCGGCCGTAAATGAAGAAGCCCTAAACAGCAATGACGATGTTCAAGGCCCCGATTCAGACGAAGACGATTAAGAAATCCAAGACTAAAGGGATTGGGGGGGCAAATCCCTTTTTTTGGCACGGCGTATTTCGCTGTATGAAAGATAAAGCGTGCTGCCAATAATAATGCTGGCCCCCAAATACACGATCATGCTGGGCACTTCGTTAAACAAAACGTACCCAAACAGGGATGCAAAAATCAACTCGGTATAGCGGAACGGCACCAAAGACGAGGCCTCTGTCGCCGAAAAGGCACGGAACAAACATACCTGAATTAAGTTAGCCCCCGCCCCCAAACAGAACAACCACGCCAACTCTTCAAAGGTGGGGGTTTGCCATACATAAAGCGCAGGCCCAAGCGCCGCCAAGGTGGTGCCCAAGGCAAAATAAAACAACAGGGTGGTGGTGCTTTCTTTGCTGACCATTTTCTTGGCCAACATATCCAACATGGCAAACAAAAAGGCCGCACCCATGGGCAGCAAGGATACCATTTTAAAAGACAAAGTGCCCGGCTGTAAGACAATAATAATCCCAATAAAGCCAAAGAGGCACGCCATCCAGCGGTTCAAGGATACCCGTTCCTTTAAAAAGATCATGGCCACCGGCATGAAGAACAGCGGCTGGGTAAAGGAAAACACGGTGACTTCGGCCAGGGGCAAGAAAATCAAGCTGAACACATACAAAGCAATGGCGGCCACCCCAATCACGGCCCGCCAAATATGCAGATCAGCCCGATCGGTTTTAAAGGCACTCAGGCCCTTAGGAACCATAAAGGGCAACACGGTAACCATGCTGAAAAAGAATCGGAAAAAGGAAATTTCCAGCCCGTTCAAACGGGTGCCCACAAATTTGGTGATCACGTCATTGGAAATGCTGATCAACGCCGTTAATATGGCCCAAAAAACCCCTTGGGCGTACCCTTTTGATAAAAACCAGTTTGATGTATGTGTCATGATTTTATGACTGTATGCAGGCCTTTTATATCTGTCAAGGGTTCTGTGCCTTCTGAAGCCAAGCACCCATCTTCCCTCTTCCGTTTACAGAAAAGGGGTGCTTGTACCTTTGTTCACCGTGTAAAAGATGTCTTATGGCAGTTTCCCCCAGAAACAAGTTTGACTCGAGTCCGCCTAAGAAATTCGTCTAGTACCTTTCAACAGGCACATCCCATCCCTTTTTTTTACACCCTAAACCTCTTCCAGATTCAGCCACCACACCGAGGCCCCCTCCCATTCGGTGATTTTAAAGCCCATATCCACCACGCGCATCTGCAGGTGGGGGCAGTATGATACGTACACGGGCCCAGTGCCGGCCTCCCATTCCAACTGGGTGGGGGATATCTGTCGAAATGGCACCGAGCGTCGATCGCGATCCATCACCAACAGGGTGGCCTGCACCGCCGGGCGTGACAGGGTCATGGACGTGGTCAATGCCTCTTGCCACAAGCGTTGAATACAGTCCACCCCCACCGCATGGCCCCGTTTTAATTTCGCCAGGCCCGGGGCCATTTTTCCCTTGCCCGTACAGTGGCTTTTATACTTCACTATGCCTTCCCATCCCGTATAAATCAGCTGGCCATTGACGGTACGATGCAATCCCCCCAGGGCCAGGGTTTCCAGGGTTTGGGTACACTCATCCAACAAAAAAGGGGGCATCCCAGCCCCCTGAATTTTTAAACCTGAGGGCGTCATTTTGGCCCCCCCTGCCACCATCGTGGCCAATCGTACCACCGTTTTAAGATGGGAGGGATGGGGCCCCAATAGGTATGAAATATAATATTTTTTTCCATTTTATGTCCCTTCGTATGTGTTGTGTTTTCCCTAGGCCCTTAAAACAAAGGCCACCGTAATGTGCCCCTGGTGCCAACCCTGTTGGGTTTTACTGCTGGGGGCCCCATAGGCTATCTTTACCGCCTCGAACCACACGGTTCCGGGATTTAAGGTTATCTCTTTGCCTTGAAAAAAGGCCTCCAGCGTTTTCAGATGTTTCGAGATTTCTAGGCGTCCCTCATAGGCGCTCCATACCCGCAGCATCAACCGCCCCCGGGTGCAAAAATGGGGCGATGGCAGGCCGTTTCCTGCCTCCAGCGATTCCACTTCCATCACCACATAGGGCGGAACCACCCCGGCAGGCACATGCTGAAACAGGGGCAGCGTGTCTCCCAAATGGGTGCTCAGGGCGGGATAAAGGGCTGCCATTAGGCCATGATCATGGGTCATTGCAGTACCTCCTCTTCCGTCAGCATCATTTGCCATTCCTGGCCCGGCAACCGGCTCACCGCCGATAGGGGCACCAAAATGTGGGTATGCCACCGCAAGCGATAGGTCGCCGGCAACACATGGGCCCGCCGCAGCCACACCCAGTATCGGGCGGCATAGTGCGGTCGCTCGCCCTGCCATCGTTCGGTGGTGGGGGTGGGTTTTTGCGCTTGGATACAAGCCCACAGGGTTTCCACGGGGCGCCATTCGGTGGTCATACCCCCCTGGCCGTCGGGCAGCCGATGGCATTCTTCCAGCATCACCAGTTCGGTCAAAAGGTCCAAGTTCATCTGCTTAGTCATGGTTGGGGCTCCCTTCATAATGATCCTGGCAATAACCGATAGGGGTCCAAAAGGGGTGCCACCTTGGCCAACACGGGCCCCTCCGCCAGGGTGCGTTGATGATAAAGACAGGCCACCATTTGTAATAAAGCATGCTGCAGGGGTGGGGGGATATCTGTGGGGCTTGCGCCATATCCCACATCATAGGTCACCCGCACGCCCCATCCGTTCTGATCATCCACCACTAACAAGGCCGGGTCCTGGTGGGCATTCACATGATACCGCGATGGCGGCACCGAAACCGTGTCGCCCTCTTCCGAGATCATTTCCACCTCATGAATTTTTTGGAATGTGCCACGGGGCAAAAACAGGGCATACCGATCGCCCACGGTCCACACCCTTTGCAGCCCTTGTTTTTTCCGATGATTGGGGCGAAAGGGCAAAATAGACGCAATCCGCTGGGTAATCAATTTTCGCCGTAAATAGGTTTCGGCCATATAGCGGGCCGTGGTAATAAAGTGGGCCAGCAGGTCGTCTTCCTGGGTATGCGTTATTTTCAAAAAATCTTTCACCTGGGCCACGGTCAACGCCTCTACGGCAGGGGGTGTGATTAAAATTGTTTTCATTTTTGCTCCTCTGTTAAAAAAAAACGAGGCCATGGGGCCTCGGGGTCGTAAGAATCATGCACGGGGGCATATTCCGGGCATAAAAAAACCCTCCACAAGGGAGGGTTCTTCAGGGGTTATAAGTTGGCTTTATGTGTTCGGATCCGGTTCAAATCCTATCTTGATTCCTTTGGTGGGGCTACGCAGCGAAACCATGACCTCGGGCGCTGAAGACGACCGTGGTTTACTCTCCCGTCGCAACCAGGCTGGGGGGCTGCTACCTAATTTGGCATTTAACCACGAGCTACTGGTTTGAACACGCGAATGGACTGTCTGTTCCTCTTCATAAGGTTCGTTATTGGTGTCTTCCTTTTTATTTTGAAGATTAGTCTGCCCCCTCATTAATGTTCCATTCTGGCCCGAAACCACGGGCGAAAACCTAAAAACATCCTCATCAAAGCTGGCTTGGGTCACACCGACATAGGCACAAATCATGAAAAAGTTTGCTATTTTATACATTTTTATTCCTTCCCTTTTTTAATGTTAACACCGTGTACGATCTTCAATCGTTGCCATAATTTTTCTTAAAATTGTCATGTTGTCTTCCCATATCACACCATAGTTTATCGTGGGTCCCCACCTTCTTACACTGAAAAAAACACAAATCCAAAAAAAGAATAAAAAAAGGGGGCACAAGCCCCCTTTATAGCCAGATAAACAGGGTTATTTCAAAATATGAACATGTACTTTTAATGCCCGCAGGTCATCGATTTTCGATTTAGGAAATTGATTCCCTAGGATCACCTTTTTAAGATGAAAATCCTTCTCTTTTTCGATTTCTTCTTTTAACAGATTTAATGATTTTTCGGTCAAATTGAGATTCCCGCCCAAATGCAAGACTTCTAGCTTTTTCATGTGGGGCAAAATATTTTTTAATAAATACACCATATCGGCATCCGTTAATTGATTATCGGCCAAATACAACCGTCGCAAATGGTGCAAAGATTGCAACCCTTTTTCCAAATCTTTCAAGGTGGCACCTTCTCCCAGCACCCCGTTCACATTTAAAATATGCACCCAACTCTGTTCAGATTGGCGAAGTAAGCACTGGGTAGTGTATAGTTTTTCCAAAGCTTTAGACAGATCTCGAATCAAAAATCCATCCCCCTTCAATTCCCCCACCCCCACACTATTCAGTTTGGACATACGGGTTAAAGTATCAAAAAAAGACATCAATTCATCCCGTGATTTTGGGTCATCTTTCTTAAATTTCAGGCTGCCCGTCACATCCAAATGGCGCAATTTCTCCATATGGGGCAGTTTTTCCATCAACAACCCCAAGGCTGTTTTCCACACATAGGTGGTGCTGGTTTCGGTACCATCAGAATTTTTAGATACGCGTGTTTCCACTTTATACCCTTCTGTTTTTTTGCCTTCCGTCACCTCCCATGGCAGAAGCCGATCCAAGGGCAAATGGCGCAAAGAAATCTTGGTAAAATGGGTCATATCTTCCAACCCACAAAACAACCCTTTCACCCCCAAAGACCCCACCGTATTTCGATCCAAAACAATCTCGGTCACGTGGGGAAACCGACGCATTTCAAGACCCAGAAAAAACAAAAAGTTTTCTAAGTTTTTTGAATTCACAATCTTTATTTTTGTCAGCTTAGGAAGCCCTTTCAACGCCTCCATCAGTTCGCTGGTCAGTTGTTTTTCCCCAAAGGAAATCCCGTCCAAAGATAGGGTGTGAGCATCCTTAAATTGACCCAACGCAGGAATCAATTCCATGGGAAAAGGGTTCAAAGACAGTCTTAAAATTCCCCTCAATGTATGGGGATTCTGTGCCAAATCTTTTAATACGTCTTTAAAGTCTGGTGCATCTGCTTTGGAAGCACCAACCACAACTCCGGCCTCTTCTTCGCCTTCCGAATCGGGGGATGAATAGGGTGATGCGGGACGACGCATAAAGGGCTTTGCCGCTTTCAAGACAGAAAATTTAAAGGGCATGCCTATAAAAGAAAAAACATCTTTCTCTTTTTCGTCAGCTTCTAAATTCTTATTCAAGGCCGATAAGACGATCCCCTCGTGATCTTCGCGCAACGGAAAGGACTGAAACACATCCTCTTCCTTTTCGTCTGCTGAGCCCATAGTCAGGGGAGAAAAATCTATGCCACTTTCATCTTCACTATCTTCGCTGAAACTGCCACTGGATTCATAACCCGATCTCACCACCCCTGTAGCTTCTTTTTTATCGTCATAGGCGGCTTTTAGTCCCCACGAATATAAAAAACAAGCCATGAAAAAATTAAAATATGTGTAAAATTTCATGATTATCTCCCTATTTTTATTTATTTTTTACTAATAATAACAATCGTATATTATATAATATCTATTTAAAAGATGTTTTTGTTTTTAAATACTTATTTTTTATTAATTTTTAAATAAAAAAAAGGGGGGGGCGCTGTGTCGCAGCCACACCCCCATCATTGCGCAGAGGACAAACAGTCGGACAAAGCAATCCATCTTAGTTCTACTTGTCACACCCCCGTCCTCTCTTGTCATTCCTGCATCCCCCTCTGTCATTCCCGCGCCCCCTTCTGTCATTCCCGCGCCCCCTTCTGTCATTCCCGCGCAGGCGGGAATCCATCTTTCTTTTTTATTTTTCAACAACATACCTGCGGCACACATCTCCTGGACCCCCGCTTCCGCGAGGGTGACAGTTGGGGGGGTTGGATAGACATTGCTTTTTATTCACCGGATGCGTCGGCTTCGAATTTCAACACTTTAATGGCATCGAAATCAATTACATCACCCCCCACCCGTTTGGTAATATAAAATTCCACATAGGGTTTGGCACTATAGGGGTCACGCAGAATGGTCAGTTGGGGTTTCTCCACAATCTGATACCCTTCCTTAAAGTTTCCAAAGGCCACCGAACAGCTGGCTTTCCCCGGCAACAAATCGGGCATTTCATCCAACACATGCACGGGATACCCCAATAAAGTAGGCGTGGTTTGGTCACCCAAGGCGGGTTGCCATAAATAATGGCCCGTTTCCGATTCTTTTAATTTTCGAATGGCTGCCTGGGCCGATCGCGACATCACCCAAACGGCACCCGATAAATATTCCGTCTTAAGCGACGCCACCATATCCATCAAGATGTCCCCGCCGTCTTCTCCAAAGGCCCCGTCCTCGCCCGTTTTATGGTGTTGTAATCGCCCAAAGCTGGCTTGGTCTGCCGTTTCATAGCTTAAAAATCCGCGGGGTTTGCCTTGGCCATCCCCCACCAAAAAGGCTTCGTTTTCAATACGGGTCATTTTGTCCGTAACCTTCCGCACCAGCCAATCTTCAATATTGATGGCGCCATCATCCAACAGCTTTTGGGTGGCCTTGGGTTTGGCGTATAGTTCTTGCAACGAGATTCGAATTTTTTCCAAAGTTGGCGTGGCCGTTTCGGGACGCTCGGCCATTTCGGATACCCACCCCACGGCGGGCAAATCCCGATCCACAATCACATCCACACTGCCCGATGACACGCTTAACTGACGGGCCAGCGATCGAAAGCTATGCCCCCCATGCAGTTCTTTTGAAATACGTTCTTGAATCACTTCGGGCATTAAATAAGACCCCGGCGTCTCGCCCGAACTAAGGGATTTGGCATCCCATTCTGGATGACCGCGTACATAGGCTTCAAAGGCTTTTAACGAACTGCCCTGATGCAGCTGGGCCTTGGTCGAGGTGGCGGGCCGCTCGGCACTGGTCCTCATTTTATGGGCCAGGGGCATTTCAAACAGCTGGGTTTCTAATTTCTCCAACCGTTCTTTGTGGGTGTCTTGAAAGCGTTTAAAGTCTTTGCCCAATATCTCCATATGGGTTGATAGTGTTTCTAATGTCATTCTATGTCCTTTGGTTTATAGCTTGGTGTTGGGGGAATACGTTTCCCTTGGTTAAACCCCAAGCCTTAGGTTAAAAAAAAAGACCAGCGCGGCTGGTCTTATGGTTATCAAGTCAGGGGTGTGCACGGGCTATAAAAAAGAAAGCCGAATCTCGTCCCGTAAGGTCTCTACCCGACTTAACAAGTCTTCTAAAGAATCATGCTGTTTTACCTCTAAAATACGGGCCTCCGTATTGGCTGGGAAGGTCACTAATGACACCTCGTACAGCTTTAATTTTTCCAATAGGCGGGCCTCGTTCAATCGGCGGGATTTCTTGATATGAAACCCAATAGACAGGGCATTCACCACCCCCTCTTTCAACAGCACAAAGGCTTCTTGGGCCTTGGGTAATTCTAAAAACAATCGCCCTTCCACATACAGGCCTTCCTCCCGCTCTTCTATTTTTTCCCACCGTCCAATGGGGTGGGCCGGGTCATGCTGCCACAGCATTTTGGGCCAGGTATCCGACGATTGTAACGTCTCGGTAAAGGCCCCCCTCATCACCACATCCTTGTGATAATCCAGGTGGTCATACACACTGGCGTACCCCGCAAACCACCCCGTTTCGGTGGTGGATTTGATATTAAACTTTTTATCCAATTGCATCATATTTTTGTCCTTTCTCCATAAAAAAGGGGCCATAACTAGGCCCCCTTAAGGTGTGATTTTCTTCCAAATTTCAAATGACTCAGGGGTTCTTCTCAGTTTCACCCATGAAACAGCTATAAACATCCGCCAACCATTTGGGGCTTAACAAACACCCCTCTTCTTCGTCCTCATCTTTCCAGGAAAGATGTCCGTCATTTTCAAAAAACTCTGTCAGCTTTTCTTCAATATAGCTACTCGATTGAGGTTGTCTCGAGTCCCCTCCTTGAGCCTTCAGAAAAGCATAAAACTGTTCCGCTTCTTCCTCTTCTAACTCGTAAAAAACATCTATTAGAAACTGTATATCTTCTCCATGAATATTACGGGGCACCAAATCATGCACATAGGATAAAGCCTTATCCTTGGGTTCGGGCATATGATAAATAGAATGTAACAACTGCACCAATCCTATACGATTGGGCATTTTCTCCACCACCGCTTTTGCATGACGAATCAACGCCTGTCGTTCTTCTTCTCTTAACTCCGACAGAAATACAAACAAATCACCTCGGGTTTGTAAATCCATACGGGGCCCCATAAAAGGCATCATGTCGCGAAAAATTTTCAAACGAAAAAGAATATTCTCATCGGTGGGTTTAAATTTTAACCCATGCCAAAAACGGCTTCGGTCTTTTTCGCTCAGCCCTTCGGTTATAGTGTCTCGTAACGTGAGTTCTTCTTTTAATTCTTCTCGGGTCAATTTTACAATAGCCTTCTGATTCTCCTCCGACTCCCCCAATTGCGCATTGGAACTCAAAGAAAAAAGGCTAAAAATCACGCCCCAGATCATCCTGTTTAATGTATTATTATGCATTATGTGCCTCCGTTTTATTTCAGCATAAAGTTTTACCCTTGCTCCTTCAAGTTTAGATATTTTAGCATCTTATCTGGCCTCTAAATGATCCCCCTCTTTTAGGGGCGAATATCCCAGGGCAGCCCGTTTTTCATTCAAGGTTAAGAAAGTGGCTTCCTGAATCCGCGACCACAATTTTTCTCGGCGACATCCCAGGGCTGGAATTTGATCTGCGTCATAGGAAAAAGCCAATCCCCGTCCATAGGGCGCCACTACCCATCGGTTCATTTCTTCCATGACCATATGCAGCAGGGGCAAAACCGTATCCTCCCATAAATGGAATCGGGCTTCCCGATAGTTGGAAAAGGTACTATCACCCGGTACTCCCACCAACATGGAGGGCACCCCAAACGCCTGGGCAATTTCGCGGGTCGAGATATGCTTGCCCGAAATAAAATCCAAATCCTTGGGGCTTAATCCCATTTCGCGCCATTCCATGCCACCTTCCAAAATCAATACTTGGCCCCCATTTTCCGCCCCTTGATACAAAGACTGCACCGTATTCTGCAACTGATCTCGTTGTGCTTCCGTCAAACGCTGCTGGCTGGGCATCACCAAAGCCCCCGTGGGGCGCCCCCCATTTTGAAGCAGCGATAAATTATGGGTACCCACTGCATTATGTTGGTCAATGGCGGCTGCGGCTGCCTGAATGGGGCTTAGACCATACCAATCATTCCGGGGGTTAAATAACTTCAAATGAAGAATCGAACTGGCGCCCGTTTCAGGGTCCACCGGGTAATAAAAGTTCTTCCCCTCCACTTGATACACATATCCGCGGGGCATCATACCCTCTCCGGCCCTGATTTGAACCCGATCAGGCCGCAACAAAAACAGTTCGTCCACCCGGCCTTCCTGACCCACCGCCTGAATATAGGCATTCCCGTTCATCAACAGGTAACTGGCCAAGGCCTCTAAAAACGCAGTGCGTGTTTGAAAGGGATTCGGACGCTCGATCACATTTTTCAAAGGGTGATTTTCAACCTCTTGATCCCGCCGATACAAAATCCAGGGCGGCATGGCCAGGTTCTTGGCAATCAGGTTAATACAGCGATAAACAATCACATTTTTCTCGTACCCTTCTTCGGCCAAGGGTCCATAAGCGGAAGAGGCACTGGTCATTCTGCCCCTTTCCACCCAAGCTTGGGCGCTGCCCCTTCCTTTGGGGTCAGCTATTTTAAAAAAAGACTTCCAGTTCAGCATAAAAATTCCTTTCTTGGCCATGAAAAAAGCCCTTCTACCGAGGGCTTTTTATTGTAAGGTTGATGTATGTAGGTTAGCCGCTTTTTTTAAACTTCATGTCACGCAACACAGGCCAAACCAGACCCACGCCCATCAGTAAAAAAACAGCCATCACAACGGATAAATTCAAAAATGTACGGTTATTAAAAAAGGTCATCACAAAACTGGCAAAGGTGCCCACACCGCTAACCAATAAGGAAAAAGCAGCCGTTCGATTAGCCATACTGGCCTGGGCCGATTCTATGGCCAGACGATTCAAGGATCCAAAACCCAGGGCTGCCCCCAAAGCAATCACCATCACCCCACCCGTCACCACCCACCAAACCTGATGCGTGGCACTGAACAGAACAAAAAGGCTGGCCCCCAGCAGAATCACCACCATGGCCACTTGAATCACCCGTCTTACGGGATAAAGGCTGATTAATTTCTTTGCTATTAACCCGCCCACCCCAAAGCATCCAAAGATCATCACTTGCATCCACCCAAAAGCTTTGGGTGTCAGATGCAGCCCTTCAATAACCACAAAGGGCCCCTCCACAATCCAAATGAAAAATGAACTGATGATCAAACAAAAGCTAAGGGCGTACCGCATAAATCGCCTATTTTTTAGTAACAGCTGATAGTCTTTGATCACGTTCCGTAAAAGACTTTTCACCCGTAACTTATGGGATGGCATGGTGATATAAATCCCCACCATCCCCCCAATGCCCATCCAGGCTAACACTAAGAAAATCACCCGCCATGAATACGATCCCAGAATCCAGGCGCCCACAATCGGCCCTGCGGCGGGGGCCAATACGATAATCGACGCCATCACCGACAGAAGCTGTACCGTTCGTGGACCATCAAAAAACTCATGAATGGCCGCATATCCCGCCACTGTCACCGTCCCCACAACCGCCCCTTGCAAGAAACGCGCAACCAGCAACATTTCAATACTCACGGCATAGGCACACATAAAAGTGCTTAAGAAAAATAGAACAGCGCCCCCAAGCAATACGGATCGTCGTCCAAAATAATCGGACAGGGGCCCCAAGAAAATTTGCAAACCGCACGTCCCTAGGAACCACAAAGACAAGGTATACTGCACCATATCTTGGGACGTATTCAAATCATGCGCAATGGTGGGTAAGCTGGGCAAATACATGTCATTCGCCAAATACACCACCGCCTCATACATCACCAACGCATAGGGAAAAAAAATCTTTTGCCAGTTTTTCATCCGACAAAATCTCCCTGTAACAAGGGTATTTTTATCCCTTCAAACCAAAGGGAAATGGGCGATGATTTTTGGGTAATGATATAAATCTCCCTGTTAAGAAGAATACATTATTACTTTACTTATAACTCAATTTTTGAAAAAAGTCAATAAAAACAAAAAGGAGGGATGTTGTTCCCCTCCTTTTCTAAAAAGATGACCTTAAAATTTAGTCTTCTTTTGCAGCCTTTGTCTTCTTGGCAGATGCCTTCTTCGCAGCAGGCTTTGCCTCGTCCTCATCGGATTTTTTTGAAGCTTGTTGAAGCCTATCCAAATTGATGGCAGCCCCTAGAATATCACCTAAGGAAGCCCCACTGTCAGACGATCCGTATTCAGCCATAGCAGCCCGTTCTTCTGCAATTTCACGTGCCTTAATAGACAAGTTAAACTTACGAGATTTCGGATCAACGCTTACCACTTGGGCATCAATACGTTCACCTACGGCAAATCGTTCTGGACGTTGTTCCGAACGATCCTGGGCCAAATCAGCCTTACGAATAAAGCAAGGGAGACCTTTTCCTGTGATCACATCCAATCCCCGATCCGAGATACTGGTAATGGTGCATGTCAATACTTCACCTGTCTTCACATCGGAGGCAGCAGCAAATGAATCATTTTCCAATTGCTTAATTCCCAAACTGATACGTTCCTTATCCGCAGAAACATCCAAGACTTTTACCTTAATGGTCTGACCCTTAGTAAACTGTTGAACGGCTTCCTCAGCAGGCTTGTCCCAAGATAGGTCAGAAATGTGAACCATTCCATCGATATCCCCTTCAAGGCCAACGAATAAACCAAATTCAGTAAAGTTCTTCACTTCGCCTTCTAACACGCTACCCGCCGGGAATTTATCAACAAATTTTTCCCATGGATTAGTGGTGGTTTGTTTCAAGCTTAGGCTAATACGGCGTTTTTCTTTGTCCACTTCTAAGACACGAACACGAACCTTATCGCCCACGGACACCACTTTGTTTGGGTGAACGTTTTTCTTGGTCCAGCTTAATTCCGTGTTATAGATTAATCCTTCCACACCGGCTTCCAACATGACGAAAGCGCCATAGTCAGCCACATTAGAGATGGATCCTTCGATTTCCATACCAGGAAGGTACTTGTTCTCGATTTCTTTCCAAGGATCATCCTGAAGTTGTTTTACACCCAAGGATATGCGGTTATTTTCATTAATTTTAATAACCTTAACCTTCACAATTTGTCCTACTTGGAACACATCAGAGGGGTGGTTCACACGTGACCATGAAATATCGGTCACATGCAGAAGACCATCCACACCGCCCAAGTCAATAAAGGCACCGTAATCGGTAATGTTTTTCACAGCCCCTTCCAGAACACTTCCTTCTTGGATGGCCGACATCAATTCCTTACGGGTCTCAACCATGGATTCTTCCAAAATGGCCCGACGGGACACAACGATGTTCCCACGCAAACGGTCCATTTTCAAAATAACGAACGGTTGTTCGATATTCATCAAAGAGTTCGTATCCTTAATAGGCCGAATATCAATTTGGCTGCCTGGCAAGAAGGCCGTCGCGCCAGAAAGGTCCACCGTGAACCCACCTTTTACGCGGCTGGTAATCACACCACTCACGTGTTCACCCTTCTTATGAAGAACTTCTAATTCTTCCCACGCGGCTTCCCGACGTGCTTTTTCACGACTTAGAACGATTTCACCCTCGCGGTTTTCCATCCGTTCGATGTAAACATCAATCACGTCTCCCACTTTAAGATCCGCCCCACGGGATGGACCAAATTCACGGGTGGCCACACGACCTTCGGATTTCAAGCCCACATCAACGATGAAAGCGTCCTTGTCTTGGCCCACAATGGTTCCTTTAACCACTGTGCCTTCTACTCTTGCCCCCTCCTTAAAGGATTCGGCTAAAAGCTCTGAAAAGTTTTCTGCATATAAATTTTTTGTCATATAAATAACCTTGATTTCTAAAAGATATGATGTTTTTGTGCGTGAAACGGCCAAGGCCTACAAAAAAACACCGACCACACCATATAAGATTTTGCCTTACTTTTCAATAAAAGAAACACAGGCCTTAAAAACCTCTTCTTTTGACAGGCTGCTCGTATCTAAAATAAAGGCATCGGGCGCAGGCTTGGTGGGGGCTATCTGGCGCGTACTGTCCCGCAGGTCTCGTTCTTGAATATTCTTCAACACTTCCCCAAAATTGCTGTCGATGCCCTGGGATTTCAAATCATCATATCGTCGCTGGGCCCTTACTTCCGGTGACGCAAACAGAAATATTTTCTTTTCAGCCTGGGGGAAAACTTCCGTGCCCATATCCCGTCCATCAAAAACGGTGTGGGCATATTGGCCAGCAAAGGCCCGCTTTATTTGAATTAACCGCTGACGCAAGGCGGGATAGGTGGAAATTTTTGATGCCATCTGCGACACCTCTTCCACCCGCAAATTTTTAGGGTCCAAGCCTTCCGTTTCCTGAATATGGTCGGCAGCCCTTAAAATATCCGCTTCCTTTTCAGGGCTCCCCTTTTGCTGTAACAAAACATAGGCTACCCGGCGAAACAATAACCCCGTATCCATATAGGCATACCCATAGTAATCGGCCAACCTTTTAGCCAGGGTTCCCTTGCCCACACCCGAAAAACCATCAACCGTAATAATCATGGACTTTTTTCTAAAAATGATCTTTATTTAATTAATAACCCCCACCATTTTGGATAAGGAGCACACATGACCTATTTGGTAACAGAAAATTGCATCAAATGTAAATATATGGATTGTGTGGAAGTCTGCCCCGTGGATTGTTTTCACGAAGGCGAAAATATGGTGGTGATTAATCCCCAGATTTGTATTGATTGTGGGGTGTGTGAAATGGAATGCCCCATCAACGCCATTATTCCCGAAACCACACCGGGCAGCGAAAAATGGGTGGAACACAATCAAAAATATGCCTCCATTTGGCCCTCAGCTTCCCAGGCAGGCATCCCCCCAGCCGATGCGGATGAATGGGCCCACAAACCCAATAAAATGCAATATTTCAGCCCCAAACCAGGGGGGGCTTCATCGAAATAAGTACTTTAACGCTTTAACGCCCTACCCCTTGAGTATCTCCTTACTCTAAGATAGACTAAAATTAAATAATAAATTTATAACAGGGGTTCATATGGTTTTCTTTCGGTTTTTCTTTTTTGTAAGTCTCAGCATTTTTGTTTTAGAATCTGCCCATGCCTTAAAAGGACCCAAGCTTCCTTGTAGTATGCGCAACAGTAATTACTGCAAAGATCCAAAATACTTTAAAAAAGATCTTAAGGATGGATGTGCCAGCATAAGGGGAAATTGCCGCAAAAAGTTTTGTAATGCTAATTGCTTTGATTCCACAAATATTCCAGAAAAAGAGGGTGAAGTTTATCGTCTTTGCCAACTGCATTGCGATCCTCAAGAAATAACACATCTTTCAAGGAAAGAACGCATATTATTTCAAACAAGATTTGAAGATAAAAAAACAAAACGCAAACATGAAGTCATGCGGTATGTTGACAATCTTTTAAGCCGGTTACCCTGGTGTGAAGGGGAATGTGATTATGATGAAACATCCCCCAATTCCTGCAAAACCAACCGCGTCAAATCAGCTGACCACTGGTCCGTTTGTGCCCAAAATTGCTATTTTATAAAAGACATCAAAGATCATGCCGAAAAATGTGCCCAAAAAAGACAAGGTCCACCCGTAAAACCTCGCCCGAAAAAAGAATCATAAAGGCGACGATTTATATGAGAATCCTTATTACTTTCTCAAGAAGCAAAGATGAACTTGATAGATAACCAAAACCAGATATACTTAAAATATAAACAGGAGGCCTTGTAACAATGAAAAAAATTCTTTTATCCATTATCTTATCATCCCTTTCCTTATGGGAAAGCCAGGCTATCAGCACAAAAGCATTAGGCTGCAAGTTTCACAACAGCCGCAAATGTGTAACCCCCAATCATTTTATAAAAGAGCGTGACATGGGATGCGCTAGCGTTGCAGGTAATTGTCGGTATCAATTCTGTAAATCGAATTGTATTAACAGTCCCTCTGATGATGTCAAAGCCTTGTGCAAAACAGAATGTTCCTACTCGGCTTTATTAAGCCGCTTCAACTCAAAAGACCGGCGATCTTTCTATAATAATTTTTATTTAAGTAACAAGGGTATGACCCTTGAAAATCTAAAAGATAGAAGCGCAGCCACTAGCTTTGAGAGAGACATAAAAGATAATCGGAAATGGTGGCGTCTGAAAAAATATTCTAAAAACTCTAAACTCTTACGTGATGACCTTTTAAAAGAATATGCAGCATTTTCAGAAGAATACAATAAGCTGACAGAAGCGGCAAAAAAAGCTAAAGCTTCAGGCCAAATGGAAAAGGCTGCCGCATTAGAAAAGAGAGCTTCTGAAATACGAGAAGAAATGACTCTCATACCACTCGAGGTAGAAGAAAAAACTCTCATCTTTCAAACTGCAAAGCAGGCTGTACGGGTAAAGCCTCGTGTTGCACCCAGGCCTTCTCCGGAAGCGATCCGACGCTCCCAAGAATTACGAAACAGCCGTCGTGCCAGTATGTCCAGCTTAGGGGGCGCATCAGCCTTCATGGCTCCGCCGCCGCCACCCCTGCCTCAGCCAAGGTCATCGGCTCTAAATATGCCAGCCAACCCAGAAAGCTCGGGGAATTGGGAAAAAGCAGAAGTTAAAGGCAACACTCCACCCTCAGCAGTAGAAAACAAAAACAGTTTCACATCGACCAACGCCATCCCCACACACGATACTGTTCGGAATGACACGCGCGCTCAAAATGGTAACTTGCTTGCACAAATCCGCGCAGGAAAAACGTTAAGATCCGCAGCAGAGCGTCCACTTTCCTCAGAAGCCCCCAAAGCTGGGGGTATGGGTGGCGCCGGTGGTGGAGCTGGGTTAATGGGTGCTATTGCGAACAATCCTAAGTTTCAAGCCCTAAGCGAACAAAGAGAAACACGCCAAGATCCCGTAGAAGAAGAAGATTGGGAATAAATACCCCTCATGAATCCTCTTTTTAAACAAAGACACAGCGGATACCACTTTGATAAAACAAAGGCGGTATCCCCTTTTGTGTTAAAGGATATTCTGGATGCGGCCCGCTGGGCCCCGTCCTGTTATGGCGATCAACCCTGGCGCTATATCATTTGTGAAAAGGGTCATAAAAATGGATCCTATGACAAAGCCTTTCAAACGCTGGCCCCTGCCAATCAAAAATGGGCCAAGGACGCGCCCCTTCTGATTATTTGCGTGGCTGATTATATTTTCAGCCAAACGGGCAAACCCAACCGTTGGGCAGGCTACGATACGGGGGCGGCATCCGCCTATCTATGTCTGCAAGCTGCGGCCTCGGGCCTAATGGCCCATCAAATGGGGGGATTCAAAGCCTCGCAAGTTATGCTTGATTTTAAACTGCCCGATCAATGCCTCCCCATGGCGATCATTGCCCTGGGCTATGAAAAAATGCCCGCCGAACCCAAAGAACGAACCCGCCAGCCCTTTTCCTTTAATTTTTATGAAGGCGAATGGAAAAAAGGCTTTAAAGAACCCAAATAACCCCCTCTACAAGCCCCGTTAAATCAGCTTTTCTTATTATTTTTGCTTGCCTTTTTCCACGTTTCTGATTAGGTTCTTCTTAATAATAAAATTGTTGGGGTGTCGCCAAGCGGTAAGGCAGCGGTTTTTGGTACCGCCATACGAGGGTTCGAATCCTTCCACCCCAGCCAATAATAAATAACATGATGAAGCGCTAGATATTTGGTGTGCCCGAGAGGACTTGAACCTCCGACCCCAAAATTAGGAATTTTGTGCTCTATCCAGCTGAGCTACGGGCACGACCTCCTTTATATAAAGCTTTCTTCGACTAGATGTAAATCCCATTTACGCAGAAAATATTGACAATTTTTAAATTGTTCCCTAGGGTGATTCAAATTTTTGGACATTTCATATCATGAATTTCGATAAATTAAAGGCTTTTTATTTAGTTGCACGTCACAGTTCCTTGCAAAAAGGGGCCGAGGAATTAGAGATGGAATCCAGTGATGTGGAAAAATTAATTTCAGCTTTCGAGCAAGAAATTAAAACCATTCTGTTTAATCGCCGCCAGGAAATGTGGACCCTTACCTTGCAGGGCCAATTTTTGTTCCGCAAGGCCCGTATTATTTTATCGGAAATCGAATCGGTGCGCAGTGTCCTGGAAGAAAATGACAATGAAGAACTATCTGGTACCCTGAAAATTGCCACCACCAATGGTCTGGGCTCCCTGTGGATTTCACATTATATTAAAAGCTTCCTAGAAGCCCACCCCGCCATACAGCTGGCCATTTATCCCCAGGATCGGGATGTGGATGTTACATTGGGTGAGGCTGACATTGCCATTCGCCCCCTGATTCCCGATGCCCAGAATGTGATTCAACATTACATGATGACCTGGCATGTGGGTCTTTATGCCAGTCCCGCTTATATCAAGAAATTTGGGGAACCCCAATCTTTGGCGGATCTTGATAATCACCGCTTGATTACATTGGGATATGAAAACATTACACCTTATAAAGATGTGAACTGGATGCTAACCATTGGGCGCCGCCCCGATGAAATACCGCGCGAGCCTTACTTGCGCATTCAAGCCCTACAGGCTGTGATTGATTGCGCCCTTGAAGGGATTGGTATAGCCTCTTTATCGCGCGAGCTTCCCATCATACGCCAAGGTCGTTTGGTGCGCGTATTGCCCGAAATTAAGGGCCCCGAGGTGGACATTTTCTTTATTTACCCCAAATTCATGGCTAATTCGAAAAGGATTTTGGCCTTCCGTGATTATTTGGTCACCCAAATTCGACAGGAAATGGACAGTAAAGAAAAACAGTACGTTCATTAATTATCGACAACAATAACCTTCCTGCTTCTTACACCCCTTTTCCCCATAAGGTCTGGTTTTCACTAGATATTTGCCCTATCTTGTTCAAAAATGTGAACTATGTAATCAAAAAATGAGAAAAAATTTGTATATTCTATTTGATTGATTTCTATTTGACATGTAAAAGTATCGTTGTAACATGTTAATTAATATAGGAGGATATAAGATGTTGCTAGAACTATCACCACCACAATCTTTGCAAGTAAGCCCACCACAAATGTTTGAAGTGTCTCCGCCTCAAGCGCGCTAAGATACTTTAAAGTGGTAAAAAAGCCCTTAGTGCTCTAAGGGCTTTTTTTTATGGCATTTTTCATGATTTCTTAAATGATCAGGTGTTCTTTTCGTGATCCAATAAAGGCTACCGAGGGCTTGCCTTTCAAAAGTTGCGCTGCATATCTTTGTAGGTCGTCTTTATCAATACTATCTATTCTAGACAGCATATCGTGCAAACTTCGCGGTTGTCCCCAGGTTAAAATTTGCCGGGCCAATGTATTTGCCCAATAAAACGTACTTTCTTGAGCCATCAGAATGCTGGCCTTCAATTGGTTCTTGGCACGGTCCACTTCTTCGTCCGTCAGTTCAAAGGTTGTTTTTTCTATTTCCGAGAAAATGATTTTAATAATCTCTTCCAGTTTATTCTCGCTGGTGCCCGTATAAATACCAAAAAGTCCTGCTTCTTGATACGAACTAGAAAAAGCAGAAATCCCATAAACCAATCCCCGCTTTTCCCGCACTTCTTGGAAAAGGCGAGAAGACATCCCTCCCCCCAACAGCCCAGCATAGCAGTGGGCCAGATAAAAATCGGGATGGGTCAAGGGCACACCTTCGAATCCCAACACAAAGTGTTGCTGTTCCAAGTCCTTCACCACATGGGAATAGCCTCCTTGGTAAACACTGGGCTCAATCTGGGGTCCCTTCTTACCCGACGAAAAAGAAAAGACCTGGCCCACCCAATCGGCCACCGGGGATGATTCCAAATTTCCCGCCGCCGCAAACACCATCTCTGAGGGGTGGTAATGCTGATGAATAAAATCGGTCAGCATCTCCTTGGTAAAAGATTTAACCGTCTGTGGCGTGCCTAAAATAGGCCTTCCTAGGGGCTGTCCCGGAAAGGCCACCGACTGAAAGTGATCAAAAATCACATCATCAGGCGTGTCGTTGGTTTGGTCAATTTCTTGCAAAACCACGTTTCTTTCCTTTTCCATTTCGTCTTGCTGAAAAGTGGAATTTTGAAGAATATCAGCCAGAATTTCTATGCCCAAGTGGGTATCTTCTTTTAAAAGCGAGGCATAATAATAGGTTAAATCCTGGCTGGTGGCAGCATTCAGATCACCCCCCACAGCCTCGATCTGACGGGCAATATCAAAAGCCGACCGTGTAGTGGTGCCCTTAAAGGCCATATGCTCCAGAAAATGGGCGATGCCGTTATTCACAGGGGTTTCACATCGTGACCCTGCCCCCACCCACAGCCCCAGGGAAACGGTTTGAACATAGGGAATGTGATACGTCACCACCCGCAGCCCATTGGGCAAGGTGGTCATTTGGGGTACAGGGTTATTCAAGGGTATCCTCTTTCAGGGTGATCCATTGCTTTTGATGGGCCGATTGTTCTGCCGTTTGAATCAGATTCAAAACGTGATGGGCTTGCAGGGCCGAAGAGAGCGGTGTTGTGCCCTGTGATAAACAGTCTATAAAATGCTGCAATTCTTGCTGCAACGGCTGCGAGGCCGATAGGGAAAGGGGATATGGGTCCCCTTTAGATAACACCGAGGATCCCCGTTCAAAACTACGTGGGAAGAAGGTTACTTTGTGGTCCCAGCCCAATGTATCATCAAATACCAGGGCCCCTTCTGTGCCAATAACAGTTAACTTGTGTTCTTTCTCTGGATGAATCCGCGACAAATGAATTTCGGCCAGGCACCCCGTTCCATACTCCATCATTACTTTTTGCACATCGGGCTTGCCCGCATAAATATGGGTAAACGCTTCAGAAAAAATTCTCTGCGGCATGCCCTGCAACAAAGTAATCATCATGGAAAAATCGTGGGGGCCCAAATCCCAAAGCACACCTTCATGAGCATGAATTTTTCCCAAATTCTTTCGGCACGATTCCACGTGCAAGATCTGCCCTAATTCACCCTTATGCACCAACGCACAAATCTGCTGGAAGGCCCCATGATACAATAACAAATGCCCCGCCATCAGGGTCAATCCACGGGCCTTTGCCTGCTGGTATAGCGCCCTGATTTCATCCCCATCTGCAGCCATGGGTTTTTCAATTAAAACCCCCTTTCCCGATTTTAAAACGTGTTGGGCCAGGGGAAAATGGGTGGGGGTAGGCGTGGCAATCACCACACCCTGAAGGGTGCCCATACTTAGTAAGGATTCTAATGTAACATTCGGTACATGAAATTCTTCAGCCAAGGCACGGGCTCTGTCCGTGGGGTCAACAATGGCCCCTAGGACCCCCATGTTGGCAAGGGTGCGGCCAATGTTTTTACCCCAATCACCACATCCAATTAACCCAATGGAAGGTTTATAAGACATAGTCATGAAGTTTACTGTAAAGGTTAGTGTTGGCGGTTTGCAGTAAGTAATTATTCAATAACCCCAAAGATACGATGATCAGCAAAATCACACCAGCTGCCGGCAAAGAAACGCCCGTTTTGGGCAAATACTTTTTCTGGGCCTGGGTTTCCAAAAAATGGAAATAAAGGGCATTCCCAAAGACTCCAAACATCAATATTAAGGGCAGCTTAATCAGCCACAGCACCATCTTCAACGAAAAGAACAAAAAATCCTTATCGGCAAATTTGTCCAATACAAACGTCTTAACTTCGGGGGACAAATTTTTGTTTAAAAAATAAAGCGCCACAAATCCTAGGTTTGTTAAGGCAAATAAAAAAATGAAATAAAAAAACGCATATAAATACATGCGGCGGTACACCATCCATACCAATTCTCCCCCAAACAGAGCTGATAAAAATCCAGCCCAATTCCAACTGGGGAACCATTTTTTTTGCCCAGCATAATGATCATAGATAGTCAGATAATATTGGCTCGAGCGCCCCATTTTTACAGGCGTTTCCGTAGGCTCTTTAATCAACCGAAAAAAAGAGGTTCTTTTCAACTTCATGTTATAGATGTTCCTTTATTTTTTTATTTTGTACGACGACTGGATAGATAGGTATAAACAGCCGGAATCACGAACAGCGTAAACAGTGTTCCAATCATCATACCCCCTGCAATCACCCACCCAATCTGACGACGGCTTTCGGCCCCAGCACCCGTGGCAATAACCAAAGGAATGGCCCCCAACACCATGGCAGCTGTGGTCATTAAAATAGGACGCAAGCGCAATAAAGCTGCTTGGGTCACTGCCTCCACTAAACCGATTTTTTTATCCCGATCCATAATTTGATTCGCAAATTCCACAATCAAAATACCATGCTTGGTGATTAACCCAATCAGGGTAATAAGACCAATTTGGCTATAGATATTAATGCTTCCACCGGTTAACTTCAAGGTAATCAAGGCCCCTGAAAGTGACAAGGGCACGGTAAACATAATAATAAAGGGATCCACAAAACTTTCAAACTGGGCCGCCATCACCAAGAAAATAAAAATAAGGGCCAAACTGAAAATCAAATAAATAGTATACCGGGCTTCTAAAAATTGTTTAGTTTCGCCTGAAAATTCTGCACGAATTCCTTCTGGCAAAATCTCGGCCGCTAATCGCTCAAAGGTTTCAACCGCCCGTCCTAAGCTCACACCTGGGGCCAACTCACCCGATAATGTCACCGATCGCAACTGGTTATAGTGGTTAATTTGAATGGGAATACTTTCTTTCTTTAAGGTCACCACATTTGAAAGGGGTACCATCACTTCGCGATCCCTAAACCGTCCCTTTACAAACATATTGCTTAGGTCGTTCGGCGATCTTTTTTCTTCACCCACAACCGATGCTATCACTTCGAATTGCTCGCTGTCTTTTTTAAAATCGGTTACGCGCCGCCCACTAATAAACGTGTCAAAGGTTTCTCCGATTGTGGACACATCAACCCCTAAAAGACCGGCTTTGTCACGATTAATTTGAACAATATACTCTTGGGTATCTTCCCCCCTATCAGTGTTCAGGAAAGGAATGATACGTTCTTGGCGCAAGGCATGCTCAAGAATTTCTGAAGCCGCATCTAGCTCACTTTGGGACTTAGTGGTTTGCAACACAAATTGGATGGATTCCTCCGTACGTCCTCCTCCACTAAGCAGCGTTTTACCAGGCGATGCATAAGCGTTAATCCCTGGAATTTCACGCAGCTTGGGGCGCAGTTTCTCGATAATTTCCAGACTGGAACGCTTTCTATCTTTCCAATCAGTCAACAAGTTCCAAATCAAAGGATTAGGTTGGGCAATCGTAGAAAGCTGGCTATTAATCTCGGGAATTTCCATCAAGATTTTTTCCATCTCTTTCACATATTGAGAAATATAGGGCAAAGTAGCCCCCTGGGGAATCATGGCCCCCGCGTTAATAAGGCCCTGGTCTTCTTGGGGGGTCAATTCACTGGGTAAGAACTTTAATCCAATAATCCCTCCCACCACCGAGAATATGATAGCCACCGAAAGAACCATACCCTTAATAGACATTAATTTCCTTAATAGCGCACCGTATCCCTTTTCAATTTTTTGGTAATAGGGCTCAAAACGATTTTTTTGCAGAAGTTTTTGTAACTTTTCCCTAGGGGAATCCCCTGTAACATGGGTATGGGGCTTTAAAAGATAGGCGCACATCATGGGTGACAAGGTCAAAGCCACAAATCCAGAAATCAGAACAGATCCTGCTAATGTCAGGGCAAATTCCGTAAACATTTTTCCAATCACTCCTTGGGATAGGGCAATGGGCGCATACACCGCCGCCAACGTTAATGTCATGGCGATGATGGCAAAACTGATTTCCTTACTTCCCTTAAAAGCCGCTTCCAGGGGGGAAAGCCCCTCCTCTTCCATATATCTATAAATATTTTCCATCATCACGATGGCGTCATCCACCACCAACCCAATGGCCAAAACAATGGCCAGTAAGGTTAGCGTATTCAAACTAAAACCAAACATATACAACAGTGTGAATGTAGCAATCACACAAATAGGGATGGTAATCACAGGTATCAAGGACGCGCGGAATGACCACAAGAATATCAAAATGATAATGAAAACAAACCCGGCCGCTTCAAAGAATGTTTTATAAACTTCTTTCAACGATTGGTCGATAAAAATTGTTTTATCGTAGGCAATATCAATTTTAAAATCTTTGGGCAAATTCCGTTTTACGGTGGGCAATAATTCTTTCAGATCTTTTGCGATCTGCAAGGGGTTTGCAATGGATTTTTTCACCAGACCAATGGATATGGCGGGCTTCCCATTGAACCGGGCCAAACTGCGTTCTTCTGCGGGTGAGAATTCCACACGGGCCACATCTTCTAGTTTCACCAAAAAGTCTTTTTCTCGGTGAATAATTACATTTTTGAATTCTTGAATACTTTTCAAGTTGGCAGCGGTCGTCACCATCATTTCACGGGATTGGCCCACCAAACGACCCGCAGGGATATGCACGTTTTGCTGACGCAAGGCAGCTGAAACTTCGTGCGTGGTTACATTATAGGCCGCCATTTTAATAGGATCTAACCAAATATGTACCACATGGCCGTTTGAGCCAAACAGCTCGATGGCCGCCACCCCACCAATCGATTCAAATTCATTTTCCAAATAGTGGTGGGCATAGTCATACAACTCGGCCGTGCTTATATTGGGATTTTCACTGGAAAGGGCTAGGTAAATAATCGCCGCAGCATCGGCATCTGATTTTTTTATAAAAGAATCACGGGCCCCTTCTGGCAAGCGCATCCGCACCCGCCCAATTTTTTCTCGCACGTCACTTGCCGCCGCATCAATATCACGATCGGGCTTAAAATTCAGGTTGATACGACTGTTTTCCGATTCACTGACCGATGTAATAAATTCCACACCTTCAATCCCCGCCAAGGCCGATTCTAAAGGTTTGGTGATACGGGATTCCACAATCTGGGGGCTAGCCCCTTCATAGGTGGTGGTCACGCTGATAATGGGTCGCTCTACTTGGGGAAATTGACGCAGCTGTAGATATGTATAACTAACGGCCCCCACAATAACGATCAAAAGGGTCATCACAATAGACAGGACCGGTCGACGAATACAAATCTCAGATAACTTCACAGCATTAATCTCTTAAGTTTAAAGTCTTTTTAATACATACGGTGGCACAGCCATCACTGGCCACTTATCTTGTACCTTCATCTGACCCGCCACAATCACGGTCTGACCCGGTTGAAGCCCTGCCAAAATTTCCACTTTTTCTCCATTACGTCCGCCAGTTTTCACGGGGGTGTAACGGGCTTTCCCGTCTTCCACACGATAGACGTATTCTTGACTACCACGGCTTTCAACAGCGCTTTCAGGTACCATGATCACATCCTCATGGGCAGTGACTAAAATTTTAACTTTTCCAAACAATCCAGGCTTGAATAGGTCATCCTTGTTCCCCAATAAGGCCCGAACCCGGATGCTATGCCCCATAGGGTCCACATTACTATCCACAGCCTCGATGGTGCCTTCAAAAATATTATCAGGAAATCCATCCACTTCTATTTGGACTGTTTTCCCCATCTGCAGTTTATCCAGCATATTTTCTGCCACTCGGAACTCAATGCTCATGGGATCCAAATCATCTAATGTTACCAGGTCTTCACCAGGGCGAACATAGGCCCCCGGGCTAATGGCTTTAAATCCTACCACCCCCTTAAAAGGGGCTCGGATAGTTGCTTTTTTAAGTTGCTTATTGGCTTTATCTAACTCGGCTTGGGCCATAGTTAGCTGGGCAAACATTTCTTCTTGTTCTTTTAAAGTGCCAGCTTTTCTTTCATATAATATTTTGGCCCGTTCATACTTGCCCTTGTATAAATCCACCCGGGCTTGAGCTTCTTTTTTTACGGCGCGATAGATTCCATCTTCCAAAACAAAAAGAATATCTCCTTTGGCTACAGAATCACCACTTTTGAACCTTACTTCTTTAATGACGCCTTCTATTTCAGGACGGATCACAATGGATTCATTGGCTCTTAATGTGCCTACCACAGATACAAATGTTTCAAAGGTCCCCAACTCAACGGGCAAAGCCTCGACCAACATTTGGGGTATGTCTCGTTTTTTAGGCCCCTCCTCTGTGCGCAGTTTGGTCCAGTAAAACCATCCACCAAAGGAAATCCCCCCCACCAGCAATAAAGATTGAAATAAAACGATCCCTTTTAAGTTTTTTTCATTCAACCGAGGCATGGTTTTTGCTGACAAAACCAAAGCTGGTTTTCTTAAAGCGGGTTTTTTCAGTTGGATGGCTAAAAGCTCTTGTCGAAGATGCTTTAAAAAAGCCGAGATTCTTTCCTTTTGCATCCGCAAGAAAAGATTAATCTTATTATTTATCTCATTATTCATAAAACAAACTTCCTTTATACGTATTATCT
>JBKCVN010000006.1:0-3530 GCA_046317875.1 Alphaproteobacteria bacterium | reverse complement strand
CACCGCCCCCGGCCTCGTCTGCCGCAAAAACAACAAAACTGTATTCGCCCTACCCGGGCCCAAAGGTGAATTCGACCCCATGGCATACGACAGCGTAAAACCCATGCTCGAAACCCTCGGCGGCGGCGATACCATCCACTCCCGAACCCTGCGAATCATCGGAGTCGGAGAAAGCCATGTCGAAGCCATCCTGACCGACATGATGGACCAAGAAAATCCAACTGTGGCGCCCTATGCACAAACCGGTGAAGTCCATCTCAGGCTCACCGCAAAAGCAAAAACTGCCGTCGAAGCCGAAGCAATCATTGCACCCACCGAGGCCAAAATTAGGCGTCTACTCGGCAACGCCGTCTACGGAGTCAACCTAGAAACTCTCGAAGATTCCATCATCAACCTCCTCATCCAAAAGGAAGAAACCGTCTCCACCGCCGAATCTATGACCGGTGGGGGAATAGGAAAACGCCTTACCAGCGTTCCGGGATCAAGCAAAGCTTACAAAGGAGGATTTGTGACTTACACCCCCGAAGCTAAGATGTCTATGCTTGACCTCTCACCTGAACTCATCTCAAGCCATGGGCCAGTTTCCATTCAGGTCGCTGAAGCCATGTCCCGAGCTGTTCGCCAAAAACTAAACACCACCTTCGGCATCGCCATCGTGGGTAACGCCGGCCCAACTTCAGACATAGACGGCGAACCTGTCGGCTTAGTCATCGTGTCGATCTCCGGTCCACACGGAACTACCAGTGACACCTCCAACTTTCGAGGCATCAGAGAAGACATTAGAAAACGAGGAGAACAAACCGCTCTCCGTCTACTTCGTGAAAAAATTAACAATTGAAATCAAATGTGAATCTTAACTATCCTCTAGAATAACCCAAATTTATGAAATCTAAATCTTTCCAATAAACCCAGTTTAGAAGAATAGAACCCTTTGGAATCTCAAAGTAAGTGCTTTTTTCCTTATTCTTTATTTCTAAATAATTTCGATACCAAGTGAGAAAATCAAAATTCCTTCCTACTAAGCCGACTCGAGACACTTGGACATCCAATCCCATTTTATTCAAAATTATTGCCAATTCCGATTCATCGTTTCTAGCATTCTGAAAAAAACTTATTAGTTGATTTAAATTGAAATCTGTTTTTCTACTGTTTTTCCCTCCAACGCCATAAATTACTTCATTTGGACCAAATCTATAATACTTAACAAAATTCCTCAAACCAGGCAACATACAATCACCTAAAGTGGGACTTGAAAAAACATCCGATTTTTCCGCCTCAGTGTAGACGAGATAATTAGATAGCAGCGCTCCTTTCTGAAGCCAATCAGCCAGCTGTTTACGAAGTACACGAAAATACTCTTTAGCACTTGATAACCTAGAAATCAATTTTGGGTATCTTAAACTAACAATTTCACCATTGACTTTTACTTTCTTAAGCTGACTAATTAGTTCATCGAACTCATCAAAAATGGAACCACTCCACAATGATTCAGGAACTTTATCCAGCAAAATATCTCTTTCATCTAAGTACAATTGACCTAAGAAAGAGATTGCACTGGGCTCATCAACTTTCTCTTTTGCATTGTATTCGATAACCGGCTCTTTTTCTGGATTTGTCCTAAGCTTCAATTCCCAAGTTGGTTCAAATGCATTTTTTCCTTCGTCAGCATATCTTTCTAGGGGCCGATAACCTGCTCGAGCGTGTGCATTAAATCCAGTTGAAAGTCTGATGCGAGCTTGCACGTACCACTTGCAAAGTTCCTGTATTGAATCAATGCGATCTCCAAAAAATTTATGGAATTCGGGAGCGTTCAAGTTCAAAATAATGTCCGCAAACATTGGATCTAGAACAACCTTGTCCACCCGTGAAGCTATCCCTTGTCGAACCACCCAGCACGATTTAACTACATTGAATTTACTATTGGGGTTGTCGACTGCAACTGAATCATTCTTATTTAATTCAATATGATCTCCATTATCTAAAACAATTTCATCTACTCGAAAAGGACCAAATACTGTGACATTCACTCGAAGTGCTTCTTTATCTAATGGAGACAATCCTACAGAATATTGCTGGTTCGAATCAAATGAAACAGTAATGTTTTCGCTCTCTGTTTCTCGGTTTTCACCTAGAACTATCACTGAAACAACTCCAATCAACGGAATTTGTTCTTTTTTGACCTCGAACCTAAATATTGTTCCGCTCTTGCTGTATGTGCGGCGTGCAATAGTTACTACTTTTCCATTTATTTTTAATTTTGCTTTTGAATCGATGCTATCATCGATTTCACCTTCAATTACTAGTGATTGGTTTTCGAGTAGAGCTATGCGTTTTGGTAAAGATTTAAATTTAGAAATATCTAAAACTAAAGGAGGAATTTTATTCTTTAAAGATTTTTTTTCTTGGACCGGTTTAATTTCTAGAGAAACATTAACGCTCACGTTTTCACATGCATAAGATACAGTTTCATTACATACTCGGTTGACTGCGCTAGATTCAATTGTGAAATCAATTGATCTCTTACCCTTTGCTATTCTTAGTTCTTCTTGCGCTTTTACTGTCTTATTTCGAGATGTTTTCAAGAACATGAAACCATGAGCAGGCGCATCCTCATTTACTGATAATGTTAATCTGAGCTGCGCTCCTCCAATTGCACTTGTTTCTCCAGAAACCTTGGCAATAGTTTGTGCTTGTACCATTGTTGTAAGTATGGTAAGACAAAATAGTAATACGAATTTCATCATGTTGCATCTATGTCCTGCAGTTTTCCTGACCATCGTAACGACGATTTTCATAATCGAATCCGCTGCTTACCTTAAATCTTCTTTGGAAATTTTCGGCGTTGGTAATATAGTGTTTCATTAAGAGAGGTATGTTGTCAAATTAATTGTTTTCTTATTGTTTCATGTGATTTATTGGAATGTTACAGCAGATAGATTCAAAACCTTTTAGAAGATTTTCATCTTCCAGAAACTCCATTAGTACAAAATGAAACAATTACATCCCCAAAATATCGAGATGGCATCCCGCACTCAGAAGACATTTCCGAAAATCAAACAACTTGTCCCCTAATGCGGTGCACAAGGGCTAAAATATCGGAATGATTTCTGCAATGTTCTGCCTTCCCATCCTCGGGGTAACTTTCACTAAACCTCTCCTTACCAATTTCCAACCCAAGAGCGGGCTTCCAACCGTTCAAACCAAGCAATTTGAATCCCTCAAAAAAATCTCGCTCGAATCCAACCAGCCATTTGACAATGTCGTCCCCCATCCAGAATCAATCCTCGGATACACCATCGGCAGCCGAATCACCACCTACCGCGAACAAGAACAAGTCCTAGACGCCATCTACGCCAAATCCAACGGCATGGCTATCAAGATTAAGTACGGCAAATCCAACCAGAATTTCCCTCTGCGGGTCTATGCTATCTCCACTCCCAAAAACATCGCCCGCTGGCAACAAATTCAAAAAGCACTGGAAACATCCGCCCAAACCGGCGTCGCTCCCGCAGCCGATATCCCCACCATTG
>JBKCVN010000005.1:0-24931 GCA_046317875.1 Alphaproteobacteria bacterium | reverse complement strand
AACTATTCCAATTTAGGTTTGCGAAAGAAGTTATGAAGTTTTCTTCCCCATATAGGAAAAAGGACAAAACAAATAGAGGAATGGGAGGCACAAGATTCATCCAGGCCGTAAGGCCCAGCATGTCTAGATTCTTGCCTTTTTTTTGGATGATAAGGTTCGATATTGCCCAAAAAAGAGCCGATATTAGAATAATTAACAGCCCCAAAAAGCTTGCTTCTCCACCCACTTGTAGGGCGATCAATCCAATCCCCACAAAAGAAATGGCCATTCCCAACCAGTTAAAAAACGTGGGTTTTTGTTTGAAGAAAAATAGGGCTAATAGAACGGTAAAAAACGCTTGAACTTGAATCAATATCGAAGATAGTCCCGCGGCTACACCCAGATGGATGGCAAGGAGCATGAGCGGAAGCTTGATGGTTCCAATAAGAGTCCCCATAAGTAATATAAACTTCCAAGACACGTTGGGTTTGGGAATAAAGAATAACAGAGGAAGAATAAAAATAGACCTAAGCCCAGAAAAAACCAAAGGGGAAATGCCTTGCAAACCAATTTTCATGGCTGAAAAATTCGCTCCCCATACAAGAGCTATAGCTAAGGCAAGCAAAAAATGCCTTAAGTTCATGACAAGTGTTCCCTAGTTTTATAAATAAAGCCATTATGAATAAATAGTTAAACAAAAACAACTAAATAAATAATGTCCTGTTTAAGAAATATCACATTTTTCCTAAACATCGGGAAATACAAATAAATGTTGATAGGAAAAGATTATCTCTGATAGAATGGCCCAGGTATAAAAATCAAAAAGAAAGCGTCATAATAAACTCATGAAATGGTTTCCTTCTAAATTTTCTTGGTGGGTATGGGCATCTTTCGTTTTTGTTTTGATTTTATTGGTTCTTGGGCTTAGAAATTTTTTAAACGAAGATAGTATAAAAACTAAAGCCGTTTCTCTTCCGTCTTCCTCATCTTTCTTGCCGCCATCACCCTCGGTAAAAAGTATTCTATCAGTTTCAAAAAGAAGAAATATCAGCTTGAAAGTCTCCGGTATTTCAGAGCCTGATCAATTTATGGAAATTGAATCACAGCTTTCGGGTACGGTTAAGAGAATCTTTGTGAAAGAAGGGGATCGCGTAAAAAAAGGAGTTCCGATTTTATGCCTTAAGGATGGGGAACGTCCTGAAAAACTAGAAGCTGCCAAAAAGCTTCTAAAATTACGAGAGATGCAATGTGCCGCTGCTAGAAAATTGGCCGATAAAAATTTTACTTCCCCCATTTCTTTGGCAGATGCTGAAAAGAATTTATCGGATGCCCGACTTGCCGTGACCCAAGCCCAGCTTAATATGGGTCATTTGTGGGTGCGGGCTCCTTTCTCGGGTATTGTAAACAAGCTGTTAGTGGAAGATGGGGAAGTGCTTTCCCATAACAAAAAAGTGGCTGAAATTGTAAATTTAAATCCCCTTTATTTCGTATTATATGTGACAGAAAAAGTCTACTCTGACCTTAAGCTGGGCAGTCGTGTTCATGTGTTAACATCAAATGGTGAGAAACTATCTGGTAAAATTGACTATATTTCCCCGTTGTCTGACCCCAAGACACGGATGTTTAAGGTGAAGGTTTCAATCCCAAATCCCGGTTCAAAATTGCCTTCAGGGATGACATGCGAGGTTACTCTATCTTTGGGCGAGCACGAAAGTCATCAGCTCAATCCTTCTTGGCTTACCCTTTCAAAGGATGGCATCGTGGGGGTGATGGGCCTTCAAAATGGTAAAAGTATTTTTTATCCTGTTCATATACTAGATTCTTCGCCTTCAGCTGTTTATGTTTCAGGACTCCCCAAAGAAATAGAAATTATTGTTTTGGGACAAGAGTCTGTCAGTGACGTTTCGGTTATTCAGAGCGTTCGGCCATCTTCTAACGATGGGCTCCAGGAATGAAAGCACTCATAAGGCTTTCATTACAATATCGTCGTTTGGTTCTTTTGCTGTTTGGATTCTTAATTCTAGCGGGAACTATTACTTATTTTTCGATTCCCCGCGAGGCTGATCCCGATGTACAAATTCCCATGGTTTTTGTGTCTATTGGGTACCGAGGAATTTCGCCAGAAGATAGCGAACGTCTTTTATTAAAGCCAGCTGAGCAACACCTTCAAAGTCTTGAAGGTATCAAAGAAATCAAATCAGTGGCTTCAGAAGGGGTGGCCCATATTCAAATTAGCTTTCAGGCAGGCGTCGATATTAACAAAGCCATTACAAAAGTGCGTGACAGAATGGGGCTGGTGAAAAAAGAACTTCCATCCGATGTGGATGAGCCTTTGATTGAGGAAATGAATGTCAGCTTGTTTCCAGTTCTAGTTGTTCAGTTATCAGGAAATGTTCCTGCCCGGTTTTTATATAAAGTTTCTGACGAGCTACAAGATAAATTAGAGAGTATTGATAAGGTTTTAAAAGCACAAGTCATAGGTGGTAAGGAAGAAGTTTTAGAAGTACACTTAGACCCTTTTAAAATGGAAAACTATGGTTTGTCTATTGATTATATTAGACGGCTGTTTCAGGCTAATAACCTTATGGTGCCCTCGGGGCAAATGGTATTGGGGGATGCTGAGTTTCCCATAAAAACCCCCGGACTTTTAACAACAGAAGAGGATTTTATCCATTTTCCTATAAAAACAAATGGAAATGCAATTCTGTATTTGAAAGATATTGCGGATATTCGAAAAACATATAAGCGCAGTCTCACGCTATCACGTTCCCAGGGTGTACCAACAGTTTCGTTAGAAATTACAAAACGTATTGGGCAAAATATTATTCAAACAATTGATGAGTGTCGCAAGGTTGTGGCCGAGCATCTGGGCCCATTGAAGGATAAAGTAAGTTTTACTTTTTCACAAGATAGATCCCAATATATTCGTGACATGTTGAACGAGCTTCAGAACAATATCATTCTAGCTGTTTTATTGGTCATGGTTGTTGTGATTTTATCCTTGGGATGGCGTTCTTCTTTGTTGGTGGGCATTTCCATTCCTGCCTCCTTTCTAACGGGCATATTCTTTCTGGGATTATTTAATGTAACCCTCAATATTGTGGTTTTGTTTAGTTTGATTCTTTCGGTTGGTATGTTGGTGGATGGGGCGATTATTGTAATTGAGTACGCAGATCGTAAAATGGCTGAAGGACTAGATCGAATGGCGGCTTATAGGGCAGCTGCTTTGAAAATGTCAAGCCCTGTCATGTCTTCTTTGGCAACCCATATCGTCGTATTTTTACCCTTGCTATTTTGGCCAGGCATCGTGGGTGAATTTATGAAATTTTTGCCACTAACCCTAATTTTTACCTTGGGCATGTCTTTGTTTGTGGCGTTGTTATTAATTCCTGTGTTGGGTAGTTATTGGGGCAAATTAAATATAAAAGATACAGATAAAATTAAAGAGTTGGCCTCGGTTGAAACGGGATCCTTAGGTAAAATAACAGGCACTGCTGGCGCCTATGTGCGTATTTTGAAGGCGTTTCTACAAGCTCCTTTAAAATCTTTAATGGGAATTGTCTGTTTGGTGGGGTTAATTTTCTTTGTATATGTAAAGTGGGGAAGGGGGGTAGAATTTTTCCCTGACATTGAGCCCGAACAAGCGTCCTATGTTGTGCGGTTAAAAGGCAACCTTTCCGCCGAGATGAAGCAAGAACTTGTGACCCAAGTGGAAGCTAAAATCCTTCATGCCCCTGAGTTTAAATCTGTTTATACGACCTCTGGCTTGTTAAATATCCAGGATCCAGAAATTATTGGCCAAATCCGAGTAGAATTGATCGATTGGAAAAAACGAGAAAAAGCAACAGCGATTTTAGACCGCTATTTGAAAACCATGGAAAACTTTCCCGGTTTGAAAATTGAACTTGAGAAAGATAAAAGTGGGCCTTCGCACGGGAAGGACATCCAAATTGAAATCACCTCCCATAACTCAGATCTTATTGATCCTGAAATTAGGAGGGTACGAAATTTTATGTCGGGCCTTGAGGGAGTAACCGACATTGAAGATACGTTGCCTTTGCCAGGCATCGAATGGGCGTTGAAAGTTGACCGTGCCGAGGCCTTAAAATCGGGCACCAGTTTAATGGAAATCAGTCAGATTGTCCGCATGATGGGGGATGGTGTTCTGGTGACGAATTATCAGCCTTCCGACAGCAAAAAAGCGCTAGATGTTGTTCTAAGGTTTTCGCCCCCTTATCGGGATTTAAAGAACCTGCAGAGCTTGCGCTTGTCCAATGACCAGGGCTCTTTGCCTTTGGATGCTTTTGTGAAAATATTGCCTGTTCAAAAAGTTCATACCCTTGAACGTGTAAATGGAAAATCTGTTAAAAAAATTATGGCAAATGTGGCATCGGGGTTTTTGGCCAATAATAAAATAAATGAAATTCAAAGCTACTTGAAAGATAATCCACCCCCTTCTTCGGTCTCTATCAATTTTAAGGGAGATCAAGATGATCAAAACGAATCTAGAAGTTTCTTATTAAACGCTTTTGGGGTTGCACTTTTCATTATTCTAGTGATTTTAGTGGCCCAATTTAACAGCTTCTTTAGTGCATTTTTAGTTTTAAGTGCAGTTATTTTGGCAACAGCAGGTGGCCTTTTAGGCCTTTTGATTATGAACCAACCCTTTAGTATTGTGATGGGCGGGATTGGAATGATTGCTTTGGCAGGCATTATTGTAAGCAATAATATTATTTTCATTGATACCTTTGACCAGTTAAAGAAAAATGGAGAACACTTGATGGATATTATGTTGCGTACGGGCGCTTTGCGATTGCGGCCCATTATCTTAACGCAGTTGACGGCTATTCTTGGTTTGTTGCCTATCTTGTTAAGATTAGACATTGATTTTATGAATATGGCGGTACATCAGGGGGCTCCCTCAGGCGCCTGGTGGGTTCAGCTAGCCACTATTATTTCGTTTGGCTTAGGATTTGGGTCTCTTATCACATTGATAGCTACACCTTGTGCCTTGATGGTGCGCGAAAGAAATCGGTATAAAAAGTGAAGAGGCCTGTTGGGCTTTTCAAAACAAAATTTCCTTATTTCATGACGTTTCTAAAAGATTTTATAAAGATAAAGACAGTTTTTTCTATAAATTATATCAGAAAGAATATTGACCCCGGCGGATTTGGGCACTATAGTCTGACCTTATGTGGGTACTTAGCTCAGTCGGTAGAGCATCTGACTTTTAATCAGGGGGTCATAGGTTCGAATCCTATAGTACCCACCACTTAAAATAAAAATAAAATATCATCGAAGAATATTTTTCGTTTTCTTCTTTCAAGTTAAGCAGGGCTAGAGTAAACTTTAATAAAAATGATTTGCCTGGACCTATGCTGAATACATTATTATCCGATACAACAACAATTTTAAAAAAGACCGCTCCTGTTAACCTAGAAGCCGAACAAGCTTTGTTGGGTTCTTTGTTACACAATAATAATGCTTTGGAAAAGGTCTCTGAATTTTTAAAAGCAGAACACTTTGCCGATCGCGCCCATGGAAAAATTTATCAGGCGATGCTGCGTTTAATCGAGCAAGGAAAAGTAGCAGATCCCATTACACTGAAAGATTTTTTTGAAAAGGAACAAGACCTGAGTGATATTGGGGGTGTGAATTATTTAATTCAGCTGGCAGATTCGGTTGTTTCTGTGGGGAACGTAAGCCATTATGGCCAGCTTATTTATGATTTATCCTTAAGACGTCAGTTGATCTCTATCGGTGAAGAAATGGTCGAGGCTGCCCAGGGACACCATTTAGAAAAAGACGCTGCCCATCAAATCGAAGAAGCTGAACAAAAGCTTTTTAATTTGGCGCTCACAGGGTCAGGAATAGATTCAAAGGCCCAATCTCTCCATGATTCCTTGGTTACTGCTTTAAAAATTGCTGAAGTGGCTTATAAGCGGGATAGTAAAGTTGTGGGCGTGACCACGGGTCTACGGGACATGGATAAATGGCTTGGGGGACTTCATCCCTCTGACTTAGTGATTGTGGCGGGCCGGCCTTCCATGGGTAAAACGGGTTTCGGGGCTACGCTTTCTTTTAATGCGGCTTTGGCTCGCCATCAAAAGAAAAACGAAGGAGGGGTGGTGGCCTTTTTCTCGTTAGAAATGTCAGCCGATCAGATTGCCACACGTTTATTATCCCAAGAAGCCAAGATTACCTCGGATAAAATTAGGAGAGGCGAACTAAGCTCAACAGATTTTCCCAAACTAATCGAAGCCAACCGCAGGATTAGCGATATTCCCTTTTTTATCGATGATACGCCTGCATTGACCGTGTCTTCCCTTCGAACTAAAGCCCGCCGATTGAAACGACAAAAAGGGCTGGATATGATTGTGATTGACTACCTACAATTGATGCGGGGTAATACATCGGGGTCGGAAAATCGGGTTCAGGAAATTTCAGAAATCACCAGGGGTTTAAAAGCGCTGGCAAAAGAATTGCACGTTCCTGTATTGGCTCTTTCCCAGCTTTCTCGTGCTGTAGAACAACGAGATGATAAACGCCCTCAGTTATCTGATCTTCGTGAATCTGGCTCCATCGAGCAAGATGCGGACGTGGTAATTTTTATTTACCGAGAAGAATACTATGAAGCGCGGAAAGAGCCCGAGGCTGGCACTGAAAAGTATGCTGTTTGGCAAGAGAGAATGGAAAGTATTCAAAACCAAGCGGATATTATTATTGCAAAACAACGACATGGTCCGATTGGTACGGTCAAACTATTTTTCGATGCTCGATTCACTCATTTTGCAGACCTCGCCAAGCCCCAAATGGGCTGATACCTATCCAGGGAACATATAAAAAGTGCTGACTAAACAACAAAAAAAACTTTTGACTTTTATTCAAGGTTTTCAATTAAAAAATGGGATTTCTCCCTCCTATGACGAGATGAGGACAGCCCTCAATCAAAAATCAAAATCAAGCGTTCATATGCTGTTGAATGCGCTGGTAGAACGAGGCTTTGTGAGGAAACTAAACAACAAAGCGCGTGCTATTGAAATTTTAAAAAATATTCCTTCATTTGCTCCTTCATTGGCCGCATGCAGTGTAAAAGAAGATCTTCCTACAATAGTGGCAGAGCCACATACAACTGAAGCTATTCAAACACTATCCCAAGATGGTACTGTGCAGTTTCCATTTTATGGTGACCATGCCACACCTTTTCCTTTTAGTGTTTTTCTGATGCCTGCACAGAGCACCTTATCTTTCCCCAAAAACTCGTTCGATTATCAAGAAGGGGCAGATTATTGTTGTTTGAAAATAAAAGGGAACTCTTTAAAGGATCTGGCTATTTTAGACGAAGATATTTTAATATTTAAAATGGATCATACCGCATCTTCGGGTCAAGTAGTTCTCGCCTTGGTGGAAGATGAATCGTTTCATATTAAAAAATATGAGCAACAGGATAACAAAATTATTTTGTCGGCGGCCAACAAATATATGATGCCCCAAGTTTATGATCAGCAGCAAGTTCGGGTTAAAGGCTGTCTGGTGGGATTAGTTCGCGGATTTTATAAATAATCTTTTAAGACTTGTGCCATTTGGCAAAATTGGGGAATGGAAATTTCTTCCGGTCTCATGGTCTCTTTGATGTCGACCATCTGAAATACGTGTTTCAAGTTGGGATGGCCTAATTTCTTAAGAATGCCCCCCACCATTTTTCGTCGCTGCTGAAACATCATATTTGTTAATTTTTCCAGATGGACTTGATCGACTTCATAAATTGGTTTGTCTCGAGGAACTATTTGTACAACTGCCGACATAACCTTAGGAGCGGGTTTGAATGATTCTGGCGGAACTTGGAATAGGGGGGTGACCTCGCACAACCATTGAACCAAAATGGAAAGGCGGCCATAATTCTTGGTGCCCGGTTGGGCCGATAGCCTTTGGACCACTTCTTCTTGAAGCATGACGGTGATGCTATCTATAGAGTTAAGCTCTAATAGCCAGTTTAATATGAGTTTATTCCCGATGTTGTAAGGGAGGTTGGCTATAATTTTAACAGGTTTTGAAGATATATCCCCCAAATGTACTTGAAGAGCATCTTTTTTTATTAAACAAAACCTGGGGTCCTTGACAGACTCTAAGGAAGGCCAAAACTGTTGATCAATTTCTATGGACGTAATACTGTTTGCATTTGACTTTAAAAGGGCACGGGTCAAAATACCGGGCCCAGGGCCAACCTCTAGAATGGTATCAGAATCAGAAATTTTGGCGGCTAATATGGTTTTTTCGACAACTTGATCATCCACTAGAAAATGCTGGCCTAGTTTTTTATGGGCAATAAAGCGGTTAGAGTCTGATTTCAATAGAGGCCACGCGTTTTGCTTCTTTTAACTTTTGTTCGGAAATGGACATAAAGCGCTGATTCGAAATTTGGTTAGCGACGCCCTCGATAGCATTTGTTTTTTCTAGGGGTGTTTCTGTGCGTTCGCAAACCATGAAAAATGCAATGGTATTATTGGCCGGATTGAAAATCCCTTTACTAGGCGTGCCTGTTTCCAAATATTTTAATACATTCTGAAGATCTGATGATAAATCATTTAATCTTACTGTTTTGTATACATGAATTTGGGAAGACGGTATTTGGTCAGCCAGTTGATCAAATTCGGTGCAGGATGTGACACTTTCTACTAGCTTGTTTAATTGTTCGATTTTGGCTTCAAGATCTTTTTCACTCTTTTCCAACTCTTCTTCCACCTTAATCTCAATTTGGCGTGCTGTGAGTGTGGGCTGACTAGCGCGTGTGTCCTTTTTATCTATTAATAATAAAATTTTGTACCCAGATTCTGTTTTAAAAGGCATGGTAATTTGACCTGGTTGAAGTTTCTCCAGAACGGTCACTAGGTCCTCGTCTAATATTTCTTGGTTGGTCCATCCGATATCACCCCCGCGAGCCGAAGAAGGGGCATGGGAATAGGTGTGTGCAAGCATTGTGAAAGGGTGTTTTGCTTTTAATGCTTGTAATATTTTGTTCATTGCAGCAACAGTGGTTTCTTCTGATTCGCCTTCTTTTGTGTAAATTTCTATTTCAGCCAAGTGATACTGTGTTGTATCACCAGAAATATTCATAATTTCTTTTAATTCTTTTTGGCCCAATTCCAAACTATTTCCTGCCCAGGCACTTATATATTGGCGCCACAAAAGTTCTGCTTTGATTGAATTGGTTAAGGCAGATTCATTTATTCCTTTGGCTTTTAAGTCCTGACGAAGTTTTCCTTTGGGCATGCCATTTTGTTTTTCTAGATTTTGAAGGGCGCTATCTATTTCTTGAGAATCAACTTTTAATCCAAGTTTTTCTGTAGTTTGGATTTTAATAAGTTCTTCGATTAAGATGTTTAGGATTGTTTGTCTAATGGTCTGTTGTTCGGATGCTGGAAGGCTTTCAAAAGGGATTTTCAAAGCAAGTTTCATTTTGTTTTTCAAATCCTTTACAGAAATAGGTGTGCCATTTACTATGGCCGCAATGGTGGCTTCTTTTAATGGCTTTCTATCTTTTCTGTAGAGGGTAAGGCTTTTGGCTGGGGGAGGGGCCGTTGTGGACGTTTCGGCTTCTTTTCCTTCTCCCACATAAAAGCTTGCCGGGGGCGAATCCAATTGGGATAGGGCTAGAGAATAAAAAGCCATCAAAAAAGAAAAAATTTTAAAAAACTTCATTTTATTTGCTCGAATTAGATGAAAAAAATTCCTCAGGGCGCATTAATTGAGTTATATTCGTGAGAGGTACTTAAGTCAAACGATTAATAAAACATGAAGCAGCTAGAAAAATCTATTCTGAAGGAACTTTCACTAACGTTTCTCTTTATTTTGGGGACTCTGATTGCTTCGCTATGGGTCATTCAATCCTTAAAGTTTATAGGCCCCTTTTTAAAATCCAGTGAAGGTCTTCTTTCTTTTTTCTATCTAATCTTATTGACCCTGCCTGATTTGCTGATCGTGATTGCCCCAGTGGGGTTGTTCATTACCACCATCATCTTGTACAATCGATTCCATTCAGACCGCGAGCTGCCCGTAATGTTCTCCTTAGGCTATAGCCCTTGGCAAGTGGCAAGGCCTGCCGTTGGATTTGCAGGGGGGGTGACACTTTTTATTTATGTGTTGAGTCTTTTTATTTTACCCGCGTCGTTTCAGAAGATTCGTAATATGGAAATGCAGCTCAAATCTTCGTTGCCCAGTGTTTTGGTTCAAGAGGGGGTATTTAATGCCTTTGGAGATGTGACTATTTATGTGAACAAAAAAAAGGGTAATTTTTTAGAAGGGATTATTGCAAATATTCAGCCTGCCAATAAAAATCCATATACCATCATGGCCCAGAATGGTCATTTGCTTATACAAGACAGAATGCCAAAGATTTTTATGGCAGATGGGACCAGGCAAGAAAAAGATAAAACGACAGGAGAACTGTCGATTCTTTATTTTGATCGCACAGTGATCTCATTGGTTGAAGAAGGTGATGTGAAGCCAAAAGCAAGACCTAAAAAGCCCTACGAACTATCCATTTTTGAACTGGTGTCGCCTGACAATATGTATCTTCCCCATGGACAAAAATTATATGCTGAGGGATACCAAAGACTTCTGAATCCTCTTTATTCTTTGGCTTTTTCGATGATTGCCTTAAGCTTTTTATTAGGAACACCTTTCCGCCGAGGGGCACAGACCAAAGCGATTGCATATGCTGTGATGTGTGCGATTGGATTAGAAAGCGCTAACTTGTTCTTGATGAACATGGGCATGAAACAAGGTGCCGCCATTTTGGGGGCCTATTTATTGATGTTGGGTTCCATGGGGGGCAGCCTGTTATTCTTAAAAAAGAATCGAGCATTTAATGGTTAATTATAAGCCCACATTAACAAAATACATATTGAAATCCTTTGCTTTTTGGAACGGAATTATTGCTTTCATTTTGTCTGTGGTGGCGGTTCTTTTTAACCTTATAGAGCTCATGCGCAAAGCAGGCCATCATCACAATTCCATTAAATTCGGAAAAATTTTAAAGGCAGTTTTTCTTTCTCTTCCCACGGTCTTGGACCAGTTAAGCCCCTTAATTGTTTTGTTTGCAACCATGGGGCTGCTTTGGAGTCTTCATAAGAAATATGAAATTGTTGTCATGCGATCCTTAGGATACTCCATATGGTCGGTGATAAAACCCATGATCCTAGCTGTGTTTCTTTATTCTTTGTTATATTTTAGTTTCTTGAATCCTTTGGCTGCCACTTTCAAAGAAGAATATGGTAGATATTATGACCATATATTTCAAAAATCATCTGATTTATCTGGGGTCTCCAAAAGTGGTCTGTGGCTTAAGCATATTCATCCCAACTTAGATTATTCCATAATTCACATAACCCGACTTGTTGATCAAAATACTTTTGGTCCTAGTACCATTTATAGTTTTAGTGAAGGGGGGCAATTTTTGCTAAGATATGATGTGGGCAAAATTCTGGTTAGTCCCCATCAATGGTACCTAGAGAACCCCACTAAAACAGAATCCAATGACATTCAGCAAAAAGTAGATTCTTTTATATGGGAAAATGCTTTATCCCTGGACAAAATTCACCAAACTTTCCATCCCCCAGCATCCCTGTCTTTTTGGAAACTTCCTAAATTTATATCATTAATTGAAAAAACGGGCCTCTCTTCTATGGAGCATAGCTTGTACTTTTTTAATTTACTAATGAAACCCTGGACATTATTGGCCATGGTACTGATTGGGGGCGTGTGCGCCTTTGCATCGGTTAGGCAGAAGAATGGATTTATATTTATTCTTTCTGGAATCTTTTCTGGATTTTTCCTTCACTTTTTTCATCAAATTTTCTATGCTTTAGGGGAATCACTAAAAATCCCGTTGTTTTTTGCAATTCTGACACCTACTTTCGTAAGTCTGCTTATTGGGATCATAACATTAATACATTTGGAAGAAGGTTGACGTGAAATTTATATATCTTTTAACCCTACTGATTTATGCAGCAACCTCTTATTCTTTGTCGCCCCTCGAAACTTCTAAAAAGTCTGATTTTCTTTTAAGAGCCGATCAAATTTCCCACGATAAAGAACTGGGAGTTGTTATTGCCCGAGGTAGAGTGAAAGTGTCTGATGGACAAGAAATTATCGAAGCCGATACCGTTTCTTACAATGAAAAACTTCGTTTGGTGTCCGCCTCAGGAAATGTAAAATTTTATGACAAAAAAGGAGGCCTCACCACTGCAAACTACATGGAAATTGGGGAAGATCTAAAAGATGGTTTTATTGAAAAAGCTTATTCTATTACCCAAGAAAATGAACGTTTTGCCTCTGAAAAAGTTACCAAAAATGACAAGGTCTTGACTTTTAAGAAAGGTATTTATTCCCCCTGCGAAATGTGTGAGGGGACCTCTTGTAAAACGCCCATATGGCAGCTGCGTGCTGACCAGATAAAAAAAGATGATGAAGAAAAAATGGTTTATTACCGCCATGTGTTCTTGGATTTCAAGGGTGTGCCGGTTTTTTATCTGCCTTATTTGGACCATCCTGATCCATCGGTTAAAAGAAAAAATGGGCTGCTTATGCCCTTTGTGGGGAACAGTACCTCATTAGGTGCGATTGTTGGCATTCCTTATTATTTTAGCCGCGAACCAAATGAAGAGATTATCTTAAAGCCAGTCATTATGACCAAGGACAGCCCCATGATTTCGGGCTCTTATGGTCGATATTTTCACGATGGTTTTGCCTCTTTTTCTGCCAGCACGATTCATACCTCGAATATTACGGGGTCAAAAGACTCGGAGAAGAAAAACAAAAAACAAATGCATGGGCATTTTATTGGAACGGGGCTTTTGGATATAAATGAAAACTGGCGGGCAAATCTTCACCTAGAAAATGTTTCAAGTCCCACCTATTTCAAAAAATACTATTTCGTAAGCGATGAAAGCTATAGAACGAAAAACTATCTTTCTAGTCACTTTAATACGGAAGGGTTTTATGGAAGGAACTATGTCAGCCTAGGGGGGGTGGATTTTCAAAACTTGAATGCCAACGTTCATAACAATACCATTCCTTTTGTGGCTCCCATGGTGACAGCATCGTATGAGACTTCTGCAGGAGAGTGGGGTGAATTTTGGAACTTTGATGCCGATCAAGCCTATGTACATCGGGAAAAGGGTGCCAAAACAGAACGATTATCCACCATAGCTACGTTCACCTTGCCCCATACTTTTTCATCGGGCCTGTTGCAAGAATTGCAGTTATTTTTAAGGGGGGACTATTATGATATCAGAAAACATACCCTTTCTTCTGCACAACCAGCGGTCAATCAGAGCAGGGGAAGAGTCATACCTGGTGCTGTTATGACTTTCCGTTACCCTTTACTTAAAACATTTGAAGAACAGAAACTTGTTTTCGAGCCCATACTAAGTCTGGTTTCGTTGCCCCGAAACACAAATTCGGATAAGTACCCTAATGAAGATAGCCAAGATTTCGAACTGGATTCCTTATATATCTTCAAGCCCCAACGTTTTGCGGGATTCGATAGAATTGATGATGGTCAGCGTATAAACTATGGTGCGAATATGAATTTGTATTCTCAATCTCGTTCTTTTGCGCAAGTATTTCTAGGTCAAAGTTATAGCTTTTCTAAAACTGATCAGTTTGACCCTTACAGTGGTGTCCAAAAAGGACTATCTGATTATGTGGGCCGTGTTTCTTTTTCAACCTCTGATTTATATAGCCTTATATGGTCATTCCGATTTGGGCAAAAGAGTCTTAAGCCTAAGAAAAATGCAGTTCAATTTTCGGGCGGTCCCTCCATATTTAAGGTGAATATAGGATATACCCAGATCCAGCGCACCTTAATTGATAATAAGTATGTTCGGCGGGAACAGCTAAGCACTGGCCTTTCTTCTCAGTTCCACCCTAACTGGACTGTGTGCGTGAATCAGGCCCGCGAGTTTGGCTATCAAAAAGGGGAGCTGCAGCACGGGGCAGGAATTATTTATGAAGATGATTGCTTTAAAGCCCGTTTAGATCTTGTACGGACATTCTATAGGGACCGAGATGTTGTTCCTTCTAAAACCATTATGCTTACCTTGGGCTTTAAAAACTTGGGTGAATACTCTACGGGAGCCCTTAGCTTGAATAAAGATGCAGGTGTTGTTAGCTCTCCGTTGGCGCCCCAACCTTAAAATATTTTTTGTACATCATATTGTTTAAAAAATGGCTCCGTGTTAATAATTGAGTATCTGGAATTAGTTAGGATCTTAAAATGGATATAAAAGCCTCAAGGGACAGTTTCTCCACACTAAGATCTTGGATGTTTCCCGTTTATCAGAGTGAATTTAAAAAGCTTATTCCCCTAGGGCTGATGATGATTTTAATCAGCTTTAACTTCTGGCTTCTTCATGTGTCAAAAGACACACTTGTGATTTCGGCACAACACTCGGGAGCTGAGATCATTAACTTTTTAAAAATACCCATCTTTCTCTCTTCTATTTTCTTGGTAATGCTATTTACCTGGATATCAAACCAACTGCAGCCTAAAACCATATTTTTCATAATTGTGGGTCTATTCTTTGTTTTCTTTATGCTTTTTAATTATGTTATTTATCCTAACAAGGATGCTTTTCATCTTTTTTCCCCTGACGAAATTGCTGCCTTAAAGCTTCAATATCCCTGGTTTAAGTGGGTCTTTCCGGTGGTGGGGTATTGGAGCTACAGTCTTTTTTACATCATGTCGGAACTTTGGGGTGTTTTTGTTTTAAGCCTGCTATTTTGGCAATTTGCCAACCAAATTACAACGGTTGAACAATCTCGTCGTTTTTATATGTTGCTGGGTATGTTTAATGGCCTAGGAACAATATTATCTGGGTTCTTTATCACTAATTATGAAGAAAAGGCCCATATCTATGGGGCTGATGTATATGGGTCTAAACTACATACCTTGTTGCTGGTTTTTTCCATCAGTTGTGCCCTTATTTTGGTAATTTATTACTGGCTTCACCAAAAAGTAGTAAAACCAGAAGAAGCCCCTAAATCAGGGCCTTCCAAGCAAAACACGGGAGAGACCAAACTCTCGTTTGTGGAAAGCTTTAAATATATTTTGCGCTCGCGCTATATGGGGTATATTGCTCTTATTTCGATCGCTTATAATATTTCGATTAACTTTGTGGAAATCACATGGAAAAGCCAGGTTAAAGATCTTTACCAAGATCCCTTGGCGATTGAGGCCTATTTTTCTCAGATTACTGTTTATATGGGCTTCCTAATTTTCTTTATTGGATTTTTTGGGGCAGGGTTTGTGCGCCGGTTCAGCTGGAAGTGCAGTGCTTTGATTACCCCTATAGTAATGGTTATTACGGCCATTTTATTTTTCGGAGTAACGCTTTGGCAGGATTCTTTAGGATGGCTTGCTCAGATGATAGGCATGACACCTATGGCTTTTGCCGTATGGATGGGGCAAATTCATAACCTCTCCAGTCGCAGCTGTAAATACAGTTTTTTTGCCGCCACAAAAGAAATGGCGTTCATTCCCTTGGATGCGGAATTAAAGGTTAAAGGAAAAGCGGCGGTTGATATTTTAAGTGGTCGTGTGGGTAAATTTGGGGGATCGGTGGTGCAATCCATTTTTCTTTCAATACCATGCTTTGCAACACAGTTTGCGATTGCCCCCTATTTATTGGCCTTGGTCTTAGGGGTTTTTGTGATATGGGTTATTGCGATTAATCTTTTAAATAAAGAATTTTTGAAAATTGCCTATGGCAGCACCACGTCTGACTTTGGGGTTGAAAAGTCTTGAGAAAAAAAATTTTTATAGGGGCCGATCATGCGGGGTTTGTTTTAAAAGAGCAGCTAAAAACTTTCTTATTTTCTCAAGGTTATGAAGTAATCGATTGTGGTTCTTTGGAAAAGGATACCAGGGTGGACTATCCTGATTTTGCCCAAATGGTCTGCCATAAGGTTTTGGCCGAAAATGCCAGGGGTGTTTTGATTTGTGGTTCCGGCATTGGGATGAGTATTGCGGCCAATAGGCACAAAGGAATTCGAGCAGCTCTGTGTTGGAATCCAGAGGTGGCAAAACTTTCTCGTCAACAAAATGATGCTAACATTTTGGCCCTAGGGGCTCGGGTAATTTCTTCTTCCGTTGCCCTATCGTGCCTAGAGGTATTTTTAAAAACCCCTTTTGAAGGGGGACGTCATCAATGTCGTATACAAAAAATGGATACTGATTCACAATAGTAATACAGGGGGAGGGGCCGTGTCAGATTTATGTACCAAAGAAAGAAATGTGACCACCATGGAAAAAGAGTTTTTTAAAGACAGTCTTTGTAAAAGAGATCCAGAAATTCACGAGGCTATTCAAAAAGAACTGAAACGTCAGCAAGATCATATAGAATTAATCGCCTCTGAAAACATCGTTTCTTTGGCGGTACTGGAAGCCCAAGGATCGGTTCTTACCAACAAGTATGCAGAAGGGTATTCGGGTCGGCGATATTATGGGGGATGCCAGTTTGTGGATGTGGCCGAGAGTTTAGCCATCGAGCGTGCGAAAGAATTGTTTCAATGCAAGTTTGCAAACGTTCAGCCCCATTCGGGGGCGCAGGCCAACCTTGCTGTTTTTTTGGCTTTGCTTCAGCCCGGGGATGCTTTTCTAGGCATGGCGTTGGATGCGGGCGGGCATTTAACCCATGGGCATCCTGTCACCATTTCTGGAAAATGGTTCAAGCCTTTTGGATATGGTGTGGATAAAGAAACAGGATTGATCAATTATGATGAAGTTGAGCGTTTAGCGTTAACTCACAAACCTAAACTCATCATTGCGGGGGGGTCTGCGTATTCACAGGTTATTGATTTTGCTAGGTTCAAAGAAATTGCCAATAAAGTAGGGGCTTATTTGATGGTGGATATGGCGCACTATGCGGGGCTTATTGCGGCGGGTGTATACACCAGCCCCTTGCCGCATGCGGATGTTTGTACCAGCACCACCCATAAAACATTGCGGGGTCCCAGGGGTGGGCTTATTTTAACGAATGATCCCGAAATTGCGAAAAAAATTAATTCTGCCGTATTCCCTGGTGCTCAGGGGGGGCCTTTAATGCATGTGATTGCTGCTAAGGCCGTTGCCTTTGGTGAGGCCCTTGAGCCTAGCTTTAAGAACTATGCAGGCCAGGTTATTAAAAATACTCAGTCCCTTTGTTCATCGCTTCATGAGAGGGGATTTGATATTGTTTCAGGGGGTACGGTTTGTCATTTGTTTATGGTAGATTTACGGTCTAAAAACATCACGGGGGCTGATGCAGAGGCTACACTTGACCGTGCAGGTATTACTTGCAACAAAAACAGCATCCCCTTTGATCCTGCCCCCCCAAAGGTCGGGTCGGGTATTCGGTTGGGCGCCGCCGCTCTTACTACACGCGGTTTTAATGAGAAAGAGTGTCACTATCTTGGGGGATTAATCGCAGACACCCTGGAAGGTTTCGTAACCAGCCAAGGTCAGAACGAAGAAACCGAACAACGCGTTAGGGCCGAAGTTCTGTCGCTCTGTCAACGTCATCCCATTTATTAAGGCTTGATTGAATGCGTTGTCCTTTTTGTGGATGTATTGAAACTCAGGTCAAGGACTCAAGACCCTCGGATGACTATTTAGCCATTCGTCGTCGACGCTTTTGTCCCGAATGTGTCTCGCGATTTACCACATACGAGCGGATTCAACTTTCCGATCTTGTGGTGGTTAAGAAAAATGGGGAACGGGTCCCCTTTGATCGGGAAAAGATGGTACGATCTATTTATACCGCCACCCGTAAACGGGCCATAGACGGTGAACGTATAGAAAAATTGGTAAACGGGGTGGTAAGGCGACTAGAAATGCTAGGAGATGCTGAAATTTCTTCCAAAGTGATTGGGGAAATGGTATTAGAAGCCCTTAAGGACTTGGATCTTGTGTCCTATCTGCGCTTTGCGTCTGTTTATAAAGACTTTAAAAGCATAGAAGATTTTCAAAAATTTATTTCGGAATAAAAATGGATAATAAAAAAAATAGTGGGTACAGAAAAAAAAGTGCTGCCCGTCTGGCCGCCGTTCAAGTACTTTATACCCAATCTATGATGAAAATATCAGAGCACGAAGCTTTGCACACCTTCCAAGCGCATTATGTGGGAAAGAATTTGGATGAAGATCTAGCCATCCAACCCGATGAGTCTTTTTTGCATGCATTAGTTTCAGGCGTTAATACTAAGTCTCAGATCCTTTTAGACCTGATATCCCCCCATTTAAATGAAACATGGAAAATGGAAAGAATTGATCCCATTTTGCTGAACATCATTAAATGTGGCACCTTCGAGCTTCTGTCCTTTCCAGATACGGACACCCCGATTATCATTTCAGAATATCTAGATGTAACTCATGCCTTCTTTGATAAAAAAGATGTTGGATTTGTGAATGGCATTTTGAATAAAATTGCCTCAGTTGTACGGACTATTTAAAAAAATTTTAGTGCAGCTTTTTTAGGGAAGAATATCTACTCCACCAGATCTCCCCATTCTTTAGTCTTACACTCTTTATATTCTTCTGCCTTAGATTTGGAAACGGTTCTTTTCTCGATCCCCTCGGGTGTGCAAAGATCCAAGCGCACATGACCTTTTCCTTTTAATGGTCTTTTTAAAATTCTTAGTCCCGGTATGGCAAAGGGTTCTTTGGTGGCAATCAAATAAACAAATTTTTCGTCTTCATAGGCCAGGGTGCTTTTTTTAAGGGTTTTATGGACCGGGCTTCTTTCTAGCCGTGTTGAAAAATGGCACCAATCTTTAGGTGCATTTTCCAAAGGGCAGGGGGCGTTATGACCACAGGGGGCCACTATGAAGGCGCCGCTATTAATTAAAAATTTTCGCGCATTTAATAGCGTTTTAAAACCCACTGGTGTTCCGGGCTCGGTTATTATTAGAGCCTTCGTGGTCAGGTTCCAATATTTATCTAAAACATCTTGCTGCTGGTCCATTTCTCCTAGGGAATAAGAAAAAGAAACCAAATCATGGGTACCGGTGAAAGTTACTTTACGGGCATCACTGTTAAAAAATTCTATCGAGGGATTTTTTTCAATAAGGCTAACTAATAAATCATACATAAAAGGGTTAGCCTCTAGAAAAGAAAAAGAACATAAGGATGGGAAAAGGTCTTTTGCGACCCAATAAGAAGCACCGGGACCGCATCCTATATCTAAATAAGAAGAAAAATTTAAGGTGGTCAGTTTTTTTACCTGTTCAAAAGCATATCCCAAGACTTCTGTGGTGGCGGGAAGTCGGGCTAAAAGATAAGCTAAACTTTCCGACTGGGATAACAGCTTTTTATTATCATTCTGGTTTCTATATCTCCTTGATAAAGCATTATAGGATGATTGATATAAGTGAGTTTTTTGGTCTATAAGAGCGGATATTCTCTTAAGAATGGGTGCAGGGAGGTAACGCAGGGTTAATCCCTCTCTTCCAACCAAGCCATTTGAATGGCTTCTAGAATGGATTCGCTGCTGTTCTCGGGCAGATCATTAAATCCATCCAGTTCTTGCACCCATTGCCACAGATCCGTGAACCGAATGCCCAGAATATCTACATCCGGGTATTTGTCTTCCAAAGCAATGGCGATGTCATACACATCTGTCCACCGCATGACCTTAGCCCATCATGTTACGGGTGGCAGCGGGCAGTCTTACCACCAATCCATCTAGTTCTTCGCTCATGATGATTTGGCACCCTAAACGTGATGTATGGGTCAATCCAAAGGCCAAGTCCAGCATGTCTTGTTCATCTTCTGAGGCTTCTGGCAACAAATCAAACCATTCGGGCTCAACAACAATATGACATGTAGAGCATGCAAGTGATCCTTCACAAGCCCCTTCTAAATCCACATTATTTTGGTGGGCCACTTCCAGCACAGAGAGTCCCACAGGGGCATCGATTTCTTTTTTTGTTCCATCTTGATAGAGGAAGGTAATCTTAGGCATTTTTGTTCTCCTTATTTATAAGAAAAGATTGTTCCAACATCCCACTCTTTAAGATCTAGGTCTACACAGGTGGGAATAAATTCAAAGCATTTTTCGGCCAAGTCTTTTCGGCCATTCTTATCTAACATCTCATCCAACAGGTCTTTAAGGCGGTGAAGATACAAGACATCTGTGGCTGCATACATTTTTTGCTCTTCCGTCAAAACCTCAGCCCCCCAATTCGAAGCCCGTTCTTGTTTCGAGATTTCAACGTTTAATAGGGTCGAGCATAAATCTTTCAATCCATGGCGTTCGGTATAGGTGCGCGCCAGTTTTGAAGCGATTTTAGTGCAATAGTTGGGGTTAGAATGAACACCCAAATACTGTTTTAAAATGGCCACATCAAACCGCGCATAATGATAGATCTTTAAAATGTTTTTATCTTCCAAAATTTTTTTAAGATGGGGGGCATTATAAGGTTTGCCTAGGTCAAATTTCACTAGATGACAAATACCATCGCCTGCACATAGCTGGACCAAGCACAAGGGGTCTCTTTTAATTTGCAGACCCAAAGCTTCCGTGTCTACGGCCACTGCTTTTTTAAAAGTAACTGAGTTGTCTAAATCCCCATGATGTAAAACAATTTCCATTAAAACTTCCTTTTATGTATGGGATCAAAATCTATTTCATTCGATGATTTGTCAAGATCTAAAAGATTTAAAAGGGAATCTTGATTGTTACTCGTAAACCACCTAAAGAGGATTTGCCTAAGGTAATTTGCCCCCCATGGGCATGAACAATATCTTGGGTAATACTAAGACCTAGTCCCACACCCCCCGTTTTAGGATTTCTTGATTTTTCTAAGCGAACAAAAGGTTTAAAAACCTCCTTCCGCTTATTAGCGGGAATGCCTTCCCCATTGTCTTCGATCACTATGACAGCATGACCATCTTTGGTATATGTTCTAATCATGGCTTTTGAGGCATAACGGTTGGCATTTTCTAGCAAATTTTTAATGGCCCGCTTAAAAGAGTTGGGACGTAATGCCACAGATACAACGGTCAAATGTGACTCAATCTCCAAAGGTTTACCCTTAAGGCTAGCAACACAATCTTGCAACAAGTGTCGCAGGTCACACAGGGATTTTCTTTCTTCCCCGTGACCTTTTACAAAATTGAGATATTCATTGATTAGCATCTCCATTTCTTCCACGTCACGCTTCATGTCTTCTACTTTTGAGTTAGAAGGCATCATGGCCAGCTCTAACTTCATGCGCGTAAGGGGTGTACGCAAATCATGGGAAATACCGGCTAACATTTCGGTTCGTTGGGTCACTTGTCTTTTAATTCGTTCACGCATTTGGTTAAAGGCACGTGCGGCCTGCCGTACTTCCATGGCCCCGGAAACCTTGAAATCGGCCATATCCATTCCCTTGCCAAATCGTTCAGCTGCCTCAGCTAGGCGCTGAATAGGCCGCACTTGGTTCTTCATAAAGATAGAAGCAATAATAAGAAAGATAAGGGCTGCACCAAAAACCCAAATAAAGACCAGCACTGTTGTGCGGCTCATAAGCTTTTTCCTAAGGACAGAAATAACCATCAGCCCTTCTTTTGTTTGGATATTGATATTCAAAACTTCTCGACTAGTAGTCAGAATGTAGGGCTGCTCCAAGGCTTCTGCTAACGCATTTTTTAAAAAATGGTCTTCCCATGCCTCTAAAGGAGAAGCAACCATACCCTGAAGGGATTTTTTTTTGTAAAAAGTAACTAAAACGCCCAATTCATCTGAAATTTCATCGGCTAATTCTTTGTGTTGGGGGTAGATATCCGTAATAACCTTTGCCGTGTGCGCAATGTTAGATGCCAAACTTTTTGTAACAGAATCAAGGTACCTGTCCAGAAACACAACAGTAAAAACAATTTGCACCAAGATCAGAGGTGTTCCGATAATCAAAAAAGCTCGATTAAAAAGACTTTTGGGGAAGAAATCACGCAATGAAAGCTGGAAGAGTCTCTTTAATGATCCCATAAAATATATCCTTTGTTACGCACTGTTTGCAGGAAATGGGGATGCTTAGGATCACTCTCTATTTTTTTTCTAAGCCGGGTAATTTGCACATCAATAGTACGGCTGTTTGCCTCTAATTTCATGCCTTGAATTAGTTCTTCACGGGAAAGATAAACTCCGATATGAGAGGCAAATATTTTTAAAAGGTGCGCTTCGCTTGAGGTCAGAGAAATAGCCACATCCCCGCGGCGCAAAGTCTCTTTCTCAATGTTAAAATAAAAAGGCCCGATTTGAACTTCTTTTTTTGCCACACCTAAAGGTCCATCATGAATCCGCCGCAAGATGGCATGAATACGCAGCACAAGCTCTTTAGGCTCAAAAGGCTTGGGCAAATAGTCATCTCCGCCACTTTCAAGGCCTTGAATTCTGTCGGCTGTGGTGCCAAGGGCTGTTAAGAATAAAATGGGGATTTTCACCTGCGTATCTCTTAGGCGCTGAGCTAACTCAAAACCAGACTCAGTTGGCATCATTACATCCAAAATCATGAGATCAAATTTAAAGAATGATAAAAGCTCTGCTGCCTCTGCAGCGGAGGCAGCAACGCTGACCTCAAAGCCACTTTCTTTTAGAAATTGACATAGAAGCTTACGAAGGCGTTCGTCGTCATCCACAATTAATAGGTGATAGGTGTGATCAATCATTCCATAAACCTACAGGATTTGTGATTGTGGTGCAAATGTGGGTACGAAAAAATATACCTGACTGTCGCACTTCTGCTGCCTTTATATAAAAAACTTGAATCCGTGTGGTCGAATAGTCTAACATTGAAGACATAACATGGAGGCTTCCTTAAAATGAATAAAATAGTCCTGTCCCTAACCTTACTTTTATTGTCACTAAACCTATCTGATGCACAATCTATTAAGATTGCCGAGAATCTTAGTCGCCTCAAGTGTAAAACCCACAACAGTAAAAAGTGTGTAACCGTTGAGGGGTTTGAGAATGAGCTAAATGCCAAATGTGCCAGTGAATCAGGAAACTGTCGGTATGTGTTTTGTAAGGAAAATTGTGCCGACTCTAACACCTCGGGGAAAGTAGGACTCTGTAGGACTCACTGTTTTTCGCCCAAACTTCTAGCCCGATTCAGCGCCCGGAAACGTGAAAGTTTTTATATGACTTCTTTTGTGGGAGTTAACCATAAATCATTATCACCTGCCGACAAATATGATTTAGCTATGCAAGCTTTGCAAACAGAAGGAAAAGTGCGAAAATTAAAAAGTGGGAAGATTCTAAATTCTTCTGCGAAGCAAGAAGATAGGGATCTTTATAACTTTCTAGATGTAACTGTTAAACAAGCACTTAAGGAGCTTCAGACTCCTGAACCTAAAAACACAGCAATCAGACAATCAAAATCATCTCTTTACAGCAAGCTTGTTTCAAGAAAAAACATAATGTTACAACACCTATCATCCACATATCCCCCAAAGACAGTCAGGGCTCTGATAGAAGATGCCTTGAAACAAGGGGTTAAACCTGAAGAAATTGTATTGGCCTTTGATTTTGATGGAACCCTTTCTACAAAAGGGAATAAACCAGGAACAACAGTTCTTCGAGGAGGTCAAGAGTTTCTAGACTTTCTGAATTGGGCCAAAGAGTCTGGTGTGAATTTGCTTGTAGATACGGCAGCAGGGTCAGGAGCACTTGAAACACTAGCAACCCAATCAAAGCTATCAGGTGTTGGTCATATTTTTTATCTTAATGATGAGCATTTCAAAACTATGAATAATGGAAGTAAGGTTTTCATGAAAGACAAAATGCTCAATGATAAAACCTTTGTAAAAGTAGGCAATTCAGAAGAAATAGTTGCGATTTCTAATAACTTTGTGACTGGAGAACGTTCAGGATACAATAAGCCTCATTACTTAAAAGCTTATCTAGACAAAAAAGGCATTCGGCCTAGGTTGGTAATTTTTCTAGATGATGGGGCTGTGAACGTAGTGAACATGAAGTTAACATTTCCACAATTGATGCCAGATGTTCCTTTACTGGCGATCCACGTCCCTCAGTTGGAAAAAATGACTGGTTTTTATGGTTTCTTAGCAAACGCTGAACAATTTAAAGAGGTCATGCTGCAAGAGTTAAAAAACCCTGAGCTAAATGGAGTGACATCCAGCGAGAAAATAATAATGGCTGGCAACAATCTGGCTCAGAAGAGTTTTCCCAATGAAAAAGAACCAGAGCCGGGCGAAGCAGGAAATGCAGCTTTAATTGCCTATTTGAATTTGAGAAAAAAATAAAACTATACTAATTCTATCTTATGAAAAGGCCCACAAAACAGAGTGGGCCTTTTTTTTATGCTTTTATTTTACCTCTGAGCCGAGCCCACTCTTGAAGCTTGTCCAGAATCTCTGCCTCATACCCCCTGCCTTTGGGCTGATAAAAATCTTGCCGCTCCATTCCGTCCGGAAAATAATCTTGCGCCGAGAAGCCTTCTTTTGTGTCGTGATCGTAAACATACTCTTTTCCATACCCCATATTTTTCATGAGGTTGGTGGGGGCATTTAGAATATGATGAGGCGGAGGAAGTGAGCCCGACTGTTTTGCAATATGGGCTACTTGTTTGTAGGCCACATAGGCTGCGTTTGATTTGGGGGCTGTGGCCAAATAGATCACACATTGGGCCAGGGCCAATTCCCCCTCGGGCGATCCTAAAAACTGATAGGCCTCTTTAGCGGCAATGGCCTGGCTTAAAGCTAATGGATCAGCTAAACCAATATCTTCCACAGCCATGCGTACCAGACGTCGAGCAATAAATAAGGGGTCTTCTCCACCATCCAGGATGCGACAAAACCAATAAAGTGCGGCATCAGGGTCTGATCCACGCACAGACTTATGCAACGCACTGATAAGGTTATAGTGACCTTCTTGTCCTTTATCATACAGTGGCGCCCGTCGTTGAATGGC
>JBKCVN010000004.1:0-28541 GCA_046317875.1 Alphaproteobacteria bacterium | reverse complement strand
CACAACCACCACAAGGATATCGGTGATCACGGCCAATGACCAAAGCAGATTGTGCATGAAATCCTCCCCTGCGGATATAGTTTTTACGGGGAGTTTAGGGAGGTTCAACAGGGGAGACAAGGAAATTTCTGGACTTCCTTGAGCGTTTGCCTTGACGCGGCGTTTAAGACCCGATATCACAGAGATGAATCTAAGTGTGGATGGGTGGCCGAGCGGTTTAAGGCACCGGTCTTGAAAACCGGCAAGGGTGGAAGCTCTTCGTGGGTTCGAATCCCACCCCATCCGCCATTTGCCTCCTAAACCATCGCTCAAGAGATATCCCATCAAAGCAAACTTACCTTTTCCATGGCCAAAGATAGGACAGCAACCCCGTCGATGAGTGCTGGCTCTCCACCACCTTTCCACGGATTCTACGCAAGGTGCCATCGTCATCGAGAATACGGGATGGGTTATGCTCGTAAAGACCGTAAAAGCCCTCTACACAAGATGCATCCAGGGTCGTCAGCGTGCGTCCAGCAACAGCCTCCGGCTCAGCCACGTGGCGAAGGTGCACGCCTTGGCGAATGTCATGCAAAAGACTTTGGCGATGCAGCAAGCCCCCCAAGGGCGCTAAATCTTCATCTTGAATTATACTGACGAGACCTTGCCTGACCGCAGGCTCAACAAGGAGGGTGTGAGCCCACTTTTCTGCCAGAATAAAATTCTGCCGCATCGCATCGGCCAAGATGTTAACCATTGAGCGATTCTGCCGCGGGCGCAGGACACGCGCACCTTGCATCTCTTGAAGGACGTCCGTCAGCTGGGCTTGATGCATGCGAAAAAGTTCACGCACCGTGTGTTCAAGTTGGGCTTTGGTTAAATCTCCATACTCTTGGGTCTCAGCGACCACCGTCTTTAAATCGCTTAATACCGAGCGAAAAGTGCGAATGTAGCTGCTGTGCTGGGCCGTTTGCCGGAAGTGCTCTGCATGATTTTCTAAATTCCTGGTAAAATCCGAGCGGAAATCATGATGTTCGGCTGTCACCGCAGGGCGCAGTTTTCGTTTTGCCCGCTGTAACAGTCCCGCATCGGCAATGACCAGTTGCGATCCGATGAGACTTGGCTCGGATGAGGATCGCTGCGGCCTGACTGTCCCTGGAGCGGATCGCAATTGACGACGCCCTTGCTGAAGGATTTCTGGATTCTCAATAATAAAAACCGTCGGCCGCATGGTCTCGAGATAACTGGGGGAGGAAAGATCATCCGGCAACGAGGAAGCATGGCACCCAAGAACCATGGACAAACTTATTGCAAACCCTTTTATGGATTGATTGAGCATCACCGCACCCTCCCCGCTGCAATTCTTCCAAGTGTGCAGGCGAATGGTTGAGGATTGGTAAAATTTTAATTTATTTATATAGGGTTCTTAGGGTTTCAATCTTAAAAGGCGCCGCATGGTCTCAAGAACTTCGATATCGCGGCGGATGTGGGCCAGATCCCAAGCATAAGCCTGCAAAACACGCCTGCTATCCTCGGCTTTAACAAGACTTTTCAGGGTGAGCTTGCCCAAACGGTGCTTTTGACCTGCCTCGCCCAGATCTTGGGCATAGACTGTCATCAGCGATGTGACCTCTTGCTCGACGCGCTTCAATTCGTTCAAGCGTAACTCCGCCTGAGGCAGCAACAAAGGACCTGCCCGACGACCCCAAGCTTGAACCAATTCAGGCGCCAAAGGATGATTGCTTGCAAGGGCTAAAAACAAATGATCAAAGACAACGGCAAGATCTGCTTCCTGATTGCTTTGCGCCATCAGGTGCAATTTTAACAGAGCTCGAGTTTGGGGATCGATGGTTCCAGAAAAAACAACCGATGGACGCTCCCCCAGCATGCCAACGGGCGCATAGAGTGGCGCCGATGCATCAGCAAAAGCCAGTTTTGCCATCCCCAACAGCGCCGCAAGTAAATGAGCAGATCTCAGTTGCATTATCACTTCCTTACTGTTTCATCTTAAAGGGACACAGCGCTGTGGTCAAACTCATGCTACTTTTAGGGAAAGACGCATCTTTTGTTGATGCTCATCTTTTGCGATGACCAAACCACTGATCAAAATGGCGCCAGCGCCGATAAAGAAGGAGGTGGTCAATGATGCTTCGCCAAAAGCAAAATAACCAATAAGGGCGCTGAAAAACAAACGAGCAAAGCCAAAGGGTGTGAGAAACAAGACACCTGAAAGCGCATACGCCTTGGCCATGGTGTAATGGGCTCCCGTCGCGCAGGCCCCCACAAGTGCAAGAAGCATGATGTGCTGCAGATTCATGGGTGTCCAGACCATCATGGCCGGCACGGCAGAAACGGGAATCATGAACAATAACAAATAGAAGGTTTGTAGATTGGGCGGCTCCCCCACCTCACCCAGGCGGCGGCTGGCAAGCTTGGAGATGGCAATGGCAATGGCGGAAATCAGCGGCAGAAATGACCAGCTCAACGCAAAGTCCCACTGCTGATTAAAATACATTCGATCGGGGCGCATAATTACAAAGGCCCCCACAAGTCCAAGGGCCACACCCCACAAGCGCAGTGGTGTCAACCACTCATTCAACCACAGCCGTGCCCCAATGACGGTAAAAATAGGCCCCGTAAACCCCAATGCCACGGCCACCCCAATGGGCATGTGCTTGAGCGCTGCATACCACATGCACACCCCAGCAACAGCCGCCAACACTCGCACGGCATAAAGGCCGGGTGAACGCACACGAAAGCTGGAAAGCCCATCTACCTTCATCAGCGGCAGCGTAAACAAAAAGCCAAAAACGTTTTGCACAAAGGCAATTTGAAATTCAGACAGGGGGGCAAAACTCCCTTCCACCCCGTGGGTCAGGTGTCGCACCAGTCCATTAATCACTGCAAAAAATAGGCAAGACAGAACCTTGTAGTAGGCGCCTTGGGTATCTTCTGGACTTAATCGATAAGCTGCAAGGGATGGCAAGATGAAACCTCAAATTTAGTTACAGTGCTAAAGTAGGCATTCTTTTGCCTTCTTGCAAGTTTTCGGCAAGGAAGTACCCCACCGATTTGGGCAATTTTTCAATCATAGCCAAAAAAGGGGAGGCCACCATGACAAGCCAGTTACAATTGGCGCAAACCGTTCGCCATAAAATTCATCAAGAATTGACCCGTCGTCTAAGGGAAAATACTTCCCAATGGCTAAAGATAGCAAGACCCAATCAGCTTCCTCCAGAGGGAGAATGGCGGGTTTGGCTTGTAATGGCGGGACGGGGATTTGGTAAAACACGCACAGGCGCCGAGACCATTCAAGCCTGGGCTGAAACAGGCCGCTACCGGCGCATGGCCTTGATTGGGGCGACACAACAGGATGTCCGTGCCGTCATGGTCGAGGGAGAAAGCGGTGTTATGAGCATCCGAGCGGGAGAAAGTCGCCCCCACTATGAGCCCTCGAAATCCCTTCTCACGTGGCCCAATGGTGCCAAAGCCAGCCTGTTAAGTGCTGATCGCCCGGAAGGATTGCGCGGACATCAATTCGATGCGGCCTGGGTGGATGAGGTTTGCAAATTCAGGAATGCCGATCAGGTATGGAAACAGCTGAACCTTTGCCTAAGGCTTGGGGACAAACCCCGCGTCATTATCACCACCACACCGCGGCCAATTAAGCTGCTGTCCCGATTAAGCGAAGACACCTCAGGGCACGTGGCCATTACGCGAGGATCAACCTATGACAACAGAACCAACCTGGCCGATGAATTTATCAGTGCCATTCAACAGCAAGTTGAAGGTACCCGGTGGGGACTTCAAGAGCTGCATGGAGAATTGTTACAGCACACAACCACCTCCTTGTGGCGTCACGATATCTTGCAGCAGGCACGAATCGAGAGCATTCCAAACCTCTGCCGCACGGTTATTGGGCTGGACCCAGCGGCCTCGTGCCATGATGAAAGCGATGAAACCGGGATTATCGTTGTGGGATGTGATGTTCACGGCCGCGGTTATGTTCTTGAAGACCTCAGCGGGCGCTATCCTCCAGCCACTTGGGCGCAAATTGTGGCCGAGGCAGCCGATCGCCACCATGCCGATCATGTGGTCGCTGAGGCCAATAAGGGTGGAAACATGATCATGGAAATGCTCAAGCTGTATGCACCACATCTTAATGTGCGAAGCGTCCATGCAAGTAAGGGAAAAATCTCCCGCGCCGAACCCATCGCAGCCCTTTATGAGCAAGGTCGCGTTCGGCATCTGGACCACGGACTTGAGCTCCTGGAGGCGCAAATGCTGATTTTTTCAGCTGAAATGAAAAAATCTCCAGATCGCGTGGACGCGCTTGTTTGGGCACTCAGCAATTTGCTTTTGCAACAACACACAAAACCTGGTCTGTGGCAAGTTATCTAAGGTGGCCGGACTCAAAGAGATTGTCATGATGACCTTAGACTGTGGCCACTCAGTGGATGAGCAAAAGCAATCGATTATGCGAAATCTGTGTGTGGGGGGCTGTTGTCCCGCCACGTTCCAGTCTTTTCGCTGACAGAATGTATCCTAAACCCTCTCTTCGGCTACATGGCCCATCCCTCGGGCAGCGGATAATCAGAATGATCCAGAACATATCCATGAAAGATCAACATCTGGAGTAATCGGGTTTCCTGATCTTGTTTCAGGCGCTCATAAGCACTGATGGCCTTGATGCCGTCTTCTGCCATATCGGCAGCGACTTCTGCCCTCAAGGCCTGATAGGGCGGACACTGCAGTAACAGATACTGATCCCATACGCCTGCCCCCCCTTTACGATAAAAGGTTACAAAGTGCAAAAAATGCTCCACGTCCATGCGTGCGAAAAATTCGTTCATTATCATGGGAAGGGGACGTTTTTGGGCAATTTCAAAATGGGTCATGGCACGCAGGGATTGACGCAGATTTAAGCCATTATTTAAGCGCAGGCGAAGATACAAAGCTTCTTCATTCGATTCCGCCACCCTTTGCTCGACAATCTCTTCCAGCACGCTGATTTTGAAGGCATTCATCATGAGACTCAAGAACCCTGCATCATCATAAACACCCGTTTCACAGGATGCCATCATGTGCCCCATGCGCAGCAAGTGCTCAGCCGTCTCTAGCCTCAGCACCGCATTATCTGCGCATTTTTCACCGCCTTCGCGCATTTCATCCATTAGCGCATCCAGCATGCCGCGACAGCTGGCGTGGTGCGGCAACATGGTCACTTTCTGTAACAGGCTGCGCATCCGGCAGAACAGCCAATGACGCCCACTCACATCTGCAAAGTCTCGCGCCTCACACAACTTCACATAAAAAGGCGGCAAAAGATTGCCTGCCTCGCGCAGGGAATCGGGCACAAGGGACAGAAGGAGCGCGAGATTGGCATCCAGATTATCCTCATAGGCGCCGCCTTGATCCTCGCCCAAGCCCTCTGGGATGTACCAATGGTGATCATGGGGATTATCGAGGACAGAATTTAAGTTGAGGTGAAGCGTATGGGGGGATCCTATTTGCTGCAGGCGCTTTTGCGCGTACGCCCCTTGGATCAGCCGTGACAGTTCTTCCTGATTTAAGTCAACGGCATCAGGGTTTACGATGGAGGAAGCAACAATCTTTTCCAGATCATCCACAAGCTTGACCAGCGTCTGCAGGGGATCAGGTTGAGACATTTCTTCCAAAAGCGCATCACTTGCCCAAAGGGGAAGTCCGTAAAAAAGTCCGCATATCATCAGCACTTTAGGAAAATACTTTTTCATCTCGCCCTCCCCTTTTCGTGTCAAAAGGCAGATTAGCGCCAAATAGTAAAGCTTTCCCTACCGCTGAGGCGATGACGTCTTACGTTTTAATCTCGCGTCCTTTGGGATCAAACTTTACAACAGGCTGCAATAATTTGCCGTTTTCATAATGGGCGACGGAGAGCAGAGTGCCGTCTTCGTAGTAGTGCACAACTTTTCCCTGTAATTTATTGGCGCAATATGTCTCTTCGCGCATCAGGGCACCCCTGGGATAAAAGTACTGGGAAGGACCTTCAAGCTGACCCTCATGATACTGCTGAATCCGCACCACATGACCAAGCGCATCATAGGCTTTCGCCACACCGTGCAGGATCCCCTCATGATAGGTCATCTCGGAAACCAGATTACCGCCGGCATCGAAGACCTGGGCCACACCATGGGGCTTGTTGTCGTGGAAAGGAATGCGAGAGACCAGCGCCTCACTACGATAAAAACAGCACTCCCCCTTAAGTTTTCCGTCTTCATAGTTCAGCTGTTGCGCCACTTTTCCCTGTCGATCATAGACGAGGCAGGGCCCGTGGGGCTTGCCGTTTTGAAACTGCATGCGTTGTTGCAGACCACCATCGCGGCGGTAGCGCTCAACCAGTCCATGGGGTTGCCCGTCTTGCATCTCGCGCCGCATCATCAACACGCCGTCGCGATTGCGCAGTTCTTGAACAGGGGATGGTTCTTGTGAAAGGGGATCTGGCATTTATTTGCTCTAGTTTAACATAATCATGGGGGCATTGACGGTGACAGTACCACCCGCATCGATGCTCACGGCCGCCCCAGCATTCATGGAAGCTTCCGCACCTGCGTCCAGGGTCATGGCACCACCGGCATTCGCTGACAACTCACCCCCCGCATCTAGGTTCATGGCACCACCAGCATTGATGGCCACTTCACCACCGGCCGAAAGGGTGATATCAGCGGGAGATTCGATATTGACCCCACCAGTTGCTGTAATGGTCAGCGTTCCCGCCACTGTGATGGTCATATTTCCGGTGACGTCCAGGGTGTATTCCTCACCGACCGTGTGAGTGAAGGAAGCCGTATTGGTGTGATCTTCTTCACCGGTCACACTGATACTGCGGGTGCCTTCGATGGTGATGACTTGGTTACCGGCATTCAGGGTGATGCTTTGGTTTCCGGACTCGATGGTGAAGGTATGGTCTCCAGATTCAATCACTGTTTTCTTTTCACCACTTTCGATCAGCTCATAACATCCTCCCTCTTCCACGAAGGTGGTGTGCGTGCCTTTAGTAATGCCGTGGTGGATATGGCCTGTCTCAACGACCACATTGACATCCCCCTCGCTCACACCAACGTTATAGACGCCCTCTTTTATCAGCGTATGGTGGGATCCTTGGTCGATGGTGGTGCTTTTCGAGCCGGTCTTAATGTAGTGGTCATCATCGCCTGCATCCAGCTGGGTGAAACGGTTACCCTCAGACAACAAATTATAGACGCCGCCCTTGTTGATTTTGAGGACTTGGTCACCCTTTTGAATGAGTAAATGGTCGCTGCCCTTTTCTTCGCCCTCACCCAACAGCTGGGTGGTGCGCGATCCCTTGTCCAGGCGCAGGTTGTCATGACCCTTGCCCGCCGGTAGCGTTTGATCCGGCGGACTGCTTTTATCCACCGCCTGATCATCTGCACTCAAAGACACCACGCGGTCTCCGCGGTCAATCCAATGCCAATCGCTACCCTGTTGCAGCCAGGTGGTCTGGTTTTGGATGATCACCCGGTCAAGATCTTTTTGGGCATGCAGGTAAATCTGTTCTGAGTTCTTCAGGTCCTCAAAGCGTAATTCATTAAAGCCCTCGCCGCCTTTTGATGAATTACTTTTGATGGTGCTTTTGGTAGGTTGTTCTGGCAAGTAGGGCGGCATATGGTCCGAATTATAGACACAGCCCGTCACCAAAGGTCGATCCGGATTGCCCTCAAGAAAGCTTACCACCACCTCTTGACCGATGCGCGGGGTGAACAGAATACCCCAGTTGTTGCTGGCCCACCCTTGGGACACCCGTACCCAACACGATGACTTCTCATTGTCATCCCCCACCATATCCCAGTGGAATTGGACCTTGATGCGCCCATATTCGTCGGTCCAGATTTCTTCATTTTGAGGGCCCACGACCTTCGCGGTTTGGGCTCCTGGTATCCTCGGCTTTTGGGCTTTTGCCGGCGGCCTAAAGGAAACATCATCATGAAAGGCCGCAAAGCTATTGCGATAAAGGCTTTGCCCCGGATTTTCACCACCATCTACCCGGGCCTCATGCTTGACCGTGTACAGCACATAGCCGCGATCAGCACTTTTTCGGGCATGACCTTTCAGTTGCGTTTTAAATCCAGGCGCAAAAAAGGGAATGGTCGACTCCCCCACCAACTCATAGCGTAACGATTCATAGCCCTGCTGACGCAGCTTCCCCATCTCCTCCAGCTCTTGCTGTGCCGGGATATCCTCGTGGTCCATTTGACCTGGATAGCCGTACATCTTGCCACCCTCTGCATTGCCCTCGAATTGGGCGCGAAGTTTCGTGCTGGCGGTGGTGAAATTGTAGTCAACCAGCTGGGTGCTTTTGGCGACCACCTTTTGCATCAACCGACATGAGGTGATGGTATTGAGGTACTCAACGCCCGCTTGCGCTTGGACAATCTGGGCTTCTTCTGCCCCCACGCAGGACTGATGACCCTCAGGGGAATCTGCAAAAACAACGGTATGTTTTCCAGGCTCATGCCGAAAGAAGAAATAAATTCCCTCTTCCTCAAGCAGGCGCAGGATGAAATTATAGCTGGTTTCATTGTACTGGACACAGTATTCACGGGGCTTTTTACCGCGGCTGGTGGTTTTATCCTCAATGTCGGTGACCCCATTGTCCTGCAAAACCTGTTTGACGATATCCATGACCGAGAGGTTTTGAAAAACCTTACAGTCTTGCGTAAAGGTCAGCAGCCAAAGCTTGGGATAGATCCACACTTCGTAAAAATTGGCATTATCATCGCCGTGGTATGCGGTCTCTAATTGCTGCACCTCACCCACAACACCATGGAATGCGCGACGGCCACCTTTCATGGCGACCTCTAGGGTCACGCCCTTAGCCATAAGGCTCTCAAAATCCACATCAGGGTCCTGGGAGACCAGATGCACCCGGTAGCAGAACAGGTCCGAGAGGGTTTCCTGGCCCTGAAACCATAACGGCACAAGGGCATTCTCGCCCAAAGGAGATTGGAACTTGAGGGAGATATGCTCCTCACTGGCCAGCATGGTGATGCTCGCGTGGGCGGCAAGTTCAAAGGCGGTTGCCTGAGCGTCACTGGATTTGAGCGGCATCCCTGTTCGCGTTATGTTGTTTTTGTTTTTTAAGATCTTATCCCATAGAACGCTCCCAGGACAAGGGAGGTCTGCGCCTCCCCCATCACCGGGGTCATTTTAAGATCTTTTCACGAGCATGACCGCAACATCCTCAACCTTTGATCATAGTCGGTAAGCTCTTCAATCCAGGGATTCTGTTCCTTAAACAATCTGTTACGCACACCCAGATTGCCGAGGATCACCTCTTTGATTAACTGTGGGAGCTGGTCCAGTTTTTTCACCCATTCTTGTTCTTGCTTAGCACTCTCATACGCTTGAGCGGTCGCAAGATGCCTCATTTTAAGCTTCTTCTTGAGGGACGAAAGCTCTTGCAGCCTGATATCCGACTGGGTTTGCGTTTCTTTTTCACTCTCTTCCAAGAGTTGTTTTTGTGTGGTGCGCACTGCCTCAATTCGCTTTTGCAAGTTTTGATATTTAGCCAAAAGCGAACGATTGGTCTTTTTATGGATTTTGCGGATCTCGCGAAGCGAATCTTGCGCCGCTATCCATAGAGGATGTTCTTGATTTATGAAACCCATAAGCTGCTTTGCTTTTTTAACATTTTCGGCACCAAAACTGAGCAAGTGGTATGCATCGGCATCCTTAGACACTAAAGCATGGTGATACGAATACTCATAATCCCCTAATTTATAAATTAAAGATTTGCTACTGTGACGTTGTATCAGGTTTACAAACAGGTCTGGATTCTCAAGATCTTGAAGCAAGCCAATAATGTTCATCAATAAATCAACCACTGGGCTATGCAAGGTAGCAAGCTCAGGTATTTTGGGCACCCGACCCTTTGTCATGGCATCTAGGGGTTGCTCGAAGGGGCTATGGCGCATTTGAACAATTGAGTATTCGCCGGCAATTTGGTGCAGGATTTCAAGGGCTTCATTGGCTGTATTATCTTCGTCAGAATAAGGCGCTAAGAGATTATAGTCAAAATGTTCTTTGATAACACCGAGGTCGCCACTTTTGACATACCAGTACTTAGCCTCCCCTTCATCCAGTCGGACGCCCTCCCCACACATGTACGCATCACCCAACAATAACATACCGGTGGGATCACCAAGCTTAGCAGCCTCCTGGAGCCAGAGAGCAATCTTTGTTTTAGATATCGTCCCACTTGCGAACTTTGTACTTAGCTGAGCGATTGAGGTCATGCATGGGATATCACCAAGATCAGCCCCGCGCATATACCATCGCCTCGATTCATCGACTTCTACCAGCGGTATGCTGTTCCATCGCCCCTTAAGAACACCCCTAAGTCCCAGCTGAAAACCAAGGATCCGCATGGCCCTTGCATCACCTAATTCTGCCGCCTGACGCAAAATATTGAGGGCCTTTATCCGTTTTCCAGTATATTCATCTTCAACGGTTGCAACGCTCGAGTATTCAACGCCAGGCACTTTCGAGAGTTTTAAAAATCCCAAACGCCGCATGGCACGCGGGCTGCCCTGCTCGACTGCCCTTTGATACAACTTTTGGGCGCTGGGAAGGGTTGCCTTAATCTCTTCCGGCACCTGATCTTTTTCCAGCATGCGGCCAAGATTGATAAGGGCTCGTGGAAGCTTTTGCTCTGCAGCCATGGAATAATAAAATGCTGCCTTGGCCAACTTAGATTCTTCATCGTCTGCAGCAACCAACCCGCGTCGATAAAGGTCACCTACCAAAACTTGAGCGTCTGCACCCCCTGTATCTGCAAGCTCTAGGATTTCTTGGCTTAAATCAGAAGAAGAGTGAAAAACGTTGGGAAACAGTTTATAAATCAAAACACCTCGGGACGCATCCTCGAGAACCCACGCGCTAAGGTCACCAAACCACTTGTTTAGATTGATTTGGCTCTTCATTTTTTGCGTAAGCAAACCCTCATAGGCCATAAAAGCTACAAAATGCCGTGCTGTTTCCTCCCCCTTGTAAGCCGCATCAATCCAATGAAATGCTTTTTCAGCCGTCAATCGGGGGGAAAAGATCCCAGATTCATCCTCGGCATCTGCGCCCCCCAAGGTGAATACAGTGTTGGAAAGGCGTTGCTCAGCTTCCTTTTCGATCAAGTTTGAAGCCGCTGCAAGGGAAACACAAGAAATCCCAGACAAAAGACATAAGCGCGCCAGACATGACAAATGTTTCATTATCAGACCTTACTCTAAAATGGGTTTAACTTTCAGCAGAGTAAGCACAAGATGTGCCATTTGGGCAGTTTAATCGGCATCCTTATTGCGCCCGGCTTGCTTGTTGGCACAAAAAAAGCCCCCGGCGGTTACCAGGGGCTGTGGATCCGTGGATAAGAGGACTTAACTATCTTTGATAGTTAGCGTGGGTTTTGCGAATCAGCTCTGCCGCTTCTTCAGCAGTTCCCCAACGTAATATTTTCACCCACTTGCCGGGCTCAAGGTCCTTGTAGTGATGGAAGAAATGGGTGATTTGATCCCGCAGGATCTCAGGGAGATCATTGTAATCTTTTGTATTGGCGTAATAAGGACTCAGCTTAGTCACAGGAGCCATAATCAACTTTTCATCTTGGCCTGCCTCGTCCTCCATTAGCAAAACGCCCAAGGGACGGCAACGAATCACGCACCCGGGCACCACACGAATGTTACCCACCACCAGGGCGTCCAGAGGATCCCCATCGTCTGCCAGGGTCTCAGGAATAAAGCCATAGTTGGCAGGGTAGTACATGGCGGTGTGCAAAAAACGGTCAACAAACAACGCGCCAGATTCTTTATCGATTTCGTACTTAACGGGTTCGCCCCCCAATGGGATTTCAATGACCACGTTGACATCCCAAGGCAGTTCTTTGCCGATATTAATTTTCGAAAGATCCATGTTTTTGTTCCTTTACTCGCGTTTTCGTTGGGTTTCTTTGTAAACCATGCACAGCAAAAAACGCAATAAGAATGCAAAAATCAAAAAATGTTCAGAAAACCCCTTGACGGTCAGCGAGAAAAAAGTTAACTCCTTAACATCCTCAAGCGAGGGGGTGTAGCTCAGTTGGTTAGAGCGCCGGCCTGTCACGCCGGAGGTCGCGAGTTCAAGTCTCGTCACTCCCGCCACTTATAATTCTGAACTTCCATATGTTCCGGCCTTTTCCTAAAAGGCTTTTTTTATTTGACCCCTTTTTTTTGGTTTTAGGGGGGGCTCATTTTTGAACTGATTATTCTGGTGCGTGGTGTTCTGAGATTCTTTTAATTTATTCATCAAAGAAGTTTTAAATTTTAAAAGATAAGCTGTTTAGTCTAGAAAGAAATCAACCCGGATTATTATCAGAGCCTAAGGAACCAAACATGAAGAAAATATCAATTTTATTAGGTTTGTTTTTTATTCCGGCCTTTTCTTTTTCTTCTAAGGAAGAAGAATGAATAATTCTTCGTCAGCAAGATGAACATCTATTGCCGTATGAACCTTTTCAGAAAAGAATAAATTTATGGGCGCATGAGATCCCAGATCAAGATTCATAGGCTGGCAGCAGGTTATGAATATTACCCCAGGAATGTTCTGAAATAAAAAGAAATATATTCATTGTATAAATGAAGAATTATGTATATAGGTTTTGTATTTTAATTAAATATTAATTTATTTTTATTAAATTTAGTGCTAATAAATATTATTATTTAATTTATTGTAGAGTATTAATATGTATATTTATTTATCTTTTTTATTGTTTGTTTCATCTCTTTATTCCTCTGTTGCTTCTGCTGCGTCTTCAACGCCCGCTTGGCAGCTGGATCAGCTGGATTTTTCCCAGGCCCGGCCTGTTATTTCGAATGCTTCTAAGTTTGTTATTCCTGTGGAAGTATGCCCAGAAGAAGAGTGCGATGAGTTTTTTGTGCCCGGCACTGACCCCCAAGTACCTTTGACGAACTACGAGAAAAAGCCTTTGGAAGGAAAGGGGATTGTTTTCTGGAACGGGAAAGATAAATCTTGGCAGGGTGCCCGTGCAGACACACTGGTGGATGGTGGGGCCGTTGTGGTGCTGAATAATGTCGACGGAAAGATGGCTCAAAATATTTTAACTCATATGGCCGCTTCTTTGGGCCTGGAGCTAGAACAATTACAAGGTAAGGTACGTACCGAGAAGAAATTGGGTCTTAAGGTTTCCCAGTTGAAGGAAATTCTTGAAAGTATCCGCATCAAATTTGGCCTAGAAGACATGTATGATACAACCGTGGGATATGTATCCAAGAACATGCAAGCTTCTGCCCAGTGGAGTGGGGTGCCAGAGTACCCTTTGGGTCTTTATGTGAAGAATAGGGACATATGCCAGGCCCTTTATCTGGCTGGATCGGGATCGTTCCAGGGCCCAGCTGGCACACCCCAGGTTTTTTCTGATGGGGCTGTGATCCTGAAACAAGACGGTCAAGCAGCAAGGCTTATTCAACGGGATGTTTTCTTGGCCACATATACCCCCCTGGATGGATCAGCTTTCTCAGGGGATTCATTAGAAAAATACTTAAAATAAATCGTTGAAAAAGTACTGTTTCGACTGTATTTGTTTTAAATAATATTTTATATCCATTTTTTATAAGGAATTATTGCCATGTTTCACAAGATAACCAGAGTGATTTGTACAAGCTTGATCATTGCCCAGGGGGTAATGGCGGCGACAGAAGAGAGTGAGTTAAATCGTCGGCCCACAGCTCTCCTGACCAAACAAATATCAATCCCCTTTGACATGTGGGAACGTGGCTTGGCCGAGTCAAAGCATGCCCCTTATTTTTTGGGGATGGAGAGTGTTGATTTTTCTTTGGTTAATATGTTTCGTAGGGCCATACAACAGGACCCTGCACATATTCTATCTTCCGAGAAAACAGCTTTTCAAAGGCATGCTGTTGCTATTTTTCGAAAGTTCGCCCCTGATGTGGCTATTCCAGAAAGGGTCTCTCCTGCGGATATTCGTGATGCGTGTCTGATCAAGGCCCAGACTTTGGGCCTGGGTAGAGAAAGTGGGTTGGAGAGATTCATTTTTGATCACCTAAGGGGAAACGGCCAATATCGTGACATTAACATGGCAGCGCAACAAGGGAAATTATGGCTGTTGGATGAGTCTGCCACTGGATTAGCTGATACGTTTTTTGTGGGCCGAGGATTGTTAGATGCAAACATGAAAAGAAAGGAAGAGGATTTCTTTGAAGAGCAGAGAGATGAAACGACTCGTGCTATCTATGAAAACTCTGTAGACTCAAATTGTTTAGATAGGTTTCAAGCGGGTGTGACGAGACTCCATATTACCCATGTGGTGAATGCTGGCGAGTTAGGTTTGGCTTTTCTAGTTAGATCTTTTATCCAAGATGTTGGCCCTATTGGATTAACACATGAAACAGTCCAGGTACATGGCATGCCCATGACCCCTGGGGCGTTGGCATGGCATGATAAATTTCATGGAGAACTTTCCAGAGATGGGCGCCAGTTCAAACCGTGGGTAGATCAGGTTTTAAGCCGCGCCCCCCTTCAAAACCTTAGCGTGCAAGAGTTTTCTAAGAAAGTCAGACCCCTATTAGCGCGCCAATACGAATCTGTCCTGGGGATGTATGAGTATCTTTATCAACAAACCACAGGCCTTTTGATGCAAGGAAATGAAGAGGCTTATAAGAAAATGCTGGTGGGTTTTTTCCTGGCCCTTCATGAATTTCCTTTTTTTCAAACCGAGATGTATGAAACATCTAATGTGGATGAAATTTTATGTCTTCACTTAAGAACTGTGCGCGATGCTGTGAATGGCAGTTTTTCCATGTCTATTGATCCTTTGAATACAGACTTTGGAACAGGAAACACACCCTTAACAGAGGCAGAAATTTTCCAAAGATCTATTCCTAAGATCGCTCAAAGACTGAAAGAAGATCATATGGGCCATGTCTTTCAAGAATGGAATGCGGAAAAGTATAAGATGGAATATTCAGAGGCTAAAGCAAAGAAATATTTGAATGAGAACATCCATGAGGTTAAAATTCAGACAACCCCTTATGGGACAGATCTTGACATCAGATTAAAGAATGGAAAGAGATTTGTGGTATCCCACCCCAGCAATAAAACAATTTTGGCCACAAACGAAGATTATGGCAAGTTGCTTAAGTTCTTAGGATTTGACATTTCTCATCCCGTTTTGAGCGATAACCCAGAAAAAAATAAGCCTGTGGTTGCTGCTTATTATAAGATTTTGAAAAAAGAATTGACTAGTGTTTTAGACTTTTTTGAAACCACCGCTGTTGGGATGATGAGCCCAGGGATCTTGTCGACGAGCACGGCTAACCCTATCTTTGCATCGGATTATTTTGGAAAAAGCAGGGATAATCATGCAAAAATTGAATCTATTCTTACCTCGATGAAGAAAGAAAAAGAGGCGGCAGATGCAGCGGTTCAAAAACCATTCTGGCATCTAAGCTAAGGTATGGTTCTAAGACGACAGTCTTCCATAATCAGCAGAAAGCCTCCGAAAGGGGGCTTTTTTTATGGAGTTCTAAGATTATTAAGAATCACAGCGTTAATTATGCTTCTGTTGGCTGGGGAGAGTTTATAATCCAACCCCCACCCAGCACACGGGCACCTTCGTAGAACACGCAGGCTTGCCCGGGAGAGACGCCATATTCGGGCTGTGCTAGGGCCACCGTGCCCTGGGAGCCATTAAGGGTAAGGATGGCCCGTAAGGGGGATTGGGAGGACCGAATCTTGACCGTACAATCCAAAGGGCCTGAGAGAGGTTCACCTAACCAATTTACCCGTTGAATCTTAATTTCTTGCTTGGCTAGATGGGCTTTGGGGCCAACGATGACCTCTTTTGTCTTTTCATTAAGACTGACTACGTACAGGGGTTCTTCCGAGCCCCCAATACCTAGACCCTTTCGTTGGCCAATGGTGTAATGAATAATGCCGGGGTGACGCCCCAGAACCGTGCCATCCACATGTATAATATTCCCGGGTTCGGCGGCGCCAGGGCGTAACTTTTGAACCACCTCGGCATAATTCCCGTTGGGGACGAAACAGATGTCTTGGGAATCGGGCTTATCGGCCACCGACAGTCCAAAGCGTTGGGCATGTTGGCGCGTCTCGGCTTTGGTTAGGCCCCCTAAGGGAAACCGTAAATAGTCAAGTTCAGCCTGTTGGGTGGCAAAAAGAAAATAACTTTGATCTTTGCTGGGATCTAATGCTTGGTGCAATTCAGCCTTGCCGTTTGGGTTCAGTCTTTGCACATAATGCCCGGTTACCAAGCAATGGCCCCCCAAATCTTTGGCGGTGGTCAGCAAGTCTTTGAACTTGACCTGTTGGTTGCATTGGATGCAGGGGATGGGGGTCTCGCCGCGCAGGTAACTATCGGCAAAATCGTCAATCACTTGTTGTTTGAAAACCGATTCGTAGTCCAACACATAATGGGGGAATCCCATTTTTTGGGCCACTTGGGCCGCATCATAAATATCCTGGCCGGCACAACACGCTTTGGCTTTACCCACGGCCATGCCGTGATCATAAAGCTGTAGCGTAATGCCCACCACATCATACCCGGCCTCGGCCAAAAGGGAAGCGGTGACAGAACTATCCACTCCACCCGACATGGCCACCACCACGCGGGTTTCTTTCGAGGGAGGCGGGAAGCCTAAGTCTATCCAATTTAATTGTTTCATAGTCCTGTATTATATGGGGGGTTTTCAAGGATTTTTCAAGGTGAAAGCCTACATCTTTTTAGTCTTGCCGCGATAAAGTAAAAGTTGTTTTTGGTTCACGGGGTGCAAAAAGCCCTTCAGGGGATACAGAATGGACTTCACAGGTGTAATTTCCTTCGGAGACATACTTAGTTAAAATATGGCTGTCTGCCTCTTCTGACTTTGAAAGGGGAAAATATTGGGACGTCCAAGTTAAATGATAACAGACATTATTTTCATAAATTGGATACCAAGAACCGGCTGGCAAGCTCCAAATATCTGCGGGAACGGTAAAAGCATCTAAATCTATATCGAATATAGTGCCTGACGAAAATGGATTATAATCCTCTCCTAAAGGTAAAGGAATGAGGGTCCATAACCCAATAGAGTTGATTCCAGGAATTTGAGATGCCAGAAAATAATCTGCCCACAGTTGAAGAGCAAGGGGCCTTTCAGGAGTCACTCTTTCAAAAAGGGTGGGCCCTGTAATATAGAGAGGTTTTTCTGTTAAAAGAGAAGAGGAGTCGCTCGCCCATAAATGAGAAATACGGGCCCCTTTTTCATAAAAAAAGTTCAACAAGCCTGTTTCTCCGGCCAAATGGGCGATGCCTACCATAATCAAAGCATTTTTCGCGGTGGGTAATATTTCATCGAGTCGGGTATGCCATAATTGGTTCCGATGGCTTAGCCCATAAATCGTAGGGGGTTCCTTCCTTGTGGAATTTTGTATCAAAACCTTCACTCTCAAAAAGGGGGTTATAATGAAAGAATTGTTAGAAATGCTTATAAAACATTTTCTTCCAAGGTTCTTTCTCAAGCAATGATTTTTTTCAGTGTTTCTTCCAGCGGAAGAAGACCGGTACCGTGATGAGGAGAGAGTTCGGAATAATCAGAAACCATTTTAGACATAAACTTGTCTCGGACATAAATGTGCACTCTTAGATTAGGGGCACACCCCCCGGGAAATGACTCATTTTTATCAGCGATAAGTAACCCAGCGACCTGAGTAGCATGAGTACCCCCCATCTTATGACCAGAAGGAAAAGAACGAGGTTCTTTGCCTTGTAACCATGTTCTGAGCCCGCGATTTAATTGGTAAAAACTATTAAAGAAATAGTCCTCTTCAGCTGGATAAGGGTTTGGATTAATAAGAACAGCCTCAGGGGTATAGGGTTGTGGAGCAATGGTTGAATCATATAGGTGACGCTTGCTGTGATCAAACCCCGTACAATCTGGAGGAAAATTATTTTCTATTACGGCCACCTGAACATCTTTGCCTGTGAGGCCTTTTTCATGAACCCGCCCGAAAGGGTGAACTTATTCAAATCGGGCCCAAAATTCTTGGTCGGATACAGACGTCAGACCTGGGACAGGCCAGAACACCCATAAAAACAGAAAGACCAACCTGCATATAAACCATTTAATTACTTTTTTCATATATCACAAAACCTTAGTATTTAAAGTTATTTTATTAAATTGTTTTATATGAACATTCAGTGATGAAAATACATGTTATTATGTTGATGATTACCTAAATACTGAAAAATAATGACCCAAAAATGGCTTCATTTTGGTTGGGCTTCCCTATATTTTATGATAAATTTATGAGCTATGAATATTGCAAATACTTTAACCATTGGCCGAATTTTTTTAATCATCCCTTTTGTGTGGATGTTTTATAGTAATGCCATTTGGGCGAATGGGGCGGCGGTGGCACTTTATTTAACTGCGTGCTTAACCGATTATTTCGATGGGATTGTGGCGCGTAAGTTTAACCAAGTATCCCCTTTAGGCAAATTTTTAGACCCCATTGCCGACAAACTTCTTATTTCAGTGACCATTGTGATGTTGGCGGGGACAGGGCGTCTGGATGGATATATGGCCTTGTTACCGGCACTCATCATTTTGGCGCGTGAGATTTTTATTTCCGGGTTGCGGGAGCATTTATCCCTTGAAAAAGTTCAGGTCCCCGTCAGTGCTTTGGCTAAATGGAAAACAGGGGTGCAGATGATCAGCCTTTCTTATTTATTGGCTGATGGACCCAAGAAATATATTTGGGGCTTCCACGAATTAGGAGTAGTTCTATTGTGGGTGGCAGCCATTTTATCTCTTATCTCGGGGTATGAATATTGGCTGAAGGGCCGATCGATTATTAACCCATGACGCGTTTGTGCCTTTATCAACCCGAGATTGCCCAAAATACGGGAACCCTATTGCGCCTTGCGGCCTGCATGGATATTCCCTTTCATATCATCGAACCCTGTGGATTTACCTTTACGGATAAAAAATTACGGCGATCGGGCATGGATTATTTAGAGCATGTTGAAATTCGTCGTCATGGATCATGGGAGTTGTTTTTACAAGAAAAACCCCCAGGGCGTCTGATTGCCTTGGATGGCAAGGGTCATGTAACCCATATAGATTTCCAATTTGAACCCAACGACTTGTTACTGTTGGGCCAAGAGGGGGATGGTCTGCCCGATTCGGTTTTTCAGGCCTGTGATCATCGAGTGCGGATTCCCATGGCGCAGGGGTTGCGATCGCTGAATGTGGCCATCGCAGGGGCCATGGTATTAAACGAGGCCCTGCGCCAGACAGGTCAGTTTCCGAAAAGTTGTTGATTGAGGAATCATGATATTTTTATCCTTAATTTGTGCCCAATCATTAAATTGGTGTAAGATAACGGCAGGAATTTAAGATAGAATCATGCAAAAAAAACCATTACGCCCCCAGGGTGTGGACATTATTGCGGGTTACGTTAAAACCCTGACTTCTGCGCCCGGTGTGTACCGGATGATAGCTGAAGGGGGAGATGTTCTATATATCGGCAAAGCCAAAAATCTGAAGAAGCGGGTGGTTAACTATACACGGCCAGAAAAACAGACGGTTCGTATCCAGCGCATGATTTCCTTCACACGATCCATGGAATTTATCACCACCCATACCGAGGCCGAGGCTTTGCTGCTGGAAGTGAATCTGATTAAAAGCTTGAAGCCTCGGTATAATATTCTGTTCCGGGATGACAAATCCTTCCCCTATATTTTGCTGACCAAAGGTGAATTGCCTTCGCGCTTGGTGGTGCATCGGGGCGCTAAAAATTTGGAGGGGGATTATTTTGGTCCCTTTGCCTCGGGCCAGGCTGTGCGGGAAACATTAGAAATTCTGGCACGGGTTTTTAAGCTGAGAACTTGTGTGGACTCTGTTTATAAGAACCGCACGCGGCCCTGTTTGCAATACTACATTAGACGATGCACGGGTCCCTGTACCAATCGCGTATCACCCGAGGGGTATGAGGAGCAAGTAGCCCAAACCCGGCAATTTTTAATGGGGAAAACCCATGATCTGCAAAAAACACTGGCCCAGAAAATGGAATCCGCCAGTCAAGAACGACACTATGAACAAGCCGCCATTTTACGGGACCAAATTCAAGTTTTAACCAAAACCCAAGAGGAACAAGGTGTTTACCTGCAGGGGATTGATGATGTGGATGTGGTGGCATTGGCACGACTGCATGGCAAGGTAGCGATTCAAGTTTTCTTTTTCAGGAATGGGGCCAATTATGGAAGCCGTTCTTTCTTTCCCAAACATGATGTGCTGGATACAGACGAAGAGATTCTGGAAGCCTTCTTGACCTGGTTTTATGGCGACCGAGAACCCCCGAAGCAAATTCTATTAAATAAAAAAATACCCAACCAAGAAGAATTTCAACAGCTTTTCTCGGAGGGTGTTCCTTATCATGTTTATATCAGCGTCCCTCAACGGAGCTTTCGGTTGCAGCTGGTGCATCAAGCCGAGAAAAATGCTCTAGAGGCCCTGGCTGCAAAACTGGCGGATGTGGGGACCACTACTCAATTGTTGGAAGGGGTGGCCCGGGTGTTTGGGTTGGCACATCCGCCCCAACGGATTGAGGTTTATGATAACAGTCACAACCAAGGGAAACAGGCCTATGGGGCCATGATTGTAGCCACCCCTGAAGGCTTTGATAAAAAATCGTATCGTAAGTTCTCAATCAAAAGAGTGGACGGCCACCAGCATGGCGGTGATGACTATGCCATGATGCGTGAGGTGTTAGAACGTCGGTTTAAAAATGCAGCGCCGGAACAATTTCCGGATCTGGTGATTTTAGATGGGGGAAGGGGCCAGTTGTCCTCTGTGATGGAGGTGATGCAGGACTTGGGTGTGATGCATATCCCCCTAGTGGCCATTGCCAAAGGGCCTGACCGCAATGCGGGGCGCGAAAGATTTTTCCTGCCCAATCAACCACCTTTTTCATTAGAGCACACCGACCCTGTTTTATATTATCTGCAACGGTTGCGGGATGAATCCCATCGATTTGTGATTGGGACCCACCGTCAGAAAAAACAGAAAGGGATGACGGTGTCGCAACTGGACCAAATTGCGGGGATCGGACCTAAACGGAAAAAAGACCTACTGCAGCATTTCGGGTCGGTCAAAGCCATTTCAGAAGCAGGGGTGGCCGATTTGAAAAAAGTAACGGGCATTAGTCAGGCCACGGCCCAAATCATTTACGATTTTTTTCATTAGCTTTTGGTCTTTTAATCGGCTTTAATTTTTTTTGAGCTTGATATTTTTTAAAAGCTTTTTGAAGGATGACTGCTGCATCGTTAAGTTGTTGGCTTAGGACGGTTTGCATTTCTGTTCTTAATCTTTTCTTATCCCAGGTGGGATGTTTTACTTTCAAATCTCCATAAACAAAAGCAGCTTGTAAATTTAAAATACCTTTCCCATATAATGAGGGATCAAAAGGTCTTACTTGGACTTGAGCGTTTGAAGGGATTGTTTGTGTGAAAGGATCTGCAGGATCATACACCAATATATGAGCTCCCCCAGGAACAGTTGAATCTTTCTCGATAAAAAAATTTTTAGAGGCGGATTCAAGAATAACCTCTTTAATTTGTTGGGCTGAAAAATCGGGGTATTTTTGCTTTAATAATGCAGCAGCTCCAGCTGCAATAGGACTGGCAAAAGAGGTGCCATTCTGCAGGCTTTCTTTTCCATGATTTAATAATTTAATGTTCTTTCCTAAGGTTAATATGAAATTATCTTGAACCACCTGGGAAAGGCTAGGAAAGTTGGAAGTTGAAGAACTTCTAAAAAATTGGTCTATTCCTCCTACAATAATTGTAAAATCTGCCAAAAATGGATCTAAAAGAGCTTCTTTTGGAATCAAATAAAATTCCTCTTCTTTCCATTTTCCAATTGGTTCAGAAATAGATATGTTTTCGTTTCCAGCCGCTATAAAAAGTATTTTATTTGTTCCTTTTTGCATTAAGCTTTTTATATGATTAATATCTTTTACTTGTTTTTCTTTAAATTGGTCATAAGCGCTAGGGCCCCGATCTTCCACTGTGTTTTTCAGAAACCTTGAGGTAAAACCTTGGGAAAAATTAATTAAGAAAGAATTAGCAACCCATTTATTTAATTGATCTTCTTCCTTCAATAAAACATCAAGCTTGATTAAGGAAATTTTGCTTTCTGGCGCTATTTTTCTGAAAGCCGATACCACTGTTGATGCATGATCAATTTCAGTTTTTTTCTTTTGAAGCCCTGGGTCAGATATCAAATTCTCTCCGATCTTTTATTTTAAAATATCCGAGACATCTTCTTGTTCGATAATTGTGATGACTTGATCTTTGCCTGTTATGTTTTTCTTGTGTGCCCACAAGAAAGCTCCAGAAAACTGTTCTGCTGTAGAAAATGGGGCAACTAAATTTTTTTTCTCAGGTACTTTAGGATCTGAGGAAGGTTTTTTTGCATTAATAATAGAAAATATAAAAATAGAAACAAAAGATAGAACAAAAATATTCATGAATTATGACCTCCCTATATATCCATGATATATAATAATTAAAATTAATAAATATGATTTGCGATTTTTTTCATTAAAAAAGGCCCACCCCAGTTTAAAGGCAGACCTTCTTCAAGATTGACAAAATGATCTAGAGTTTATTTGAGGAATTCATGTCTTTTCATAAATTTTTCCAGGTCTTTTTTGAAATCAGAATCTTCTTTCTTCTGTTTACCAATTAGGTCCACCCGGCATAAGTTCTCTAGGGCTTCGTTAACACTCAGCTGTTGAGCAGGTTTATGTTCAACTTCATCCTATAGGCCTATTAAGAAGTAATCTTGGAGATTTGAATCCAGTGGGGTAAAAGCTGTGTTAAGGAGCATAGTTGCTTCATCAGCTTTTGAAATTCTTCAATTAGATGAAGAAATATTGACTGTGGCTTCCTCCTCAATATGTTCATCATCTTTACTTTCTGATATGGGTTGGAGAGGTGCGGCTGCACCTTCTTGGGCCAGGGTGGGAGTTGCCAAGTAAGATTTTAACAAATTCATTTTTTCTCTTTTTTTTTGGCGCAGACAGCGAGATGCTATTACGTTGAGTCTCCGTTTTTTTTCATCGGAAGATATGTCTTTTGGTAATGATTTTTTTGCGGAGGCCCTCTCCGACTCATAAGACATCTTCACGCTGCTCTCGATCTTGTCAATTTGGGCTTTTAAAAAGGGGTCTTTTTCTGCAAGTGTGGCTAATTGGTTTAATTTGAATTTATTTTTGTCCCTTTGGTCACGTGAAAATGTTTTACTCTTTTTTGTCTTGATTTTTAACCGTTCTTCAGGGGATGGTTTGATCTTTTTCTTTGGTTTGGAAGGCACAGGTGATGGATCAACCTCTTCTTCTAATTCTGTGGATATGAAATCTGCAAGGGTTGTATCCATCGTATGGCTCAGATTTAAGCCTGTATGGGAAGAAGCGGTTGTGTTCGAATCTTCTGTAGCATGCTCTAGGTCCTCTAACACCTCTTGAAAAGATGCTGTACGGCCCAGGGGTAATAGGGGGGCTGACGAGAAAGAAGCAGCCTGGTGACCAACCTGAGGTTTGTCCAAAACCCAGGAGGTGAACATATCAAAGGAATCTTGTCGGGTTAGGGCCCGGGCTTGGGCTGATGAAGCTATCATAGGAGATGCTTGATAGGATAGGGATGAAAAGAACCGCCTGGTTTCCTCGTCTGGGGTTTCAAAGCTGGCAGAAAAACAGACTGAGGATAATAAAAGCACCCATAGAGAGTATATGTTTAGTAATAAATTAATTTTGCGCATTATTTTTATCTTATCTAAATGATTAAATATAGTAATATATTAATAATTTACAATAAAAATAAAGTAAATATAAATATTTATATATTTCAAATATTAGTTTAGCGGTGCATGCAAAATCAATTGTCTAGCTGCCCAAGCGTTGACTGAGGGCCGCTTCCAGAAATTCGTCAATACGGCCATCCAAGACCGCCTGAGCATTTCCAATTTCCACCCCGGTGCGCAGGTCTTTGACCATTTGATAGGGTTGTAAAACATAGGATCGGATTTGATGGCCCCATCCAATATCGGTTTTCGATTCGGCCTGGGCCTGGGCGGCCTCTTGTTTTTTTTGAAGTTCGAATTCATACAGTCGAGACCTCAACATGTCATAGGCTTGGGCCCTGTTGCGGTGTTGGGAACGGTCATTCTGGCATTGCACTACGATACCGGTGGGAAGGTGGGTGATACGAATGGCGCTGTCGGTTTTATTTACGTGTTGCCCCCCGGCACCCGAGGCCCGGTACGTATCGACCCGCAGGTCTTTATCCAGAATCTCAATTTCGATGGAATCATCAATCACCGGATAGACCCACACCGAGGCAAAGCTTGTGTGGCGTTTGCCGTTGGCATCGAAGGGCGATATGCGGACCAAGCGATGAACCCCACTTTCCGTTTTAAGCCAGCCATAGGCTTTGGGGCCCGTGACTTGTAAAGTGATGGACTTGATGCCCGCTTCTTCCCCCGGGGTTTCCTGAAGCATTTCAACTTTATACCGGCGACCTTCGCACCACCTGAGGTACATGCGCATCAACATCTCGGCCCAGTCTTGGGCCTCGGTTCCGCCTGCCCCTGCATGAATTTCCAGGAAGGCCGAACAGGTATCCGCTTCGCCCGATAACAGACTTTCCAGGTGGGTCATGGACAATTCTTTTTTCCGGGTATCTAGGGCTTGTTCGCCCTCTGTCACAGTGGTGGCATCATTTTCAGCTTCGCCCAGTTCGATCAGCAGTAGGCTATCTTCCAGGCTTTTCTCAAAATTTTCGATGGTTTGAATTTTTTGGGTCAGGCCCGTTCGTTCTTGCATGACACCCTGGGCATTTTGGGGATCATCCCAAAAGGTGGGGGCTTCTACGATGCTATCCAGCTCTTTTAAACGAATGTGGGCCGCATCCCAGTCAAAGAAACCTCCGCAACAACAAGAGAGAGTGTTTGATTTCTTCAACGGTTTGGGATATTTCTGTACGCATGTCTTTTTTATAAAGCGAGTTTTCCAAAACATCAATAGGCGTTAGGGACCCATCATGGATTTTTATATTACCCAATTTTTTAACTTGTTTCTTTTAAATTTAATGAATCTCACCAGCCCTGGCCCAGAAACGGCCTTGATGATTCATAACAGCAGTTATTATTCCCGTAAAATTGGGTTTTATACGGGTCTGGGTATTGTGACAAGCACTATTATTCACAAGACTTACAGCTTTTTGGGATTTGGGGCTTTTATTTCAAAATCGCCCGTTTTGTTTAATACCATTAAATATGCGGGTGGTGCTTATTTGGCCTATTTGGGGTTAAAAATGTTATTCAGCCCCAAAAAACTTCTAAACGCCGATGGCCAAGATAATGAGTACATCACCCACCTTAAAAGGATGACCCCCAAGAAAGCCTTTCGCATGGGCTTTACCATTGATATTTTATGCCCTTCGGCCTCGTTAGTGTTCATCAGTATTGTGGCGGCCACGGTGGATCCCTCTACGCCTTTGTCAGTACAGTTTATGTATGGGGGGCTTTTGGTGTTAAGCTCGTTTACCTGGTATACCCTTCAATCAACCGTATTTTCCCACTCTGTAGCGAAAAGAATATTGGATAAGGGTGGGGTTTGGATTAACCGAGGCATGGGGGCGTATATGCTGTATTTTGCCGGCAAACTGATGATGCGCACACTCTAGGTAACCTCTTTTACTCGATTACTTCGTTGCTGTAGCCCTCGTGTAGGAATGCCTACACGTCGCGCCTTGTGCCTTGTACTCGAATAAAATAGATTACCTATGGCCGAATCTCTTTTATCCGATTATTTCGTTACTGCAGCACCCCTATGAGTCTAGCAACGCGGTGCTCCTCGTGCCTCAATTAATGAAAATATATGAGCTTGGCAGGAATATATTGTTTGCTCTTAGATAAGGTGGGCGCTTAGTTCAGGCAATGATTTTTGCACATCATCCTGTAGAAAAAAATCATCTTCATCTAGGTAATTCGGTTGTTTTAGGTCGAGAGAAATAATTTTACCTTCTGGATGATAAGCCTTGAACCACGCCAAGAATCCACTCTCATCACTTGCCAGACCAACTGTGATGATGACATCAATTTTTTTCAGATCATCCTTACTAATATGATCTGTTAACCAATTTGGACCCGCATGATGGAGAGGGTTTATACCAGATCTTTGATGAAGAAGATCAAGGTTTTCCGTAAGGAGGCCCCAATTTTTTCTTTTGGTTATGTTCCTGATTGCAATGTGAGCAAGCGTTGGTTGGCCAAATAGACACGCATTGCAAAAATCATTTATGGGAGATATATAGGATTGGGGGTCTTTTAGGGCAGTCTCAATTGCTGCTAAAAAGTTTCCCTTTTCCCTCGCATGCATAAGGTGTAATTTTTCCATAAGCTGAAGCATGGTGGGAACCGCGCCTGCCGATATACCTGCCCCGGTATAGAAGACGCATTTCTTGTCTTTGATAAGATCTGCCAATTGAAGGAGATCTAGTTTTTGAGGAGTTTTATTTACCAACACACGTGGCGGGTAAACAATGCCCATGGCTTCTTCTAAGGAGGGAGGGGCATTTAGGGAAACTTCACAGTCGGAAGGACTGACTAAATCTGGCCAGGCAAATGTCCATAGGCTTGTTCCCTGTGATAAAGAGAAACTGAACTTTTCCTTAAAGGGAGAGAGTTCTTCTGGAAACTTTTCCATAAACTGGATTTTTAGGGCTATCTTTCCATGTTTTCTGTCAAAACCTAAAGAGGCTTTATCAACGGTCCAATTCATGGCCAAAGTTGCAGATTGTTCTTTTTTTCTAACATCTTGCTCAGAAATTAGGGGTGGAGAAGACAGAAGGACGGCATACCCAGAAAAAATAGATTGGAACACAATAAAGCCCAAAAAGAACAATATCTTAGGTGATAAAATAATCATTTTTAATACCTAGCACAACCCAAAATAGAAGTGAAGAGCCTTTGTTTTCCTGTTCCTTTCTTATTTTTTGTTTCCGTATTTTATTCTTTTTGATAAGATAAGCCTCACAACAAACGGGGATGTTACATGCTTTTCGTAAAAAAAATATTTTTTATATCCATCTTCATAATCAATGCCTTTGGCATGGGGGGTGGCGTGCCGGGTGCAGGACCTTCTATCGCGGGGATTTATCGGGATGTAAAGGATGTGGAAGGTCTAGCCCATGCTAACTCTCCTGAAGCCAACAAGTTACGGACGAATCTTTCCATGCTGGCGGCAAAACTGGCAGCCTTGGGGGGATCGACCCCTGGTCAGTTAGTCAGTGCAGCGAACGCCCAACAGGTTTCAGCCACCGTGGATTCAGTGATTAACATGCTGCTGGGAACGGCAGCTTTGTCTTCCGTACAAACGGTGGAAGCCGTTAAGGGGGGGATTGCCAACAACCCTTATTTACAGGCCTTGTTTATTAACCAGGGGAACAACCCCAGCGTTTGGGATACCTATATGTATCCCCAAATGTTAACAGCCTTTATTCGGGTTCAATCTTCCTATGCGGCGGCTATTTTGAATTATATTTCGCAGAATATTTCCCGTTTAACATCGGGTGAAATTGAATCGTTGAATAATTCGGTACAGGCGTTGTTGAATCGATTAAACTCATTGGCGTAGATGCCTCTTTCCCCTGGATCCTTTCCCAAATAGGGTATAAAATTTATATAAACCTGGGGGAGGACACATTTATGACTTTAAAGAAATTTGCATTACTTGTTTTAATCACAGCATGTGGGCAAGCTGTATCTTTTAGTGCCGCTTTAAATTTAGATGATGTGGTTGCACGCTGGAATAATGAAGAAGAAATGAAGCCCTATTTCACGGCTCTTTCGGCATTCAAGAAAGTTTTGGATGTGAATATTAAAAAACAAGATCCAAAATCCAGAGGACAATCAGTCACCAGCCCTTTTACGGGGCAAGTGATTCCTTTTCCTTTATTTTCGCATGGCAGATCTGCCAGCCATATATTTTTAAAAATTGGAGGGTCTAATGAAGAGCCTTTATTCTCTGAGCTTTGGACTCCTTTTGGGAAAATGGATATTTTTTATGGGGGAGCAGAGGTCAAAAAAAAGAGGTTAGCCAAGCTATTTTCGATGCGATGAAAAAACGCTGGAAGCTGGAGGATGTAACAGAAAAAGCCAGCACATGTTTTCTTTTGTTGAAGCCAGATGGAACCAAAAGTTTGGATAATTTACATGCTTTTAATGAGCATAAAAAAAATCAAAAACTTTTTCTTATAAAATCTTTTGATAACCATACTTTTGTGGAAAAAAATCTGGAAGAAGTGGTGGTATTTGAGGCGATCATCGAGGTAAGCTTTCAAGAACATAGAAAATCTGGGGATTTATTTAAAAAGCTTTCAGAGGACAAGAATTAATTTTAATTTTTGAGAAGGGCCTAACCGATTAATGAGAAGG
>JBKCVN010000003.1:0-6498 GCA_046317875.1 Alphaproteobacteria bacterium | reverse complement strand
AGCCGCCTCCGGTGCATCTGCTTGTTGGGCACAGTTTTTAATTTACTGGCCTAAGGAGCATGTCAACCATGGTTTTAATGGCGCATGATGGAACAAGGATAATTGAACTGCGGTTGTGCCGTATATTGGAACAAGGATGTTCGAAATGTTGAATTTCAAAACGTATTAGCGTATTGAATCAGCGAAGCGTAAAGAACCGAGCGGCCATTGATAATCAACTGGAACCAAGACATATACCGCGAATTCTTTACCGTAGCGGGTAATGCCATTTTATTCTTATACGGCCCATATCGATTTGTCTAAATTGCGGGTGCCCAACGTCAAATATCACCTGCGCCCGTCAGGGCGTCAGGTGCATATACTTGTTGGGCAGGATTATTCATTGATGTTTTCACTTGGCCGTTGAAGATTGGCATTGTCCATTTGTTTTTTATATTCCGCATAGCTTCTAATTATAATTAGAACACCAATGATTGATGACACCCACTGGATTACAAACTTTGCAATTACCCATAATTCATTGCCTTTGGCGTAGTCGACTGTCGAATGCCACATCATATACAAAGAACCGATAGTAAATAAGGGCCCTAACACAATAAAACCCAGTTTAAGGGACCTTTTGTTTTCCTTACCGTAGTTAATCGGATCAAATAGAATCATGATAACGCAGTGTGGTTTTCCCAGCGGTTTATTTTAATTGTTAGCCAGCTATATTGAGGGTGTACGTGTGGCTAGCAATGATAACTGGACCTGTGAATATGGCAATACCAGCATAGTATATTACAAATACTGGATTTAAGGCTCATGAATCAATTGGAGCGATTTATAACGCGCCAGCTTCGAGATTTGGATGCCCAACGTCAAATATCACCTGCGCCCGTCAGGGCGTCAGGTGCATATACTTGTTGGGCATCATTGCATTTTAATGGAACTTGGATCATGTCAACCGGCAATAAGATTTAATGTAATGGAACAAGGACGATAAATCTGACAAAGTCACGTGTAAAGAAAAGTTATATTCAATAATAATTCACCAGATTATACAGCACAGATAATCAGCGAAGTGTAAAGAACTGAGCGGCCAAGGAATTTAAATTGAAACAAGGAGCTTTACCGCGAATTCTTTACCGTAGCGGGTAATACCGCTTAATGTCTACACGTCACGCATTCAATTTGTCGAATTTTCGGATGCCCAACGCCAAGGATCAGCCGGACCATGGCATAAAGTATTTGCGGGCTGGCGCCGTAGCAAATACTTTATGTCATGGTCTCGGATGCATCCAATTGTTGGGCTTATTTATTCACTGTTGGCTGCACTTGGATGTTGAAGATTGGCGGAATTTTCATACTTTCTTGTTGGGCATATCAATTGATAATTAATAGAATTAACTTTCGTAAATTTTGGAAAGATTAAAAGGAATGTTTAAAGTCCTTTAACATATAAATAATGATTCCAGCCTGAATTGGAGACGTTGCAAGATCAATTGGCCCGGCCATGGCCACAAGAAACGACTTTCCCATTCTATCCCTCTTTGTCCCTAGGTTTTCGTATTTTGATAGATGAATTGATATTTTAGCGTTACATCTATCGTAGATATAATCATAACGGAAACTATACCTTTCGATTAAGTTCGCCACCTCAATATCCTTTGCTTCTTTTCCATAATCTTTTAAGAATGGGTAATAGTTTATTATGAGATTATCGAGAATGTTAGTTTTTTCACTCTTAACCTTCTCCTCGTAATACCTGGTATATCTCTTTGATTGGCCTTCATACACATCATCCAGAAATGACTTTAAGTCCCCTTCTGTATATTTTCTTAATCTATCTCCTTCGTCATCAATAGAGTATCTAACAAAAACAACCCCATTATCGATATCGGAATAGAACGATTTTATTTTTAATACATGAGTCTCTGATCCTACCCGATCTGCGAGCAGCCCGAAGGCGCATCCGCTAATTAGAATACATACGAAGATTAGTGCTATTAAATTAATGTAACGCATTGGCAAATGGATCGCTTTGATTATTGATTTTGCCCAACGTCAAATATCACCTGCGCCCGTCAGGGCGTCAGGTGCATATGTTTGTTGGGCACTTAGATTTACTGTATACTGTCTTTTGCATTATTGTCTGTCGCTTTATTAATATAATCAGCTATGAGATGCCTATCTATTGAATTGAGCTTGAATACAACATAACAATATGCAAACAGGCCCATCACAATTGATGTCGCTATGATTTTATAATATAAATTTTCGAAGGTACCTTCATTTATAATTTTAATTGTAAATAAATGAAACAGCATAACCGATGCACACAAATGGAGCCTTGCCCAACCATTGATACACGATTTCTTATAAATAACTCTCCTATCTGCCTTCGTGTAGTTCCTTAATTCTGGAAGATCGTCTATTGAGTTATACATAAAGCATCCTTTCTTTGACTCGGTGGTTTCGAAGTGTAAAGAGCTGCGCGGTGTTTAATATTCAACCGGAACATGAGGTTATACCGAAAAGTATTTACCGCCACCATTTATTCTTCCTATATTGTTTTTTTCGACTTTGCGGGTGCCCAACGCCAAGGATCAGCCGGACCATGGCATAAAGTATTTGCGGGTTGGCGCCGTAGCAAATACTTTATGCCATGGTCTCGGATGTATCCGCTTGTTGGGCAGATTATTTAATCTTTCAATTAATGTAAGTTTAAGTGTCTTGTCATAGATCGTCGTAGTCATACGGCCTTTCCATTTCCTGTGAAATCCATGTATCAAATTCGACATAATCACCAATTATTGTCCCTGTCACAGAATCATTGTCTGATATATCAGTAATGTCCCTATCACGGCATCCATAATATGCAGAATATTGAAAATTGTATTCGATATGAATAAGATTTGACTCGACTAAAACCGATATGATGTTCACAAAATCAACTGTAGCCCTTTCATCATAACGACTCGCATCAAGATCAAGAGCATCACGAATTTCTTCCTTTATATTTTCCCATGTATTCTTATCTGATATATTAGTTGATTTTGCATATACTCGAATTGTGTTCATGGTTTTAATCTGCCCAACGTCAAATATCACCTTCGCCCTTCAGGGAGTCAGGTTATTATAATTGTTGGGAAGAATTGTTACAATTATTCTTGCAAAGTAATACAGTTTTCTTTTTATGGATTTTTTATAGTCGTTACTTATGGTGGCATAGGTTGAGTTTTCGTGACCACAATAAAGGCACTTGTTTATTTTAATATTGTACGATCTTTTGCATGATTCGCATTTTGCATTGGAGTTATTGCCGATCTTTCCATCCACGCTTCCATCTCGTCCATCGATTTCTTTAATTTTATCCAATAACACATTTTTATCGAAAATGCTTTTTGAGATTAGTAATTCAACAAGGGCTTGGATAACCAGTTTTTGCTCATCAATTTGTGTCTCGAGCCTTTTAATGAAATCATTTACAGATTCTACCTTGTCAGCGGCTGACTGAGCCTTTGACTGCGCATCACCAATTTTTTTATATTGGTGCATATCAACGAATATGTCTAGCATAACTTCCTTATCTGTGTTTTTGTTGTAACTGTGCGATCTGCCCAACGTTTAAGATCACCGGGGCGGCGAAGCCGCCTCCGGTGCATCTGCTTGTTGGGCACATTTTTTATTTTACTGACCCAAGGATCATGTCAACCATGGATTTAATGCCGCATGATGGAACAAGGATAATTGAACTGCGATTGAGCCGAATTTTGAAACAAGGATGTTCGAAATGTTGAATATCAAATCGTATTAGTGCATTGAATCAGCGAAGCGTAAAGAACTGAGCGGCCATTGCTTATCAACTGGAGCAAGGATTTATACCGCAAATTCTTTACCGTAGCGCGTAATGCCAATTAATCTTTACGCCGCCCATATTGATTTGTCGAAATTGCAGGTGCCCAACGCCAAGGATCAGCCGGACCATGGCATAAAGTATTTGCAGGCTGGCGCCGTAGCAAATACTTTATGTCATGGTCTCGGATGCATCCGATTGTTGGGCAGACATTATAATTTCTGATCTTATTTTTTCAAGACGCCCTTTCAATGAAGCATTTTCCCCAATTGATGCTTTAATCAGCTTGCTTAGTGCAAATTCAGCTTCGATAAGATCTAAGGACTTTTCTGTTTTCTGAATATCTGGAATTGAAGCGCCGGTCATGGGGCAAATATAGTTTGTTCTCACCCTGGTTATAAGGCGGGCCGAGCGAAATATATTTGATCCAACATTTTTAATCTTAAGAAACAATTCATTTGCGACATTTTCACTGCCAGCTTCCTCGAATGTAATTCCAAGGGAACCACCATCCCTGTATTTTCGAATTTCAATACTTCCTTTAATTTTCATATTGTATTTTCGTCTGCCCAACGTATAAGATCACCGGGGCGGCGAAGCCGCCTCCGGTGCATCTGCTTGTTGGGCACGTTTTATAATTTACTTACCCAAGGATCTTGTCAACCATGGATTTAATGCCGCATGATGGAACAAGGATAATTGAACTGCGATTGAATCGTATATTGGAACAAGGATGTTCGAAATGTTGAATTTCAAACCGTAATAGCACATTGAATCAGCGAAGCGTAAAGAACTGAGCGGCCATTGATAATCAACTGGAACCAAGACATATGCCGCGAATTCTTTACCGTAGCGGGTAATGCCAATTTATTCTTATACGGCCCATATCGATTTGTCGAAATTGCGGGTGCCCAACGTTAAAGATCACCTGCGCCCGTCAGGGCGTCAGGTGCATATACTTGTTGGGCTGTAATGGTTTATATTGTCATCAGATTAATTTATAGGTTACTTAAGTCACGAATTACTTTTAATATACAATCACGTGTTTGGATTATGGCTGGTTCAAATTTTTCCTTGCTACCTGACAGCGGATTCCCGTGACGAATTCCATCCGCGTGCAATTTAATCCAGTCCATAATATTGGAGTCAAATCCTGATATTATTTTAAGCCTGTCCCATTGCGCGCTCTTATTATTTTCTTTTATTACGTACTTTTTTGCAACCGCATGTCGTAAAGATTCCAATGACCTATAGCAGTGAAATGATGCGTTATCGAAATCAACTAACGCACGCCTAAAGTCCTCAACCGAAAGTCTAATGAAAACACTATATTCTATAGAGTAGGTTGAGTTCCATAGAACCCCTAATCCATCAATAGGCAATACGTGCTTTTCAAGAAACTCAGGCAATGACTTTGTGTGCCAGAATGTTAAATCCGGTTTATCATTTATGACATTTGTAACTTTAACATCTATAGATCGCAGGGTAAACAATGTAAATAATGACAATTGTTGGGATACAATCCTTTCAACAAATTGATAGCCATCGCAATTTTCCCACGGGAATTTTTCCGTAAGCTCTAATCTACAACTTAGAGCGCCATCCTTTAGCAATAACGCAAGCCTACCGATGGAATCGCCCTTATAAATTATTGGATCTTGTATCAACTGTATTGGCTCTGGAATGCCTGGACAAGAGTACGTTCCAGCCAAAAATACATTACGGTAAATATTCATAAAATATTTCTTGCTTTCAATATTTATTGCATCTGCCCAACGTTTAAGATCACCGGGGCGGCGAAGCCGCCTCCGGTGCATCTGCTTGTTGGGCACAGTTTTTAATTTACTTGCCTAAGGATCGTGTCAACCATGGATTTAATGCCGCATGATGGAACAAGGATAATTGAACTGCGATTGAACCGTATAATGGAACAAGGATGTTCGAAATGTTGAATTTAAAACCGTATTCGCGCATTAAATCAGCGAAGCGTAAAGAACTGAGCGGCCATTGATTATCAACTGGAGCAAGGAGTCATACCGCGAATTCTTTACCGTAGCGATTAAATCCAATTAATCTTTACACGGCCCATATCGATTTGTCGAAATTGCGGGTGCCCAACGTTATTAATCACCTGCGCCCGTCAGGGCGTCAGGTGAATTTACTTGTTGGGCTTTCATGCAGTTTATTGGAACATGGATCATGTCAACCAGGGAACCAAAATAATGTAATGCAACATGGCGGATCAGATTGAAACAGGTTGCCAAGGTGAAACAAGGATGTTCGAAATTTGAATTTCAATATGATTTACACAACACATCAGCGGAGTGTAAAGAACTGAGCGGCCAATGATAATCAACTGAAACAAAGAGATATACCGCGAATTCTTTACCGTAGCGGCTTAGACCACATAATTTATACGTGGAACACCATTGATTTTTCAAATTTTCGTCCGCCCAACGCATAAGATCACCGGGACGGCGAAGCCGTCTCCGGTGCATCTAATTGTTGGGTGGATTAAGAATTTATATAAAATGACTTCATAAATGCACGAGAATCACTTTTATTCAATGGCCCAACCGTGCTAGTGCCCTCCCTTATAAACAAGTTATCATCGTATGTAGATGGATCTGCCTGAGGTATGATTTTAATTACCATAACAT
>JBKCVN010000002.1:0-2678 GCA_046317875.1 Alphaproteobacteria bacterium | reverse complement strand
CACGTCGGGTGCGATCGCCGATCGCTCTGTGAATTCTGCCACCATCGCAGGGGTCACGCCGATGTCTTGGTAATGGCTGAAATCTTCGCCAAAAGGGATTGTTAACTGTTCGGTTATGGAGTTATATTTGGTCATAGCGGTCTATGGGTGAAAGTGACGACCGCTTCTTTTTTTGGGGATTTTTCCTAGAGTTGCTACAGTTGAAGTAATAAATTTTTGAAAGTTTTTTGCTTTTTAGCGTGGTTTATTCGGTTGTTATCCCCTAGTTGACGCTAGCGGTTACTGTAGCAATGCCGGATTTCGTCCCCAAGCTGAGAAGCTTTTTTTTGGTCATTACAGTTATCAATATATCGTTGCCATGTTTGCTTAGGCAAACCCTAACCGTCCCCTGTTTTCCGGTTTTAGGTGGCAGATTTTAGGCGCGTTTGTGAGCGGGTTTTATTTCGGGATAGGCGCGATCCTTCCCTTGCTATTCCGTAGGGAAAATTTCAAAACTTACTCTGAAAAATTTTTTCTTACTATTAAAGACTTTTCATCACTTCCCGTGGCAACCTCTAAAAGTCTTGCCCTGACTGTCTTTTAGTTTTGGGTGACTTTTGAAAATATGTGCCAGGGACATATTTAGGTGTTGGCTGAGCCAACATTTTTTGCTTTCCTTTGAGGTTTTAGATTGGTCACCTTGACCATTTTTTTATGGTCTCAGACCATATTCCGATGTGTGTCCAGCACACATTCCATGTTGGCTAAGCCAACATTCCCCCTGTTTGAGTCCAAAATTTTATGTGCCTGACACATATTTGCGGTTTTCAAAAATTAATATTTCCCCCTTTTCCCGTACTTGCCTACAGGATTCCGACGCTAGATATAGCGTATCGGCGGCGATCGCCCTTGAGCTATGGGACAGGGGGCGATTCAGATCGCGCCCTTGGTCTTGCCGTCGTTGGGCAGTCTTGCGACAAAAGGCATTATGCGGAGACACCTATGGGCGTCCCTGAAGTTTGTCGCCTAAATCCCCGTGCTAATTTTGGCACCGTGCGGAGATGGTCTTGGTAATGCCCTTGGTATGGGGTCTTGCCCATCATTTGGCAGTCTTACAGTAACGCTCGTTATACGGGAACACCCTATAGGTGTCCCAGTAGATTTTTGGACGATTCAGCGTGTTAATTTTGGCATTGTGCGGAGATGGTCTCGGTAATGCCCTTGGTATGGGGTCTTGCCCGTCATTTGGCAGTCTTACAGTAACGCTCGTTATACGCGGAACCCCCTAGGGGTTTGCTGTAGATTTTGTGACGATTCAGCGTGTTAGTTTTGGCATTGTGCGGGAATGTTCTGTGATGGGCCAAGCAACAGTCAGAAATGGTTACCTCTTTGAAACCGGCAAGGAATTGCCCTTATCGTTGCTGTCGGTGGGTTGGGAATATTGGCTACGGAAGCACAAGAAATTTTTGGTTGAACTTCCCAGTGGCGATCGGGTGAGTGCCTACCGTGTTGGGGCGTATTGGATTCTACAGAAACGGATTAAGGGCAAGCTATACCAGAAACGGATCGGTCGTGGCTTTTGGCTTAGTCGTCAGAGTCCCCAATTTTTGGAGAGCATGGCCAGGGAATTGCTCCAACGGACAAGCGGGCAATAATCACGGCTTATCAGTCCCTATGCCGATCGCCCTATCAAAGATTTAAATCAGTCCCCCGACAATTCCCCCTGGCTGTCATTTTGAGAAATAGGCGTGCGTGGTGGTGGTGGTGGTGAGTCCTACCCTTCCCCCCTCAAGATGGCGATCGCTTCCCTAATTTGCTGCTTGATTTTTCCCCCTGCATTCGCCTTGAGACTGAGAGCATCGGTCAAAAGGGCGATCGCCTTGCTGTTATCGTTTGGGGTCTTGCCCGTGGGAATTGCCGTCGGTTCCCCGTTCAAATAATCTGCCCGCCATTGGTCAATGATGCTCTGTAAATCGTCCTTGATTGGGTCAGGCACTCTCAGATGTGTAGTCCGATAGGGTGCTTTGTGTCCCCTTCCCCCTTTTGGTTTGTCCATTGTCCTGTATGGGTTATAGCTGTTAACGGGTTTATTCTCCCATCATAGCAGCAACGGATCGGGGTTATTTGTCGGCGTCGGGGTCAACGGCGTCCCCTAACCGGTATCCAGTGGTTAGGCTTGATTATTTAATAAGGATTTGCTGGATACGGTATCAAAGGGATACAAATCAGAATCCCGCTCAAACCATCGGGCAAAGATGTCTTGCCGTCCGTCGGGGTCAATGTTGGCCGGCCCATAAACTCGTTGGGTGTTCCCCCGTTCCCCAAACCGTCCTAAGTAAGTCAAGGTTAGTCCCATCTTTTTAAGGACTCGTTGAACGAAGGCGATCGGCGTGTCTTTCTCAGGATTGATAGAGACCCCTAAAATTTGCTTGATCTGGGTTCGGTTCGGCAAAATGACCGTCTCAAACCAATCAGCCAAGGATTCTTTAGAGAATTGCCCGATGCCTGTCAGGAATTGCTGAAATCCAAACATCTTTAGCGCGGCGATCGGTAAGGTAAGGGTCTTGCGGTTAACGTCTTTGCCACAAACTTGCTTGTCTTCCCCTGCTAGTCCCTTCACCCGTTGGGCGTCCCTTGCCTGTAGAAATTGTTCACCAGTGGTGAAGAAATAATGCAGGGTGAGCTGTGACAGCCATCCT
>JBKCVN010000001.1:0-3318 GCA_046317875.1 Alphaproteobacteria bacterium | reverse complement strand
TTTAGAAATTTCTAATTGTTCATCTAGGCGAATTTTACCTGCGTCTACATCCTGCAAAAATGCAATCAGCAAAGGGGTTTTAATTGTGCTAGCCGCAGGGACTGGTTTATCACCATTGATGCTGAAATAAGTACCGCTGTCTAGTTCTAGGGCTAGGGCATGGAGGGTGAGGTCTTTATCCTTCGCCGCAATTTGACGGATTTTAGCCTCCAGAGGTTCAGCAGAAGTCCGTAACACCACACCGCTCACATCTTGGCGATTCTCGTCTTTGGTAGTCAAGGTTTCTGCTGCGGGTGTTTTGGCTACATTTTGTTTGTTCTGACTGGTCCAAAACGTAATCAGAGTTCCCGCGATAACGCTTAAACCAATCCCTGCCACCAAAAGCCGTAATAAGTGCCAGAACATTTGCTGGGCACGGGTGGGGCGACGCCCACGGGTATTAGCATTAGCGGGGCGCACCCGTTCTGCCTTTGTAGTTAAAGGACGGACATTATTGGCACTGCCATTAGAGCCGTTACTGCCCGCGCCGGAAGAGTTACCAGAATTGTTACCGTCAACGGGGCGGAGGATACGTTCTCCTTCCCCTCGACCACTGGGGCGCGGTTTACCATTGCTGGTGTAATTATTTGCGGTGTAATTACTGTCATTAGGGGAACTAGAGCCATCGCCTAGCGCACCAGCACGGCGGCGGCTTTGTTGACGAGCGCGGCGGGCTTCACGCTTTTTCGTGGCATCTGAAGCGGAAAAGTTTCTCGGTTCCACAGTAAGTTACGACTCCTCGACAGGGGAAGATATTAATGGTACAGAAGCATTACCGATCAGGATCGGGCAAATGATCGTTTGGGGGAGCTTGAAAGAGATCTTGTGACGGATCTTGGCTGGGGGCACGGTTGAGATCATGGTCTAAACCAGGAAGATGCTGCCTTGCCCAATTCATTTGCCGCACCATACCGCGTAACAAGGCTACTTCGGCACTGGTGAGGTGAGCGCGTTCAAAAATATGGCGGATCTTCTCCATTTTGGCAAATGCCGTATGGGGCTGAAGATAACCAATGGTGAGCAGCAGTTCTTCTAGGCTTTGATAGTAGCCTAGCCGTTGCTGGTGGGGCGCAACATTGATTACAGTCTGACCGCTGGGGTGGGGAGCTGATGTCTCAGGGGTTATGGGTGCTGACTTTAGCAAATCTGGGGACGTTTGCCTAGTCAGGAAATCGATGTTTGATGGTAATTCTGGCAAAATCTGCCATTGATAGCAACAAATTCCGACAGATTGCGCCAAATTAAGGGACGGGTAAGTATCATCGGTGGGAATACGCATCACCTGTTGGCAATATTGCAGTTCTCTGTTGCTTAAGCCACGATCTTCAGTGCCAAAGACCAAGGCACTTTGCGGAAAACCTCGCATTTGCACCATTGCAGGAATTGGCTCAACTACGGCTAAATCCCCTTGGCTAACCCGTCCGGCAGTACCTACTACCCATTGACAATCCGCTAAAGCCGCAGGCAAATCCGCCACAATTTGGGCATTGGCAAGGACGTGATCCCCGTGCATTGCCATCCGTCGGGCTTCGAGGCTGTCACGGTCACACTGGGGACTGACTAGCCACAGATCGGTTAGACCAAAATTTTGCATTACCCTTGCCACTGCCCCTAGGTTCATTGCTCCAGTGGTTGCCACTAGAACAATGCGTAATTTGTGTGCGGGGCTGGGCATGGTGGGAACTAGGGACAAGGTGGCAGGGAAAATAGGGATTAATTAGGAAATTAGGAAATAAATAATTGAGATAGATCTCAGATAGACGGGCTTAGAGAAAAGTGTGCCGGGGATAATTACTCCAAGCGATCACCTGGACAGATTGTTCTCTCCATCTTGATGCACTGGGGATTAATTCTGGTAGCAACCAGATCCTGAAATTCCTTAATCCTAGAACCATTGAGATCTAGAACGGGAATATATACCACTTCAGGGTTCCCCGCATATTGTAATACGGTGCGCTCTGGTCTACCCAAGCCATAGGTCGCTTTAGCATATCGAGCCAGACGGCAGCTAATGAAGACTTTGCCCATGAAGATCTGTCCATCGTCTGCTTCATAGTTGAAATATGCTCCTTCATTGGAGTCTGCGTTACAAAATTGGTCGGCAGTAATTTCAATCATCTTGGCAATGTGAACATCATAGAGCCGCAAACTACCGCCATAGGCAGAAACTGCTGTATTCCGATCAGGGACTACAAAAGTAACCCAGCGGTGTCGGGTATCACCCCCTGAACGGGCAATATTGATTTTAGTGATACTTACAGCAGTTGAAGGTAGTCTGCTCTGAGCTATAGCTGGGGCTGAGGTGGTGGTGGTCATCACAGTACTGAGAATTGCACCAATACCACCACCGAGAATTAGCCCCGCAGTGAGCTTAGCGGCAATACTGAACCTAAGTAACGAATTCTGCATATTTGTCGTAAAAGCTTTAAGCAACTAGATCGATTGGGTAAAATCTGAGGATGTTTGGATGTCTGACTCTTGGGCACACTAGCCATTCTAGCCATTCACTAAATTTGTTCACATAAAGTACACATAAAGTATTTGTGTGAATTGTTGATTCAGGTTGTTGATTCAGAGGAAATATTAATGGATTCCCGTAAACGCACCAATTGGTTCACCCTCGCACCGGTGCAGCCCCTCAAGATTTTGTCTCCCAGTCGCTCCCATAGACAGGGCAAAATTAACCGACTCATCACCAAGGTCATGGAGTATTGCCGTCGGGGACTGAAATTTGGAGGTGCAGTGGTTAGCCTTGGGTTACTCATCGGGGGCTTAGGAATTTTATCGGGGGCGAATCACGTTGCTGCGGCACCAGAACCACAGTTTCAAGGAATTCCTTTGCAGTGCTATCTGGATGAAGTGAATCAGGCAGGGATTCCCGCTAATGTTAAGGTGGGCGGTTTGCTAGAAATTGCCAACAAATACAAGGAAGCACAAGCGCCTAAAACTGCCCTTGATTTATTAGGACAAAGCGCCACCGCTGCCAATACCATTGAAAATCCTTCGACACGGGCTTTTGCTTTGCAGGAAATTGCCCACAACTACAGCCGCAATGATGCTCCCACTGCTGCCGTGCCTTTGTTGGATCAAGCCGTTCCTTTAATTAATGAATTCAAAGATCCCATTGATCAGACATTCGCCAAAATCAAAGTGGCTTACGAATACCAACAAGCAGGACAAACTGCTGCTGGAACTAAATTACTCGAAAGTGCTTTAGCCGATGCCCAGCAGATTAGTGATCCCTATGCCCGTGCCAGAGCGCTGACGGCGGTGGCAAAT